>CAZCVY010000509.1:0-1605 GCA_964501985.1 uncultured Acidobacteriota bacterium | reverse complement strand
TTTACAACTTGCTGCGCAGCCAGACACGCAAAGGTTTCAGCCGAAGTTGTGCAGGCGGAACTGGCAGGGAAATTTTCGTAAGTCGTGCTGCTACCTACGTCGATGGTAAAGGTCTTGCCGAAGCCACTTTGGAGCATGAAACTGTTAGGAGTCGTGCTGGAGTTGATGCTCTGAATCGTCCCAACTAAGTGGCCCAGGTGCGGAATGGGCGTTCCCGAGGGAGGTGTGGGCAATTGCGATATCGTAACCCCATTCGTGACCCCGAAATTCAGGCTGAGATCAGATTGAATGACCGTGTTCAAATGGATATCGAGCAAGAAAGCCAAGGGCGAACTCGCGTTCAAGGTAACTGGGAAGGGAGGCGTCGAATTGAGCGTAAGGCTCAGATTCGTGGCCGACGGCTGGAGCTGGCACACCGTATTATTTGCGCAAGCATTGGCGCCGGTGCCGATCGTTGAACCTGAGGCGTTATAGATCGTGAGTTGAGGATTCGAGAAGGTCAGATTCAGGCCGGTATAGGTTCCTGCCGCCACACTCGCGTTGCCAAGAAAAGCCGAGTCCGTCTGGAGCTGAGTGACATTTACAGGGATCGGGTTCGTGCTGCTCAATAGCGAGACGCTCCCCGATGAGGAACTCGATGAAGTCGTGAGAGAGGCTCCGGTGATGTTGAGTTGAAAGAATAGAACCGTTACGCCAGCAGGAGGGTCGTCAGTCACCGATAGGCTGACGGGTACGCTGGCTGTGCTCGGAGTTACTGGGGTCGGGGTGACAACTTGGGATTGATTTTGGCTTCCGCATCCCGACATAAAGAGGAGAAATACTACAACAAGAAGAGTCTGCGCGGTCCTGCGCATCATTACCCCCTTAGGTCAATGGATTACATCCTTGCGAATGTTTGGGTACTTGGATTTCCGTTCCATAAGTGCCGGCTTACACATAGCTGGCTCAAACGCGAGCGTGGACTGATCTCATGTGCAATCGCATTTCCAAGGATTGCCTGGGACTAAGCGGTTGCAGGTACGCGGTTTGTCGAAACGATGTGTGCATAATGTCGCCGCAGAACTCCACTATGCGCCGTTTAATCTACATAGCGTCAGGTAAGAAAAGCTAGATGATCAAAGCTATTAACAAATATCTTAATGGAAAACTGCGTGCAGGAGCATGGCGTGCTTTCGATATCCCTTGGCACGTGGTACGATGCCCAAACCGAGGCGGAGGACAGGGTATGAAAAAGTTGGGTCTGCTTGCCGCGCTGCTTGCCGCGCTCTCGGGACTTGCCGGCTTGGCGGACGATTACCCCCTGGGGCCGGACTCCCAGCGCCAGCCCGGAGTGCCCCAGGGCACGGTAACGCACTACACCTGGACCAGCAAGATCTTCCCCGGGACGGTGCGCGACTACTGGGTTTATGTGCCTGCCCAATATGCGCAGGAAAAACCTGCCTGCGTGATGGTGTTCCAGGATGGGAAGGGTTATATCAGCGACGATGGCCGCGCGCGCATTCCGATTGTATTCGACAATCTCATCGCCAAGCACGACATGCCGGTGACCATCGCAGTCTTGATTGACCCGGGTGTGCTGAAAGCGCTCGTGCAGGGGCAGCAGGA
>CAZCVY010000508.1:0-1606 GCA_964501985.1 uncultured Acidobacteriota bacterium | reverse complement strand
TGCCGGTGGAATCGGTCATCCGGGAAAGGTGGTCCAATCTGATCTCCGGCAACTCTCGCGGTTGCTGATCGAGAGTCTTCGTCGCGAACAACTTTCGCGACAACGATGCGCCCTGGAGACGAGCTTGCTCGAAGCTGTGCATGTAGAGGCGCGCGACGTTGCTCCACACCATATCGCGGCCAAGCCTATAAGCGTTCTTGCGGATGGCGTTGCGGTGGTTGGGATCGCGCAGCAAGCCGCAGACCGCGCGGCCAATAGCGCTCGAATCTCCGAAGGGGACCAAAACACCGCGGTCCTCCGCCAGCAATTCCGTGGCGTGCCAATAAGGAGTCGAAACCACTGCCTTGCCGGCGCCAAAGGTGTAAGCCAGCGTGCCCGACGTGATCTGCGCCTCGTTGAGGTAGGGCGTAATATAGAGGTCCGCCGCGCCGATGAATTCCTTCAACTCCTCGAGCTCGACGAAGCGGTTGTAAAAAATGACGCTCTTCTCGACCTTGTTCTTCTTGGCCAGGATTTCCAGGCTAAGACGATAGGCCTCCCCGCGCTCCGCCAACTCGTGGGGGTGCGTCGCGCCCAGAACGATATAAACTACGTCCGGGAACTCCGCAAGAATCTGCGGCAGGGCGTTCAGGACATTCTCAATTCCCTTGTTGGGCGAAAGCAGCCCAAAGGTGAGCAACACCGTCCTTCCTTCCACGCCGAACTGGTCCTTGTAATAATTGGGATCCACAAACGGGATGTCGGGAATGCCGTGCGGGATGAGGTCGATTTTCGGACAGGGCGCCCGGTAGATCTCCTGCAACATCTGGCGCCCGCGTTCGGTCATCGTGACCAGCCGCGTCGAATGCGCAATTAATTCCTGCATCACGCGCCGCTGGGTGTCGTTGGGCTCGCGCAAGAGGGTGTGGAACGTCGTAACCACGGGCATTTTCAGCTCGCGCACCAGCGCCAGCAGATGGCGGCCGGCAGGTCCGCCGTAAATCCCAAACTCATGCTGAACGCAGACGATGTCCACGTTGCTGATGTTAAGGAAGTCCGCCGCGCGTTGATAAGATGCCAGATCCTGCTCTTCAATTTCGAAACGCACAACGCTGGGATACGCATACCCTTGCTCGACATCATTGACCGGCACCGCGAAGCATTGGCTTTGGGGGTACTCCGCCGCCACCGAGGTGAGAAGGTCGGAGGTGAACGTGGCGATGCCGCACTTGCGCGGCAAATAATCGCCGAGAAATGCGATTTTCCGAATTTTAGATTCTGTTTCCACGAGTTTGGTCGTATCAACCGCTGGCTGGGAGATACACCCTACTTATATCCCAGGGTGTTTCGCGCGTCTGGTCAAAATAGCTCAGTCGAGGGGCTTGCCCGGCTTCCCCCTCGGGGCGATCCGCCCGGCCCGTGCCGGCTGAATCCTTCCCCGAAGGTGCGCTAGGTAAAGCGTCAGAACATGTTGAGGGTAATCTGGACGCCGGGGAATCTCAGGTCGCACAGAAAATACGCGCCATCGATGTATTCGACATAAAAGTTGTCGCTATAGCCCCAGCCTACTGGCCATCCTTGATTGTAACCGAACGAATAGCCGCCATACTGGAAGCGGTTATACCCG
>CAZCVY010000507.1:0-1699 GCA_964501985.1 uncultured Acidobacteriota bacterium | reverse complement strand
CAGCCGCAAACGGTCTGTTGGATTACTTACACCAACGCGGAGACCCATCGCGCCATTCGGGAAAACGTGCATCGCGCCCCGCTCTATTCCGGGCAGATCAAGGGCATCGGGCCGCGCTATTGCCCGTCCATTGAAGACAAGATCGTAAAGTTCCCCGACAAGGCGCAGCACCAGATTTTCCTCGAGCCGGAGGGCCTGGACACCAACGAAATCTACGTCAACGGCATGTCAACTTCCATGCCCATTGACGTGCAGATGGCCATGGTGAAATCCATTCCGGGCCTCGAAAACGCGGACATGATTCGTCCGGGTTATGCCATTGAGTACGACATGGTGCAGCCCACCGAACTCTATCCGTGGCTCGAGACCAAGAAAATCCAGGATCTGTTTCTCGCCGGCCAGATTAACGGGACGACCGGGTACGAAGAGGCGGGCTGCCAGGGGATGATGGCTGGGATTAATGCCGGACTGCGAGCGCAAGGGAAACAGCCCATCACCATCGATCGCGCGCAGGGGTACGCGGGAATCCTGATCGACGACCTCGTGAGCAAGGGCGTGGACGAGCCTTACCGCATGTTCACCTCGCGCGCCGAGTTTCGCTTGCACCTACGCATCGACAACGCCGACGAACGCTTGACTCCCTTGGGATATCAGGTCGGCACCATCAAGCAGAAGGACTACGAAGCGTTCGTGGAAAAGAAACTGCGCATCAGTGCCGCATCGAAATTCCTGCTGGAAACGCGCTTGGATCCACGGTCGCGCGCGGGCCGGGAAATCTACACCCGGTTGGGACTGATGGAAGGCGGACATCTTACCGCGCCTTCGCCTTTGACCGGCGCGCAATTGCTCAAGCGCACAGAACTGGGAATTGACGACTTGATGGAATGGGTCAGTGAGGGACTTCAGGGATTGCGCTCGGACGGCTCGCGGACCGCCCCGGATAAGGGTGGGGATTCCTCGATGGAACCATTGCCTGAATTGCCCTTGCTCTCCCACGAAGAAGCTCGGCGAGTGGAAACAGATTTCAAATACGAAGGCTATTTGCAACAGCAGGAAAAGCAGATGGAACGGATGAAGCGCGCTGAATCGCGGCGCATTCCCGAATGGTTCGAGTACGGCAAGGTCTCCGGCCTTTCGCGCGAGGTCGTGGAGAAACTCACCAAGGTGCGCCCTCTGACCCTCGGACAAGCCTCGCGCATTCCCGGCATCACCCCCGCTGCCGTATCACTCGTCAATTGCTTCATAGAGATTTTCCAGCGACGAGCCGAACAGGCGTCGGTGTGAGTACCGCTGGAAACGATGCGTTCGCGGGATATACTGAGGCGGAAGAAGAACTTTGGAGTCGAGTCTATGACGAAGCTACTCGAAAAGGCTTTTACCGAGGCATCGAAGCTGCCCCAGCAGGAACAGGATTTGCTCGCTCGCGAGATACTTTCCGACCTTGCCTCGGAGCGCCGCTGGAGCGAAGCCTTCGCGAACTCGCAGGACCAACTCGGGAAACTCGCCGACGAAGCTCTGGCCGAGTTCGAAGCCGGAAAGACCAAGCCGCTGGGCGAGTTGTGAATTCTCATTCCACCGAGCGTTTCCGCGAGGCCCTTGAACAGCTTCCCAAGGAGATCCGGCAGAGCGCGCAAGAAGCTTACCGCCTCTGGCTGGAAGACCCCCAACATCCCAGTTTGCATTTCAAGCGCATCCACTC
>CAZCVY010000506.1:1010-1701 GCA_964501985.1 uncultured Acidobacteriota bacterium | reverse complement strand
GAAGTGTAGTCGCGTGAAGACGGTTATCAGACACCCTCTGCGCGTATACTAAACTCAGGAAGTATTGCCGAGTTAACACCATCAAATAGCTCAGGGACCCCAAAGTATGGCTTGGCGCTGACAAGGCAGGCATCGATGTTATCTACCAAGAGGAGCGCCCTGTTTCCTTGGATAAGACACACCGTCAGAGTATACTTACCAGGCGCAAGGCGCGGGGACTTCACATCATAAATGATTTCAAATTGTTGCCGGGCCGGAACGCTGAACCGAAAGTCCACAAGTCGCGACTTCGAGTGCACAACGTAATCGTTCCGGTCGTTGTGTAATGCAAAGTCGATCATGATATTCGCTAGTGGCGCTGAACCGGCTCGAAACTTGAGGCGGAACTCCAAATTCTCATTCGGTGCAACGTGGTCAAGATCGGCACGATTGGCAATGCCGTCAAAGATTACAGCCCCAGTGTCGATTCGATAGTTCGCTCCGGTGTAGGGCGACATGGCCAAGTAATCTCTGACTACCCCCGAAATCTCGCCTTGCCGTAAGGCCTTTCCCCCCGCCAACAGAATGCCAGATCGGCAAATCGCCTGCGCGTGTTGCAAATTGTGGCTGACGAAGAGGATTGTGCGGCTTTCGTTTGCCACATCGCCCATTTTGCCGAGACATTTTTTCTGAAACGTGATGTCTCCCACGG
>CAZCVY010000506.1:0-1000 GCA_964501985.1 uncultured Acidobacteriota bacterium | reverse complement strand
AATCTCCGGTTCAAGGTGGGCAGCGACCGCAAAGGCGAGTCTAACCTGCATCCCGCTCGAGTAATGCTTCACGGGGGTGTCGATGAACTTCTCGATTTCAGCGAACGCCACAATCTCGTCGAATTTCCTTTCAATCTCCTTCTTGCTCATGCCCAGAATCGCGCCGTTCAGAAAAGTGTTTTCCCGGCCCGTCAACTCCGGGTGGAAGCCGGTGCCGACTTCCAGAAGGCTGCCCATGCGTCCGTGAACGTCGGCAAATCCCTTGGTGGGCTTGGTGACGCGGGCAAGAATCTTGAGCAGCGTGGTCTTCCCCGCCCCGTTGCGGCCGATGATCCCCACCACGTCGCCCTGTTGAATGTCGAAAGAAACGTCCTTGAGCGCCCAGATCTTGGTGGGGTCGCCATTCGGGGAGGATCCGTTTCTCCGTTTGAAAAGCCGGAACGGGGCAGAAACCGCGCGGTCGAGGACATGGCGCAGCCCGCGGTCCACGTGGCGCTCGCCAATGGTGTAGAGCTTGCCGAGGTTTTCAACGTGAATGATGGGCTTGCTCATGGAGACATACGGGACACGGGATACGGGAAACGGGATACGGGAAAATCGAGGCTTGAAACTCGAAAATCGAAACTCGAAACTGGAAACGGGTCGCGAGGCCGTCCGCCGCCGCATGGCGAGGTAAACTCGCCGCTACGCCCCTAAATTCTGGCTTCTAGCTCCTAGCTTCTGGCTCCTAGTTTCGATATCCCTGTTTCTAATTTCCAGTTTCCAGTTTCTAGTTTCCAGTTTCTAATTTCCAGCGGCAGCCGTTACAGAAATTGCTGGTAAACCCGGTGTACGGGGAGCAAATCGGGCGGACAGCTCGCGTGCCATTTCCAGAACCCGGGCGCCGGGGGGCCGCCACGGTATTCCAGCTCGGCGCGAGGAGGCCCGGTGAGGACGCACCGGTAGAGCAGCGAGATGAAGTGCCCCCGGACTTCGCGGGTGCGGTTGATCGCCTCCTCCA
>CAZCVY010000505.1:0-1820 GCA_964501985.1 uncultured Acidobacteriota bacterium | reverse complement strand
AGTGGAGAACCGGGATGCGGGCATTGTATGCCAAATTCGGGACACGGGGTACGGGAAACGGGAGAGGGGACACCGAATTCGGGACACGGGGTACGGGGAACGAGATTCAGGATTCGAGCGCCGCCGCCTGTCCGCTGCCCGCAGGATTCAACCATCGAGCTGCGGAAACCGCCATTGCACCCGAACCCTCCAACTCCTATCCCGCACTTCGTGTCGCGTTTCCCGTGTCCCTTGTCCCGTATAGGCATTAGGATAAGGCGTTGCACGGCTGACAGCGTCCTTCCTGAGCAGTGGTTCCAGAGTTTTTGGACGATCGCGGACGAAGAGTTTGACAGGGTTGGATTATTTATTTCATGGTCCGACAGCGAGGCCAAGTGCGCGCGCCAGCGATTTCTGCCGCTCGTCGAAAGTGAAAAACTCCTTAGCCTCAAGCTTCTTGGCCAGAGAGACATGTAATACATCGAGGCTGCGGCAGCCGAGGCGGGGACTGTGGAGCGCGGCCCATTGTGCTGCGGTGCGATAAACCGGGATCCAATTAACGGGTTGAGCGACTAGGCGGCCACTCCGCAAATCGCGCACCACATCCGACCACGCGCCGCTGGCTTGGGCGGAGGTGAGGATGCGCCGAAACACCCCGAGAGCAAGGGCGCTCCTCATTTCCAGGCGATGCAGTGCGGTGAATGGCAGAGGCTCGGTCGCTCGGTGAAGGATGGCCTGGGCGCCCACGCTATTAGAATCGTTGATGTCATACGAGATGAGAAGACTAGTGTCCGCGTAAAGGCTCATGCGGCGCTAGTAGCGCTCCTGTTCCCTCGCCAGAAGAACTAAATTGGGCAGAACCTTGTCGCCACAAATACGACGACGCCGAGCGGCAGCGTCGGGCCAGCGAATCGCGCGTCGGCGTTGCGCTGCCGGCGCCAGTTCCAGCGCGGTTTCCAGCTCGTGCACGCTGGCAAAGAATCTCCGACGCTCTCGCGTCGGCAAAGCCTTCACGTATTCCAATACTTCATTCGCGCCCATCGTCGAAAAGTACCACGGACCGGCGCACAGCGCAAGTTCGGTCCTACCGGCCAAAAACGCAGAGTTGCACTCTGCGCCAGCCAGCGGGAATCGGGATACGGGACACGGGGTACGGGAAACGGGTTACGGGACGAGGGGCACGGGATAAAGGATACGGGACACGGGATTCGGGGTACGGGGTTCGGGCGCCGCCGTTCGTCAGTTCTTGGGAAGGGAAACGGTCCGAACCGCGGGCGCCGCCGCTTCCTAGCGCTCATTGAGGATTGCGAAATCAGGCGACGAACGGTTTCGTAGCGCGTGCAGCCTGCCGCGATGAATCGGGCCGCTGGCCGAACGGGGGGCGCGAGCGTAAGTCCGGCAGCCCGTTGGGGGCCGGGCTCAAGGCAGCAACACGCACTCTTTTCCCGCCAGTTTTCCCAGCGCTTGGTCAAACGTGACCAGGGTCAGACCCGAAGCCATTGCAAACGCCGCCAGATAGGCATCCGGCCACTGCTGGTGGGCAACGCGCGAGCTCGCCGTCAGCGCCCGCAGCGCCGCCTCCACGCGCTCAGGGTCGGTCTCGGAGAAAAAGCTTACCCGCGCGTCGTTCGAGAGCTGATCGTAAGCCTTCCAAGCTTCCTGTTGCGTCTTGACTTCATCGCGCATGATCGCGGGATGGGTAAGAAGCCGCAGAAAGCTCAGTTGGGTGAAGCGGCAGAAAATGGCTTCTTCCGTATCCAGCCGCTCGAACCAGGCGGAGGCAATTGGGTGATGCTGGTGGCCCCGGTAGGCCAGCGCCAGCCAAACGTTCACGTCAGGGA
>CAZCVY010000504.1:0-1831 GCA_964501985.1 uncultured Acidobacteriota bacterium | reverse complement strand
TGGAAGGCGGTTCGGCAGGGGAGGTGGACGCGGAGCGCAGCGGAGGAAGCAATCCTGGCGCTTCAGAAGCGATCATTACCCACCACCTCCTCGCTCGAATTGCTCGAGGACGCCTTCAGCATCGCCGCCACCTTCGATCGGACGGTCTATGACAGTATGTATGTGGCGCTGGCGGTCCGCCTGAAGGCTGAACTGGTGACCGCGGACGAGCGCCTGGCCAATGCCCTCGCCGCGCACATGCCGGTGAAGTGGCTGGGGTCTGTCCAGAAGTTCAGGATTTAAATGGAGCCGTAACGTGCCGCGTAGATCCCATGACGGCCTGCCTTGAAGTGCGGGTCTTGAGAGGGGGCCTAGCGATACGCCTCTTTGCGATGATCGGCGGCGGTCATGAAAACGATGTGCTGCTTCTCATCGATCTCATAGAAGAAACGCCAATCGCCCACCCGGTATCGCCATCTCGGCGGGTCCCAGTTTTTCAACCGCTTGATATTCGAACCGGCGTGCGGGGTTTGGCGAAGTATCGGGTAAACATAATCACGCAGTTTGGTATCGAGCCGGCTCTGGGCAGAGCTTCCTAAGCGGGCGAGGTCGGCGAGGAAGCTTCGCGTCTCGAAAATCCTAAACGGCTGGAACGAACCTGCCTCTTCGCCTTTGGGCATCGCGAGAACCCGCTTTCAGACGTTTTACCAGCCCCGGCCGCGAGAGGATTTCCGCCATCTCCGCGTCATCAACAAACTGGCTATCCTGGATGTGGCGGAGGGCAGCAGTTTCAACCAGGTTTGCGAGCGACCGCCGCTCCGCTTGTGCGGCGCGCACAAACGTCTCATAGGTCGTGTCGTCCAGCCGCATAGTCAGCGTTTTCGGCATGATGGGGCTCCGTCATTTGTATTCATTATGAATATAAACGAACGCCCATCCCTCCGTCAAGCCGCATAGGCGTTAACATGAGGCGTTGCACGGCTGACACCGGCCGCGTGCCATGCGCCCTGGCTCGTGAAAGGTTTCCAAATTCCTAGAAGCGGGCCATTGGCCAGCAAATCCACGCGTACTGTAAGGCCGTAATACGGCCAAGTGCCCGCCATAGAAGCAGCGTCGGCGGTTAGTAAACGCTTGGCGACCAGAGGGGGGTAATCCGCAAAGGTGTGGGCCACGCCCAGCGCGGTTGTGCTTCGCGTCGTAGAAGTACCTTGCAGCAGTTGCGGATTAAGAGCAGTTCCAAATCTAAGCATACCCGGGTAGAATTCAAACGAGATGCCCATTCTTGACCACGACAAGAAAATTGAGCCGGATGATAATGCCTCGATTTGGCGGTTTCTGAAGATGTCCTATTTCCGGGATCTCATGGCTAACGAAGAGCTGTATTTTCGCAGAACAGACCTCTACAAGATTGATGATCCAAACGAAGGCCGGCCAACCGACAGCTACCTCCGTCGAAGGCTCAAACTGGTCCCTTATGTCCTCGATGACGAGTTAGAACTTGGTCCTCATCAAGACTCAAATCGCCTGCGCAGCGAATGTTACTACTTGAGTTGTTGGAGCCTTGATGATCCCGAAAGCCGCCTCAGGATGTGGTATCGCTACGCCCCATACGCAGTGGCAGTTCAGTCCGAGTATGGTCGGCTAAGAGCCGCCATCGCCGAGTTCCTTGACGATGTGCGGTATGTTTGGAAGTTGAGCATCGTGCAACCGCAGGCTTTCCGATGGGGACTTGCCTGCATTACCCCTCCCTGACGGCGTAGCGTTTACGCAGACCATTCACAGGAAATTTGCTCGGCGTCGGCATGCTCTTTTGGGGCGTTGCGCCAATTTCAGAGCAAAATCAAGGCGACAA
>CAZCVY010000503.1:0-1887 GCA_964501985.1 uncultured Acidobacteriota bacterium | reverse complement strand
AACCATGCCGCAGCGCCAGGAGCTCATAATTGCCTGTGTACATGCGCGCCGCAAGGATGGCCACCTCGTTGGCTTCTGTCCCACTGTTGGTGAAGTAGCTCTTCTTGAGCTTGCCGGGCGCTATCGCGGCCACTTTCTCTGCCAGATTCACTAAGGCTTCCGTGATGAACAGCGTGGACGTGTGCTGAACCTTGTCAATCTGCGCTTTGATTTTGTCTGTCACCTTCGGGTTCGCGTGGCCCACGCTGACCGTTACGATGCCGCCCAGGAAGTCGAGAAACTGCTTGCCCTCGGCGTCCCAGACGTATTGGCCTTTGGCATGGTCAATCACCATCGGGTCCTTAAAATAGGTGGTGACACAGTTGAACAGGTATTCTTGCTTTTTGCGAACGATCTCGTCGTGAGTCATGGGAGTCCTTTCAAGGTGGCAGATTACAGCCGACAGCTCACAGAAAACGGTAATCGTAGCGCGAACCTGGACGCCCGAGGTCCGCGCTACGATCGCCTGGTTCCTTCTTGCCTACCGCCGGGCCTCATGCAAATGAAGTTCTGCCGCGCATATCGTACCATCAGCAACGCGTACTGTTCCAATACCCACTCTGTTCTGCCACCGCCACCGTGTCAATTGGTTTGTGCCGCTTTTCACCCGCGGATTACCACTCTTTAGCGCCCAGTAGCGGACTATCCACAATCAGTTCGCCCCCTACGGTTCCCTGGCTACTTCACGTGCTCATCCAGCCAACCCAGCACCGTCTTGTACCAGAGTTGGCTATTCTGCGGCTTCAGCACCCAATGCCCTTCATCGGGGAAGTAGAGCAGCTTGGATTTGATGCCGCGCCGTTGCAAGGCTGAAAACAGTTGGAAGGCCTGCCCCTCCGGCACGCGGAAGTCCTTCGCGCCTTCAACGAGCAGCATCGGAGTTTTGATATTCTGGACGTAGCTCGATGGCGACCATTTCAGGCGCAGTGCCATCGATTCTTTATCCCAAGGCACGCCCTTGAACTCCCACTCATCAAACCAAATCTCTTCCGTCTCGCCGTACATGCTGGGATTATCGTAAACGCCGTCGTGCGAAACCAGAGCCTTAAAGCGATTGGTGTGAGTGGCAATCCAGTCGATCATGAATCCGCCGAATGACGCGCCCGCTGCGACCATGCGGGTCTTGTCGACGTAGCCCTGTTTTTCGAGGTAGTCCGTAGCGTTCATCAGGTCCTGGTAGGGCGCGCCTCCCCAGTCGCCGGAGATTTCTTCCACAAACTTCTGGCCGTATCCCGTGGAGCCGTGGAAGTTCGTCATCAGCACCACGTAGCCGTGCGCGGCGAACATCTGTGCATTCCAGCGATAGCTCCAAGCGTCTTCCCAAGCGCTCTGCGGGCCGCCATGAACCAGCAGCAGCCCTGGGTACTGCTTGGCAGGGTCGAACCCGGGCGGCTTCAACAGGAGGTTCTCGATCTCCGCCCCCAGCGCGCCCGGCGTGGTCACGATCTCCGCCGGATTCATGTCGAGGTCCGCGAGCAGGGCGTCGTTTTCGTGCGTAAGCAAGATCGTTGCGCCGCCTGACAAGGCAACACGATAGACTGCCGCGGGCTGCGTCAAACTCGTTCGACTGAGGAGCAGCCACGTGCCATCAGGGCTCACGCTGAGGTCGTCATTCGTGCCTTCCAAAACCTTCTCGACCTTCGGCATATGAACTGTGGTCTTGAAAACCGGCTGTCGGGTGTGGTCTCCGGCGGTGAAGTAGATGGTGTTGCTGTCGGGCGCCCAGGCGAATCCACTGACCCACTGGTCAAATCCCGGGGCTAGATCGGCAGTCTTCTGGGTCTCGCGATCGTAAACCCGGAGGCGGAAGAGGTCGGATTCATAGCCGTTGCGCGCCTGCGAAGTGTA
>CAZCVY010000502.1:0-1915 GCA_964501985.1 uncultured Acidobacteriota bacterium | reverse complement strand
TGACGCTGACGAGCGTGGCGTCCACTTTCAAGCTGACCCAATAGTCGGCCCACTCCTCGACGTTCAGCGTCACCGGATCGTGCTCTGTCATATTCAATTGGCCGAGGCGCCGGATTTTCCGCTGCCAGGGAACGTCGGAGACTGCACCGAATAGAGAAGTCGCCATCGCCGCCGCCGGTAACACCATAAAGTCCCGACGATTCATTTCCATTTTCACTCCCGACCATCTTAGTAAGAACATCGGATTCGATCAAAGCGGCCCGTACCTCTGGGCCTGCAGCGAAGAGTCAAGCCGTCTCGCGAAACGCACATCCAAGCCTTCGGGCGAGGATCCTGACAGTCCGGTCTTGAATTGTACACTCCGCCAAAACCACTCGATTCGGCACAGGACTAAACCCGTTCGGGAAAGTGGCTGGGCTTTCCACCCCGTCAGCGTAATAATATGGCGCGAAGCCTTTTGGGTTTTATCGTGGAGGATTTGAAGATGAACATGATCAATCAGCCCATACGCCGCCGGACCTTCGTGGGGGCCGTGTTTGCCGGCCTGGGGATCACGGGGCTCGGTGCGCGTCCGCCCAAACCGAAAGCCGGCGGGATTCCCATGCGGGAATTCGGCAAGACCGGCGTGAAGCTGACGGTCATTGGCCAGGGCGGAGCCCGCTTGGCCCTCCTTCGCAATAAGGAGGCAGCCCGCGCTCAGGTGCGCCACGCGTACGATCTGGGACTGAACTACTTCGATTGCGCTCACGCTTACTGGGACGGACACTCCGAGGAGGTCTACGGCGACGCACTGGCGGACGTTCGCAAGCATGTTTTCATCACCACCAAATGTACCAAGCGTACGAGAAAAGAAGCCGAGGAGGATCTGAATACCTCACTCCAGAGCCTCAAGACAGATTACGTCGACCTGTGGCAGATGCACGGCATCCAGGACCAGACGGACGTGGACCGGATCTTCGCGCCCGGAGGAGCCATTGAAGCCTTCGAGGCCGCCCGGAAGGCAGGCAAGTGCCGGTTCTTCGGTTTCACCGGCCACCACGATCCCAACACGCACGTAGCCATGCTCAAGGCCTACGACAAGTGGGATTCCATCCTGATGCCGCTCCACGCTGCCGATCCGGCCTACCTGAGTTTCCAGAAGATCACCTTGCCGCTGGCGGCGGAACGCGGCATCGGCATCCAAGCCATGAAGGTGTTCGCCAACGCGTTCCTCTTGCGCGTTTTGAACGCCGAGGAATGCCTGCGGTACGCCCTCAGCCTCCCCATTCACTGCGCCACCGTGGGCTGTAGCACCATCGGACAACTCGACGACGACGTGCGCATCGCCCAGAATTTCACCCCTTACACCCCGCAGGAAATGGAGGATCTGGCTAAACTCGCGGTGACGGCTGGCCCGGGCGGCCTTAAAGGACCTGCCCTCGAATACTGGAAGATCGGCGGTGAATGGAAGTAGGCCCCTTACCTCATCGCCCCGCCCACGCCGCGAGTTCGCTCAACAGCGGCGCGCCCCCCAGGTCCTTTTCCCATCGCCGGCAAAGATACGCCAGGCTTGCCCTCAAGGCGGGAAGCGGGTCTGCCCCCGGCGTCATGGCGGCGACTTCGATCCGCAACCATTCGAGCAGATCACCCAGACTCTTGAAGCGGCCTCGCGCCAGTGCCTCACGAAGTTGCGGAACGGTTCTGCTTTCATACTCCTGTTTGCGCCCGATGTCGATGATATCGGGAAGCAGCAGAGCCGGCTCCCCCAGCTTGACATCAACGCGGGCCAATAATTCCTGATAAACCGCGCGCGCCATAGCTTCGACCCGGTCCGTCAAATCCCGCAACAAATCCGTTCCGCGTAGCGCAGGGCCCGCAGTCCGGCCCTGCGGCTCTTCGAACGGCACAAGCTGGCAATAGAATTTCAATTTCGGCT
>CAZCVY010000501.1:0-2026 GCA_964501985.1 uncultured Acidobacteriota bacterium | reverse complement strand
TCGGCCACTCGGAAGTTGCCGGATTACTCCTCTGTGCGCGTCAGGGGTCAGTCATCGTCGTGAGTCCCGCCTCACCCAGCATTTCGACGGGAAACAATCTCGCTGTAGAAGTCCCCAGGCGCTCGCTCAGGATCGCGTTTCGAAAACCTGTCACGGCGGCAATCCACAGTTCCCTGAAACCAAAACGCAGACTCCGGACGTGGGGTGGGCGTCCGAAGGTGTGAAATAATCAAAAGCATTTCACGCAAAGGCGCAAAGACTCCAAGCCCTCAAAGAAAACAAGGCGGTTTCAGCCACACATCTTTGCGCCTTCGCGCCTTCGCGCCTTCGCGTGAAATTGTTTTTTTCACACGTTCTCTTGCCGGCTCGGGCGCGGGCATCCTGCCCAATGGCGCTAAGATAAGCGCCTTTCCTATTCGCCGCGTCACCTTCCCGCGCAGCGGGATGCCGTGAGTAGCCGTAGGTGAAACCTACGGAAACGCGAGCGCCCGAATGTCTACGGCCCTGAAGGGGCCGACCTTTCCGACGGTGAACCCCGTTGCGGTTGGGTAGTCGGGTGGGGTTCCGTTTTCCGCAGGTCAAAACCTGCGGCTACTCAACGTTGGCCCCTTATAGGTATTAGGGTTCAGCGCCGGAGGCGCTGCACCCTTCGGGGCCTAACGAGGAAGGGCCTATCTTAGCGCCTATAAGCATCTTGCCCGCGCGGGGGAAGAGCCGCAGGGCTGGAGAGCGAGCCCTGCGCTACTTTCCGTCTCGCTGTTTCGTCTTGCCTGGGGCCCTGCTCCGTGGTATTACATTTATAGGAATGTAATGGGGGAAACATGGAATCGGCGATTACGGCGAAGGGCCAAGCCACTATTCCGAAGTTTATCCGAGAGCACCTTGGCTTGAAGCCGGGGGATCGCGTGAAGTTTTTTGTCCATCCCGACGGCACTGTGGTGCTTTTGCCCAAACTTGCCGTCTCGGCACTCAGGGGCATCCTCTCGCGCCCCCGCCGGCCGGTGACGCTACAGGGAATGCGTGCAGCCATCGCCGAGGGCGCCACGGGAATCCAGCCGCACGCCCGACGCCGATGATCGGACTTGACACCAATATCCTCGTTCGCTACCTCACCCAGGATGACCCGATTCAATCGCCGCTGGCCACAGATGTTCTCGAGGTCTGTCTGACCGAGGATAATCCCGGTTTCATCAGCGTCGTGGCCATGGTCGAGACCGTGTGGGTGCTGGATCGCGCTTACGACCTCGCCGACGACGAGATCGTTCGCGCTCTTGAAGGAATGCTTCAAGCCGATACGCTGGTTATCGATCACGAGCAAGAAGTGTTTACGGCGATGATCGCGCTTAAAGAAGGTCGAGGCTCGTTTGCCGACGCCCTCATCGCGGCGCTTGGAGCTAAAGCCGGCTGTTCCCGCACCTTGACCTTCGACAAGACGGCTTTGAGACTCTCCGGCTTCGAACTTCCCTGAGTCGAAGTGGATCGTCGAGCGAGCCGTAGCCGCTTTTCCCGCCGCCAGCCGCAGGCTAACCCGTCCTCCGCTTTGCGGCAGGCTGGGCCACATCGCTCGGGCCAAACGAACAAGCTCGCGGGCGGGGGTACCCGGTGGCAAGCGTTGCGCCCTTATTCCCTGCTCGGATGATGCCGATCTTCATGATGGCTCCTTTCGTTATATCGAAATATAGCTGTCTGACAGGAGCGGGGCGACGCAGAGGTTCGCAATTTTGGCGGTCCTCACCGGCCCTCCCCGTCCACAGAGATTGAACGCTTGAGTGCTTCCAGCCAGCTCTCTGTTTCGATGTTTTCGAACCGCGAAGGAAGTTGGACGACGCAGCCTCCTCGCTACCCTGCTCAGGAGTGCCCGACGCTCGCTCAGAATGGCGGTTCGAAAACCTGCCAAAACGGCAATCCGCAGGTCCCTGAACGCAAAGCGCAGAACGCGGACGTGGCGCGGGCAGCTTGCCCCGATGAACCGGGGTCCCGCCCGCTGGGGCGTGGGCATCCTGCCCGCGCTATGCCGCAATTTAGG
>CAZCVY010000500.1:0-2050 GCA_964501985.1 uncultured Acidobacteriota bacterium | reverse complement strand
TTTACTCACCGATCAGGACGTAATGTTTGCCTAAGCGATAAACTCCCGGATCGGCAACTGCGAACTTGGCCACGATGAAAAGAACTTGGCATAGCTGGCGGTAAATCCCCAAGCATAAAACTATGAGGGAGGGCACAAACTGAATGCATCCTCACTGATGCACTACGAATTTGATCTTTCTCAGTTGTTTCGGGGCGCGCCCCTTTGTCTAGTCGGCTTCGGCCCCCCCACACTCAGTTGCAAAAAGTGTGAATTCCATTTTTTGGTATTACAATGACTGTCGCCCGGCCACCTCGCCGCCCTCGGGTGGCGGAGGGCAGAAAAGCCCAATGAAATCTTACAGTTTGTGGTCCGGCGCGGTTTCCGACGAATTTTAGGTCGGGTCGAAATGAACAAAAATCCAAAGTGCTCTCGCCGGAAGTTCCTGAAGACTCTGGGCGCAACGGCCATCGGTGCACCATTCATAACGCGCGGCCTGCTGGCGCGAATGCCGAACCGCACGCTGTGCCACGCCAGTTTTGGCGCCGACGGTATGGCCTTGGCTGACCTGACCCAGATCGGAAATTGCCCTGGAGTTGAGCTGGTCGCGATTTGCGACGTTGACCTTGGGCGGACGGCCAAGGCCTCGCGGTTGTTTCCGAAGGCAAAAGCCTATCAGGATTGGCGCGAGCTGCTCGACAAGGAAGGGAAGAACCTGAATTCAGCCAACGTTTCCACTCCGGATCACATGCACGCTTCCATCGCCGTCAGCGCCATGCAACGAGGCATACACGTTTACGGCCAGAAGCCGCTGGCTCACGACGTCCACGAAGTGCGCCAGATGATGAGGATCGCACACAAGAAGAAGCTCGTGACCCAGATGGGAATTCATATGCACTCGTCGGCAGCTTTCCGTACCGCGGTGCGGGTCGTGCAAGACGGCGCTATTGGTAAGGTTCAGGAGGTCCATTCATGGTGCCCGAAATCATGGGGCGATCCCTCCCCTAAGCCCGACCAGAGCGATCCGGTGCCTTCGAATTTCGCCTGGAATCTCTGGCTCGGCATCTGTGCGGACCGCCCTTTTATCGGGGGTGAGTATTACCATCCCGCCAACTGGCGGAAGCGGCTGGATTTCGGCACCGGCACACTTGGTGACATGGGCTGCCACATCCTCGATCCTATTTTCACTTCTCTGGGTCTGGCTGAGCCGATCTCCATTCGTTCCGAAGGCCCGGCGCCGAATGAATGGAACTGGGCGCTCGACGGCAAAGTTCTTTACCAATTCGCCGGAACAACCCGGACGGCGTCTGCTATCCTGCCTATCACCTGGTATGATGGCGCTGCCAAACCGCCGGCGGAAGTCGTCGCCTCGCTCGAAGGCGACAGGCTTCCGGAGACCGGTTCCATCTTCATCGGTACCGAAGGAGTCATGCTGTTGCCGAGCTACCTCCGGCCAACTCTCTACCCCAGGGAAAAATTTAAGGGCTACACATACCCCGACGCGGGAGAAGTGAACCACTACGCCCAGTTTGTCAATGCCTGCCGGGGAGAGGGTCAAACCACCACCAGCTTTGGCTACTCCGGTCCGCTCACGGAAACCATCCTACTGGGAGGTATCGCAACCCGCTTTCCCAAGACCACCCTGAACTGGAATGCGAAGAAGATGAAATTCAATCTTCAGGAGGCCAACCACTTCCTCCGGCGCGAGTACCGCAAGGGCTGGTCGGTGAAGGGCCTGTCCTAGCTGGGTGCGGGCCATTCGAGGAGAAGAAGCTCAAGCGGCACCTTCGTAAAGGCGCCGAGCGATGCATCGCTCGATTTGCCCGCGGGCCCATGTTGACCTCCAACTTCGATCGTGCGCTCGAGGCCGCTTTCGAAGACGCTGGGCGCCGCGTTCTTGAGGTCTTCCCTGGCTCACGCATCCATGAGGCATCCCGGGCTATCCAGTCGAACCAACCTTTTCTGTTGAAGCTGCGTGGCGACTACGGCGACCTTGCCAGTCGTGTCCGCACGCTGAGCGAAAATGCCCGCGAATACGGTAAGCCTTCATGCCACGGAACTATCTTCAACT
>CAZCVY010000499.1:0-2097 GCA_964501985.1 uncultured Acidobacteriota bacterium | reverse complement strand
CCTTGGAAGGGCTTGGGAATCGAGAATAGGGTCAACATGGTCCGTGACAATTCCAAAATGAGTTTTCATACCAACGAGCATATTACAGTCACGGACAGTAATCGCGTGATAATTAATTGTCAAGGGGTTTTTCACTTGATAATCCAAGAAAACGCTGCGAGGGCGGGTCGAATCCACCCAACCAATTCCAAATAAGCCATCTAGGGGCATTGGGGAGCGACGGTGCAACTGTGAAACATTAGAACAAATAGTCCGCAATTCCGTAGCGCGGGAATCTTGCCCGGTGTCCCGGAAGCGTCCCGCTCCCGTCAACGCGCGGGCAGGATGCCCACGCCCCAGCGGGCGGGACCCCGATTCATCGGGGCAGGCTGCCCGCGCTACGAAAACAGAGTCAGTGCGGTCCTCCTCTACGAAGTTTTTCGAAGAGGCCCCGCAAAAACTTCCTGGCATTGAACATGAGCTTGCGGAAATGAACCTTCCTGATTTTGCCATCAGGAGTGAGTTCATGCGTTGCATCCAGCAGTGAAAATCGAGTTCTCATGGTTGGGACAACGCAGTGCACCGCTTTCGAAGCTAGGAAGTCACGACCTGGCTTCGAGAAGTTGATGGTATCCGCGGTTCCTCAATTTGAAGTCATTGACTGATATAAGGCCAAATATCGTTGCGCCGGTAGTTTAAGACCGTATTCTTCCAGCGCGATCCGGCGACAGTTTTGCGACATCCCAACTCTCAACGCGGGATTATCCAGCACGCTCAGAATGGCTTGGCGAAGCGCTACGGTGTCTCCCTTCGGCACCACAAACCCAGTCACGCCATTGCGCACCATGTCGGGGACGCCACCGACCTCGAAACCCACCACCGGCGTGCCGCAGGAGAGCGATTCCATCACCGTGTGCGGCAAGTTATCGTCCAGAGTAGGGGTCACGTAAACGTCCGCCGCGCTGTACGCCAGGGAGAGAATTCGATCGTTGTCAAGATAACCCAAGCTCAGTGTCGGCACGCGGATGTCGGGCGAGAAGCCGTGCCGCCCGACGGACACCAGATGGATTCCGGCATCGGAGGCAATTGGAGCGAGCGCTTCCGCGAGCAGCGTAAAACCCTTGCGGGGGTCCCCGACGGAGGCCGCAACGAAGAGCACCACTCTCGCGTCGCGCGGTATGTCCAAAGCCGATCGAGCCATCATCCGGTCGCGAGGACTGAAAACCTCGGTGTCGAGTCCGTTGGGGATGACCGAGACCGGGAACCCACCCAGCAGTTCGCTCTGCCGGGCTTCACCGGCAAGCCAGCGGCTGGGCGTCACCAGGTGGAGCCGTCCAATCGGGACGCGAGAATAGGCCGCCCTCTTGCGCTCCCAGACTTCCCTGGAGAGGTCACTTTCACGTCTGGAGCCGAGTTCGGGACAAGCGCCGCAGCGATCATTAAAGCGTCGGCAAGGGCCGTAATACAGGCACCCCCCGGTAAAAGGGAGCGGGTCGCGGAGCGTCCAGACCAGCGGAATTCGCCGCGGCACGGCGCGGAAGAAGCTGCGGAAATCAACAAAGCCATAGATCACGTGCAGGTGGAAGATGTCGCAAGGGGGTAGCTGGTGCATCAAGTCGGCCCCGAGTTCACTCCGGTCATCGATAAACACGCTGGCGTTGCGGGGGCGCGCCGTGGCGTAACGCGTGCCGCTCCAGTGCAAAAGGTGACGCCAGGCGAAACGCCTCAGCCGGTCTGCCAATCTCCGGCTCCGGTTGATCTCCATCACGTGCGGATCATCCGTCCGGCGCGAGGCCACAAGCATGGAGGAATCCTGGTGGAGAAGGCGCAGGCCGCAGTGGAGACGATAGGCGCCACGTTCTGCACCACCCACGCTGTCGCCATTGCTAATGTGGACGACCCTCATCCTTAGCCCGCGCCCACCTGGGGCTTACGGGAATGAATCCTCCTGATTTTGCCCTCAGGTGTGAGTTCATGGGTTGCATCCAGCAAGGAGTAGACAGCCCGTTTGACAGGCCGACCCGCAATGATGGGGCGAGTCACGACGGCGCGTGCAAGGTACACCAGGGCCCGAACGGGTCTTCCGCGCCGGTACTGGGCCCGAGCAGCCGTGGCCAG
>CAZCVY010000498.1:0-2123 GCA_964501985.1 uncultured Acidobacteriota bacterium | reverse complement strand
AAAGCCAGCAAGCGGAAGCGGCGGCTGGGCAAGGCGGTGGAAGTATCGCCCTCGAACGAGGCGCAGATTCTCCGCATGCTGCCTTACGGGAGGTAGTTTTCGAGGTTGTCGGTTACAGGGTGTAGGTGTCAGGTATCAGGTGCCAGGAAAGGAAAATGACTCCGCGGTCTACGTTCTTCTCCGCAATCCACCACCTTAAACATGCTGTCTTACACCTGGGACCTGGCACCTAACACGTGATTGTTCCAGGGTGCGGGAAGGCTATACCGAGGCCAATAGGGTGCCTTCACTGCCCCGCAAATTCAACTAAAGGAGATAAACCCATGCCTCGAGTTAAGCGCGGCACTGTGCGCCGCGCCAATCGCAAGAAGCTTTCCAAGCTCACCAAAGGCTATTTCCTCACTAAAAGCAAGCTCTACCGCTCGATGAAGGAAGCAGCGGACAAGGCTGGACGTTATGCCTTCCGCGACCGTCGTCGCAAGAAGCGCGATTTCCGCAGGCTCTGGATTCTTCGCATCAGCGCTGCGGCACGCTCGCACGAGCTCACTTACAGCCAGCTCATTCACGGACTGAAAACTCTGGGAATTGAACTCGATCGCAAGATGCTCGCGGAGATGGCCGTGAAAGACCAATTGGCTTTCGCAGAGTTGACCGGCAAGGTGAAGCAAGCACTTAACAGCCAACAGCCGACAGCGGGTAGTTGATAGTCGACAGTTCAGAGTCGATAGCTGGAAGTTGACAGAAAACGTAGCGCGCGCGTCTCGCCCGCTGGGGCGACGGCATCCTGCCCGCGCGCCGACGGGAGTGGGACGCTCCCGAGACAGCGGGCAAGATGCCCGCGCGACGGATGTCATTGTCACCATATTTTGCAAACCTCAGCAGGGCCGCATCACGTGCGAAAATATTTGGTCGTGCCAGTTCGCGAACCGCCTCTGCGCAAACCTCTATGACCATCGACGAAAAAGTTCGGAAGACGCTTGCCGAACTCGGCGCTACCGATGGCGCGTCCGTGGATGCGCTCTTTGCCGAGGTGCGGGCGGCGATGATCGAGGAAAAGGATTCCCTGGTCTCGCGCGGTGCGACGGGTAAGACCGAGCATGAAAAGCTCTGCAAAGAACTCCGCGACCGCTGGCTGGCGCGCAAGAACGGACTTCTATCGTTCGTCGATGAGCAGTGGCTGAAGGCTTCTCCCAAGGAATTAAAACCATTCGCAGGGCGCAATTTCAACCTGCTCCGGCAGGAATCTGCCGCGCTTGAGTTCGCCGCGTTGACGAAAGAGGTGCCGCTTCGGGCTCAACAGTCAGGCGACGCCGGAATCTCCGTTCACGCTTCAACCTCCGGCGCTGTCAGTCACGTAACTCGCGAGATCCCGGGCGACCTTACTCTCCCCGGCAATCGGCGGCCACTTGGCACTCTACATCCCGTGACGCAGATGCAGCGCGAGATTGAGGATATTTTTCTCAATCTCGGTTTCCGGATTGAGAGCGGCCCGGAGATTGAATCTGTCTATTACAACTTCGACGCGCTGAACATTCCGGAGAGCCACCCTTCGCGCGACGATTGGGATACTCTCTACATTGACTCGAAAACCGTCTTGCGCACTCACACTTCGCCCGTGCAAATCCGCGCGATGGAGAAATACGGGGCGCCGCTTTACATCATCATCCCCGGGAAATGTTATCGCCACGACAACCCCGATGCCAGCCATTCACCCATGTTCCATCAAATCGAAGGCTTGGCCATCGCGAGTGACATCACCTTTGCCGACTTGAAGGGAACGCTCGACTTTTTTGCCAAGAAACTCTTCGGCGAGAAAATTCAAACGCGCTTCCAGCCCAGCTTTTTTCCCTTTACCGAGCCCAGCGGCGAGGTTTCCATCAGTTGCATCTTCTGCGGCGGCGAAGGTTGCCGGGTGTGCAAAGAGAGCGGCTGGATCGAAGTGATGGGTTGTGGCATGGTCCATCCCCAGGTGTTGCGCAATGGCGGCATCGATCCGGCATTGTACACGGGTTGGGCATTTGGATTGGGGATCGATCGCTTCGCCATGATGAAGTATGACATCAACGATATTCAGCTCTTCTTCCAGAGCGACGTTAGATTTTTGCGGCAGTTCTAATTGGCGG
>CAZCVY010000497.1:0-2155 GCA_964501985.1 uncultured Acidobacteriota bacterium | reverse complement strand
TGGATATCTCGGAAATGCGTTTGGGCAAACGCTTCCCGGAGCGGACGTAAAAGGGGACGTCGGCCCAGCGCCAGTTGTCGATGAAGAACTTAAACGCCGCATAGGTTTCAGTGTTCGAGGTGGGTGAAACCTTGGGCTCTGTCCGGTAGGCCGGCACTTTCTTGCCCCCGACGTAACCTTCCACGTACTGGCCCCGTACCACGAATTCCGGCACGCGCTCGATGGGGATAGGGCGCAGCGCGCGCATGACTTTCGCCTTCTCGTCGCGCACCGCGGTGGCTTGAAACGTGGCGGGAGGCTCCATCGCCACCAGGCTCAGCAACTGGAGCACGTGATTCTGGATCATATCGCGTAGCAGACCTGACTCCTCGTAATAGGCCCCCCGATTCTCCACGCCCAACTCTTCCGCCACGGAGATTTGGATGTGATCGATGTAGCGGCGATTCCAAAACGGTTCGAAAATGCCATTGGCGAACCGGAACACCAACAGGTTCTGCACCGTCTCTTTTCCCAAGTAGTGGTCGATGCGATAAACCTGATCTTCCCCAAAGACGCTGGTGACAGTTTGGTTCAGTTCGAGGGCGCTTTGCAGGCTCCGTCCGAAGGGTTTTTCCAGGATGATGCGCGTCCAGGTTTTTCCGGGATCCTGCGGTTTGGCCAAGCCTGCCGCGCCCAGGTGCTTGACGGTGACGGGGAAAAAGCTTGGCGGCGTGGCGAGATAAAAAAGGCGGTTGTGGGCGGTTCCATGCTCCTGGTCGAGGTGATTCAAGGTGTCTGCGAGTTTCTGGTAGGCTTCGGGAGCGCTAAAATCGCCAGTGACATAGTGCAGTCCTTTGGCGAAACCTTGCACAAAAGCGTCGCTCTCCGGGGTGAGGTGGAGAAATTTTCTCACCGCATCTGACATTTCCTGGCTGAACTGTTCATCGGTTTTGGGAGTGCGCCCGCAGCCCACCACGGCGAAGCCGGGAGGCAACATGCGCTCGCGGGTAAGATAAAAGAGCGCCGGAATCAATTTGCGTTCAGTAAGGTCGCCGGAGGCGCCGAAAATAACCATTGCACACGGGTCGGGCGTCCGGTGTATACGAATTCCTTCGCGTAAGGGATTGACCAACTCGGCAGTTTCCGGCATGGAATCTCTCCTCGCATCGGGTTTTGGTCAATTTGCTGTGCAAGCGGCAGTGCGTCGCCAATAGCGAGATAACCCCACCGCTACACCCTCAAATTGTCCCACGACCTCGCGCCAGCATCGTGTTGAAATCATTAAATTATGGTGAATTGCCCTTTTATCCCGCCGTCGCTTGCATCGCAGGCTTGAGGGCGTCCTGCACCAGCCGCCCGAGCCGCGGTAGTTGGGCGCCGATATTAGCGCCCAGATGCAGGCGGAGATAACGCCGCTGCTTGCTTCGGAGCGAGCGCAAATCCCCCAGCGCCTGCGCCTGCTTTAAAATCGCGAACGTGTACGGCTCACCGGGAATCGGCAGATCCTGAGGGTCGTCCGCGGTGATGAGGATGAACAGGCCATTATTTGCTCCGCCCTTGTGGAGCTGCCCGGTCGAGTGTAAATAGCGCGGGCCATACCCGAGAGTGGCCGCCAAATGAGTAGCGTCGCTCAGGTGTTGCCGAAGGGATTCGAGGGCCACGGTATGCTCCGGCGTCTGGTGAATGTACGACATCAGGGCCACATAGTCTCCCGACCGAACTTGGCTCAAAAGGGCCGCTAGCGCTCCACCCACTGAAGCCCCCGCCGCACTCGCGGTTGCCGCGTCGCCATAAACCTTTAAGCCGTCGGACTCCAAGAAAGGATCACCCTCGGAAAATGTTCCTTGCGCGCGATATTCCGCCAACAGGCACCTGGTATTATCCTTGCTTTCTTGCACGTTAGGTTGATCGAACGGATCGATGCCCATCAACGAGCCAGCCGCGGCCGTCGCCACCTCCCAGCGGAAAAACTCCGCGCCGAGGTCGAGCACATCGCGCAGGATAATTCGGATCACTGGATGCCCGGCCGCTTCCAGGGCTTGGAGGGCTGCCTCCGTCGCCGCATTGGCCTCGGAGGTTAGCTTCATTTGGACGAACAGGCGGTCCTGACCATAGGCGGACGGCTCGCGCAGCGCCTCGCCGGTCACGGGGACGAGCCCCTTCCCTTCCTTGCCGG
>CAZCVY010000496.1:0-2188 GCA_964501985.1 uncultured Acidobacteriota bacterium | reverse complement strand
TCATCTAACATGATACCCCAGCCGCGCGGAATTCGCTCTGCTTGTCGAGCCGGGAAAGGTTTTACGATATCGAACGCTCGAAATAACAGGAAACCGCCAACCAACCATTTCCACGTGGCGTGGGGAAATAACAGGAACGTAACCATCTGACCTACGACCTCATCCACCACCACTTGGCCGGGGTCCGTGCGTCCGAAAAACTCTTCTGCTTTTCCCGCCGCCCAAATGCCCAAGGCAAAGAGGGCGAGCGAGGCGCCTGCCAGAACGGCACTCGCTTCGGCGCGGTGAAGGGGCAGTCGCGCCAAGCCCACCGTCACGGCAACTCCTACGAGAGAGCCGGCGGTTCCGGGGGCAATGGGGAAGTAACCCGCCCCCCCCGCGGTGGCGATCCAAATGGCCGGTCCCGCCCGCCGATCAGTCACGCTCCCCCTCGGATTCCGTGGTGCTGTCGTCCGCCGCGCTTTCTTCGTCCGGGTCAAGCGGCGCCGGAATGTGGTAGCGTCCTTCCAGCCAATTATCGAGGTCGAGCAGTTTGCATCGCTCGCTGCAAAAGGGGCGGAACGGATTGCCCTCCCACGCGACGCTCTGCTTGCAGATGGGGCAGCGCATATTGTTTCGTAGCGCCGGGCCTTAGCGCAGTACTCCGCGGACGTGCAACCGTAGCGCCGGCTTTATCCCGGCACTCCCGCGACATGCCGTCCTAAAGGGCGGCGCCACATCACGGCAGTGGCGGAGCCAACGCCGGTTGAATTTGCACCAGCGCCCCGGCCGCCGGCAACGGATTAACGGTGGGCAGCCTTTCGGCAAAAACTTGCGCCTCCAGGCGCGCCACGAGATCGTAATCGCCGACCTCGGTAATCGTGGCCCAGCGGAAATCCCCAGGCGCCGGGGCGGATCCCTCGATATCATTGATGAGGATGCAACCGTCAATGCTGGGCGCCTGGCGCTCGCTGCGGCCTTGATACAGCAACTCGGTTTCTTCCGATGGCCCTTCCACCAGCACGGGCAGCGATTTTCCCACCATTCGCCGCAAGTTGCGCCGCGAAATCTTTCGCTGGAGCGACATCAACTGCTTCTGCCTGCGGCGAGCCGTGGCTGCCGGCACTTGATTCGGCAGGGGGAAGCTCCGGCTGGATTCTTCGTTTGAATACAGGAAAACGCCGAGGTGGTCAAACTCTGCCGCCGCGACGAATTCCAGAAGGGCCTTGAAATCATCCTCGGTCTCGCCGGGAAAACCCACGATGAACGAAGTTCGCAGCGCCACCCCGGGAATAGCGGCGCGAATTTTTTCCAGCATGCGCAGAAACTGCCGGCTATTCGAGCCGCGTTTCATGAGCTTTAGGACGCTACCGCTCGCGTGTTGCAAGGGGATATCGAAATATTTCGCAACCTTGGGCGTTTCCGCAACCGCGGCGATCAGAGCGTCTGTGACCCTATTCGGGTAACAGTACAGGAAGCGCACCCAGACGAGCTCAGGAATCTTGCCGAGCTCTCGCAGCAGCATTGGCAATCCGTCATGCAAGCCCAAGTCTTCGCCGTAGCTGGTGGTGTCCTGGCCGACGATGGTTATTTCCCGCACTCCCTGCTTGGCCAGATTCTCCGCCTCGCGGATCACTGAGGCGAAGCGACGGGAGCGAAACGCGCCGCGCATCCGGGGAATCACGCAGAATGTGCAAGGATGGTCGCAACCCTCGGCAATTTTCAAGTACGCGGAATAGCCCGGAGTGGAGAGCACACGTGGCGTGAACTCATGGTAGAGATAGGGCTCCGCTGGCTTGTCCGCCATTTGGAGCGCGGGCTGATCGGCGCAGGCTTCCAACACGCGTTCCAGCTCGTTGGTGCCGATGACGTAATCGACCTCGGGAATCTGCTCGAGGATCTCGCTCCGGTAGCGTTCGACGAGGCACCCGGCCACTACCAGCTTCTTCGCGACGCCGAATTTTTTGTACTCGGCCATTTCCAAAATTGTATTGATCGATTCCTGTTTGGCGGGTTCAATAAAGGCGCACGTATTGACAATAATAACGTCAGCCTCGTCAGGGCGCGGTGTGAGCTCGAACCCCTGGTGCACCAGGGTTCCCAGCATCACCTCGCTGTCCACTAGATTCTTAGGACAGCCAAGGCTGATCATTCCGACTTTGGGCATAATGTTTCTGCTTCGCGCCATTTCCTGAAGTGCTTGGTCAAT
>CAZCVY010000495.1:0-2194 GCA_964501985.1 uncultured Acidobacteriota bacterium | reverse complement strand
TTTTGAAAGTAGTAAACACGGCTATGTTCGAGGAAACGGCCCACAATGCTGGTCACGCGGATATTCTCGCTGATTCCGGGTACGCCGGGCCGCAGGCAACAAATGCCTCTCACCAGCAAATCCGTCTTGACCCCCGCCTGAGAGGCCTGATACAGCAGGCGAATCATCAGCGGATCTTCGAGAGCGTTCATTTTGAGAATCATCCGCCCGTTCGTCTGATGCCCGATTTCGCGGCGAATCAGCTCCTCCAACCGCTCGCGCATATTGACCGGGGCGACCAGAAGTTTCTGCGGTTCTTGCCGTGCCGAGTAGCCGGTCAGAGCGTTGAAAAAGTGCGTGGCATCCGTGGCGATTTGCTCGTCGCAGGTCAGCAAGCCCAAATCGGTGTAGAGGCGCGCGGTCACGGAATTGTAATTGCCGGTTCCCATATGCACGTAGCGCCGGATGACTTCGCCCTCGCGACGCACCACCAGCGCGATTTTGCTGTGGACCTTCATGCCCACAAGACCATAGACCACATGTACTCCCGCATCTTCCAATGTCCGCGCCCACTCGATGTTGCTCTCCTCGTCGAAGCGAGCCTTCAATTCCATGAGCACGGCCACTTGTTTGCCGTT
The DNA here is from genome assembly GCA_964501985.1 of uncultured Acidobacteriota bacterium. Taxonomy (GTDB): domain Bacteria; phylum Acidobacteriota; class Terriglobia; order UBA7540; family UBA7540; genus Bog-366. The sequence goes on along the minus strand of CAZCVY010000495.1, from coordinate 1,577 downwards.
CTCGACGGCGTCCAGCAGTGCGGCGACGATGGGGGAGTTCCTCCCCACACGGTAAAGAGTCATCTTGATGGCAAGCACGTTGGGGTCGCGCGCCGCCTGACGGACAAACTCCACCACCGGCATGAAGGAATCGTAGGGGTGATGCAACAGGAAATCGTCCTGGCGAATCAGGCTGAAAAGATCTTCCTCGCAGTCCACGCCCAGGCTGGCGGGAGTCATGGGCACAAAGGGTTTGTCCTTAAGGTCCGGCCGGTCGAGGGAGCAAAGTTCCATCAGACGGCTGAAACCGAGCGGTCCGTCGATGCGGTAAACATCCTGGGGATCTATCTCAATCTGGCTGGTCAGTATGGAAAGAATCTTCTCCGGCATGTCTTTGGCGATTTGCATTCGCACGACGGCCAGGAAGCGGCGCTCCCGCATCGCTTCCTCGATGGTCTCCAGCAAATCGTCACTTTCCAATTCCTGGACCGCGACTTCGGCGTCGCGCGTCACGCGAAACGGGGAGGACGCCACGATCTCCATGCCGGGGAAGAGAAGGCTCAGGTTGGCTGCGATCAACTGCTCGACCCAAACAAACTTGAATATCTTCGGCGTCGATGTGGATGCCGGGGGATCTCCAAAGGCACCCTTTACCGGAACCAACTGGGGCAGGGTGTTGGGCACTTTCACCCGAGCGAAGTGCTCACCGCCTTTGTGGTCGCGCACGACCACGGCGAGGTTCAGGCTGAGGTTCGAGATATGCGGGAAGGGCCGCCCAGGATCGAAGGCCAGCGGCGTCAGCACGGGAAACACGTGCTCGCGAAAGTAGGCATCGAGGGTGGCTCGTTCGTCGCCCGCCAGGGAAAACGAATCGACAACGCTGATCCCCTGGCGCTCCAACGCCGGCTGAATTTCCTCGCGCCAAAAGTCATGTGCTTGGGCGGCGATCTGACGCACTTTCTCGCGGATGAGTTGAAGCTGCACCGTCGCAGTCCGTCCGTCGCGGCCAACGTCTGCCGTGCCGCTGGCCACCTGCTTCATCAATCCCGCGACGCGAACCATAAAAAACTCGTCCAGGTTCGAGCCGAGGATGGCGAGAAATTTGGCCCGCTCGATCAAGGGGTTGTCCGGGTCAGCAGCCTCCTCCAAAACCCGGGCCTGGAATTCCAGCAAGCTCAGCTCTCGGTTGATGTAAAGATCCGGGCTGCTCAGCGCAGCACTCTCCGGTCCCGAGCCGGGCATTTCAGCCGGCGGGAGAGACACCTTGGATAGCGTCACATTAGGACGCGGGGAGTCAAATTTTGTGCCCATGATCGCCTATACTAGCTCATTCTCTACCACGCGGCAATCCTGAGTTATTCTGGATAGCGTCCTGGGTCCGAGTGGAGCTTCGTGCGTTATCTCAGAGTGTCCTGCCTTAATGGGCGGGGAAACGTTAAAGCTAATGCGCTCAATGGGTAGGGTGACTTCACGACGTTCAGCGGAGACGTTTCCATAATCGGGTTTCACGACGTGTGAGGGAAGACCTATAATGGTTCGGTCCATGTCTGCTTCTGAAACCAAGCTGCGAGCAGCCTACGCTGAGTGCCGCCGGTTGG
>CAZCVY010000494.1:0-2203 GCA_964501985.1 uncultured Acidobacteriota bacterium | reverse complement strand
AATCTCGGCCACATTGGCGGGCCGAGGCTCTCCTAAAGCAAATTCCTGAAGCGTGGCACCCAATGGATTACCCCTTTCGTTTTCATCAAACAGGCTCAATCATTATTATGGTTCGAGCCCACGCCGTCCACCATCGGCGGCTGCTTTCCGCCTTCCGCCTACTCCACGTCAGAGTCGCCGCCACTGCCGTCCGTCGCGCTCGATGAAGTCGTCGGCTTCTTGCGGTCCCCAACTGCCTGCCGCGTAGGGGTCCAAGCCTTGGGCACCGTCCTGCTTCCAGCGGTCAAGAATCGGGTCCACCAATTCCCACGAAAGGTCCACGGCGTCGGCGCGATTGAACAGCGTGGCGTCGCCCAACATGCAATCGAGAAGCAGCGTTTCATAGGCGGTGGGCGGCGCCGCGCCGAACGATTCTCCGTAGAGAAATTCCATCTCCACCGGGCGAATCTGCATGGTGGTCCCGGGAAGCTTGGCGCAGAATTTCAGCGAAATACCCTCATTGGGTTGGATGCGAATCGCCAGAATGTTGGGCTCAATTCCCTCCGCCCCCGAGCCGTGGAACAAGAGGTGAGGCACACGGCGAAACTGAATGGATATCTCGGAAATGCGTTTGGGCAAACGCTTCCCGGAGCGGACGTAAAAGGGAACGTCGGCCCAGCGCCAGTTGTCGATGAAGAACTTAAACGCCGCATAGGTTTCGGTGTTCGACGTGGGAGAAACCTTGCGCTCCGTCCGGTAGGCCGGCACTTTTTTGCCCCCCACGAAGCCCTCCACATACTGGCCCCGCACCACGAATTCCGGGACGCGCTCAATGGGGATGGGGCGCAGCGCGCGCATGACCTTGGCCTTCTCGTCGCGCACCGCGGTGGCTTGAAAGGTGGCGGGAGGTTCCATCGCCACCAGGCTCAGCAACTGGAGCACGTGATTCTGGATCATATCACGCAGCAGGCCCGACTCTTCGTAGTAAGCCCCCCGATTCTCCACCCCCAACTCTTCCGCCACGGAGATCTGGATGTGGTCGATGTAACGGCGATTCCAAAAGGGTTCAAAAATACCGTTGGCGAACCGGAACACCAACAAGTTTTGTACCGTCTCTTTTCCCAGGTAGTGGTCGATGCGATAGACCTGATCTTCCCCGAAGACGCTGGTGACTGTTTGGTTCAGTTCGAGGGCGGTTTGCAGGCTCCGTCCGAAGGGTTTTTCCAGGATGATGCGCGTCCAGGTTTTTCCGGGATCCTGCGGTTTGGCCAAGCCTGCCGCGCCCAGGTGCTTGACGGTGACGGGGAAAAAGCTTGGTGGCGTGGCGAGATAAAAAAGGCGGTTTCGCGCGGTTCCATGCTCCTGGTCGAGGTGATTCAGGGTCTCCGCGAGTTTCTGGTAGGCCTCGGGAGCGCTGAAATCGCCGGTGACATAGTGCAGTCCTTTGGCGAAGCCTTGCACAAAAGCGTCGCTCTCCGGGGTGAGGTGGAGAAATTTTCTCACCCCGTCGGACATTTCCCGGCTGAACTGTTCGTCGGTTTTGGGAGTGCGCCCGCAGCCCACCACGGCGAACCCGGGAGGCAGCATGTGCTCACGGGTAAGATAAAAGAGCGCCGGAATCAATTTGCGTTCAGTAAGGTCGCCGGAGGCGCCGAAAATAACCATTGCACACGGGTCGGGCGTCCGGTGTATACGAATTCCTTCGCGTAAGGGATTGACCAACTCGGCAGTTTCCGGCATGGAATCTCTCCTCGCATCGGGTTTTGGTCAATTTGCTGTGCAAGCGGCAGTGCGTCGCCAATAGCGAGATAACCCCACCGCTACACCCTCAAATTGTCCCACGACCTCGCGCCAGCATCGTGTTGAAATCATTAAATTATGGTGAATTGCCCTTTTATCCCGCCGTCGCTTGCACCGCAGGCTTAAGGGCGTCCTGCACCAGCCGCCCGAGCCGCGCCAGTTGGGCGCCGGTATCCGCGCCCAGATGCAGGCGGAGATAACGCCGCTGCTTGCTTCGGAGCGAGCGTAAATCGCCCAGTGCCTGCGCCTGCTTCAAGACCGCGAACGTGTACGGCTCACCGGGAATCGGCAGATCCTGAGCGTCGTCCGCGGTAATCAGGATGAACAGGCCAATGTTTGCTCCGCCCTTGTGGAGCTGCCCGGTGGAGTACAGATAGCGCGGGCCATACCGGAGAGTGGCTGCCAAATGAGTAGCGTCGCTCAA
>CAZCVY010000493.1:0-2208 GCA_964501985.1 uncultured Acidobacteriota bacterium | reverse complement strand
CGCAACTGCGCCGCCTTCTCGAATTCAAATTGTTTCGCCGCCTCGCGCATGCGGGTCTCCAGCGTCCGAATCAATTCCTCAAGCTGATCGCCGGTCGCCGCGCCATCGTCCTCAGGTTCGAGCGGCACGGTCAGGTAATCGGCTTCCACAATAGAAGCCAGGGCCATATCCACCGGTTTGATGATGCTCTCCGGCGTGATGCCGTTTTCCTGATTGTATTGAAGCTGCTTGGCGCGGCGGCGATCGGTCTCCGCCATGGCCTGCTGCATTGAATCCGTCCGCCGGTCGGCATAAAGGATGGCCTTGCCGCGCAGATGGCGGGCGGCTCGGCCCATGGTTTGAATCAGCGCCCCGGCCGAACGCAGATAACCCTCCTTGTCCGCATCCAGAATTGCCACCAAAGAAACCTCGGGTAGATCAAGCCCCTCCCGCAGCAGGTTAATCCCGATCAACACGTCAAACTCACCGCGGCGCAAGTCACGCAAAATTTTGACGCGTTCGAGCGTCTCGATCTCGGAATGGAGATAGCGGCAGCGCACTCCCACCTCCGCATAGTACGACGCGAGGTCCTCGGACATGCGCTTGGTGAGGGTCGTCACCAGCACGCGCTCGTTCACGGCGGCCCGCTCGCGGATTTGACCGAGCAGATTGTCAATCTGGTCGCGCGTGGGCCGCACTTCCACTTCCGGGTCGATCAATCCTGTCGGGCGAATGACCTGCTCCACCACTTCCCCGCCCGTTTTGGTGAGTTCATAGGGCCCGGGGGTGGCGGAGACATAAATCAACTGGCCGACGCGGTGCTCGAATTCCTCAAAGGAAAGCGGACGATTGTCGAGCGCCGAGGGCAGGCGGAAACCATACTCCACCAGCGTGGACTTGCGCGAGCGGTCGCCGGCATACATGCCGCGCAATTGCGGAACCGTCTGGTGGCTTTCATCAATGAACATCAACGCGTCTTGAGGGAGATAGTCCAGGAGCGTCGGAGGAGGCTCTCCGGGCAGCCGCCCGGAAAGGTGTCGCGAGTAATTCTCGATGCCGTGGCAGTAGCCCATCTCCTTCATCATTTCCAGGTCGAACATCGTGCGTTGGTGAACGCGTTGGGCTTCCACGAGCTTGCCCTGCTTCTCCAGCTCGCCGCGCCACCAATCGAGTTCACTCTTAATTCGATCGATGGCTTCATCCTTGCGCTCGGCAGGCAGGACATAATGGGTGCGGGGATAAATCGGCAGGCGATCGAGCGCGTGCTTGACCTGACCGAGAAGCGGATCGATTTGCGCCAGGGATTCGACCTGGTCCCCCCACATTTCGATCCTGTAAGCGGTATCTTCGTAAGTCGGGTAAACCTCGATCACGTCACCGCGCACGCGGAAGGTGCCGCGACGGAAGTCCACGTCGTTGCGCTCATATTGGATCTCCACCAGCCGCCGCAGAATATCCTGCCGCGATATTTTCTGGCCCTTCTCCAGCATGACCAGCATTCCGTAATAGGCATCCGGGGAGCCAATGCCGTAAATGCAGGAGACACTCGCGACAATCAAGCAGTCGCGCCGCTCGAAGAGAGAGCGCGTGGCCGACATGCGGAGCTTGTCCAACTCGTCGTTGATCGTCGCTTCTTTCTCGATGTAGACGTCGGCGGCGGGAATATAGGCTTCCGGCTGGTAATAGTCGTAGTAGCTGACGAAGTATTCCACCGCGTTCTGCGGGAAGAAGTGGCGAAACTCGTGGTAAAGCTGCGCGGCCAGGGTTTTGTTGTGCGCCAGCACGATGACGGGTCGATTGAGGGCTTCCATCACCTTGGCCACGGTGAACGTCTTCCCCGAACCCGTCACCCCGAGCAGCACCTGATGCTGCTTGCCATCGGCGACGCCGCGAATCAAATCGCGAATCGCGCTGACTTGATCGCCGCGCGGCTCATAGGCAGAACAAAGTTTAAAGTCCATCACCCACACTCACTCGGTCGGTTGAAATCGAATAGACCATTATAGCGCGGGACGGCCGCGCCCCAAATTCTTGTTACACCAAGAACAACGGGTCGAGCGCCTCTTCTCCGCCGACGGCGCGCTGAACTGTGTTACGATGGAAGGGTATTTTGAACTTGAATTTCCTGGCTGTGCAAAGGATCAGGCCTCATGAATCAGACGTGTTCTCGTCATACCATAAGATTGCTCGTTGTACTTGCATTATCAGGATTTGTAACCGGCATGGCGC
>CAZCVY010000492.1:0-2218 GCA_964501985.1 uncultured Acidobacteriota bacterium | reverse complement strand
GGAGTATCAGGCGGGTTTTGCCGGCCAAGGCCGGGACAGAGAAGTGGAGGCCTCCCCAAAATGCTGAGGAAAGCGAAGCGGATCAAATTGGGGCAGCAGATTTATCGGCGGTTGATGAAGCGGGTCCTGGAGCGCGACGAATGGCGCTGTCAGAAGTGCGGGGCGCTCGAAAATCTTCAGGTGCACCACAAGATCAAGCGCAGCCAACTGGGCAACGACTCCCTCGAAAATCTGGTGACCCTCTGCTCCCACTGCCACATGGAAGAGCACGGGCAGCTCGCCTATTCCGTCCCGGCAATCAGAATATGCAGCAAGCCGAAACCACGACGAAAGTGAAGACCCTGCGGACATTGATTTCCAAGTTGACGGTCTGCGGTAGTCGGCAGAAGACGATGGAGGAGCCGCTGAGCTGGGGGGGAAATGAGATTCTCTTCTCCGCTGCCAAGCGCCTCGAGAGAGGCGGGCGTACCTTAATCGCGTTCGGGTCCGGTAAGCCGGCCGCAAAGGGCGACGGTGGCTCTCGTGTTTATCAGGAAGATTGGACGGGCCGATGGCGATCCTCCTGATTATTTGTGTGCCGTCCAAAGGTGCGATACCGGTAGGGCGTGCAGATTGACGGCAAATGGGATGACCTCAGTGCCGGTGTAAAGCACCACTCCGCGAACCCAACGCTTACCCACCGCGCTGGCCATCGCCTGCAAACCCCGAACATCTCCTCCGCCCAGGGTGGCACCAGCTTTTATTTCCAGCCCCACCAGTCGCCCGGCACTATCTTCGAGCACAACGTCCACTTCCTGTCCGGCAGCTGTGCGCCAGTAAAATAATTCCGGCTGCATGTCGCTCCAAGCCGATTGTTTGCGCAATTCCATCAGCACATAGTTCTCGAGCACCCCGCCCGCCAATGTTGCGTCCACCTTAAGTCGTTCCACCGTCAATCCTAGTAAATGCGCCAGCAGTCCCGCGTCATCCAAATAGACCTTCGGGGTTTGAATGAGCCGTTGTCCCAGGTTGCTCGACCAGGGCCGCAACAGTTGTACCAGGAACGTCGCTTCCAACAGGGCGAAGTAGCGTTTCAAAGTTGTTTGCGGCAACGTGAGGGTCCGTGACAAGTCGGAAAAATTCAACAGACCGCCGGCACGAGCGGCCACGACCGAAAGGAGGCGAGGCATAGCCGTCACATCTGCGACATTCATGAGGTCACGAACATCACGCTGGAGAGTCGTCATCAAATAGGACTGGAACCAAGCCTTGCGGCGCGCCAGGGTTTTCCGGGTTACCACCGAGGGATAGCCACCGGCCAGAACTTTCTCAAACAGTTCATCGCGCCGAATTCCGCTTAATCCTCCTGATGACCAGCGCGGTTGCTTTGAAAACAATGCGTCAATGAATCCCTCCCGAACGCCTTTCAATTCGCCCTGCGAAAACGGCCACAGTGTCAGCACTTCAATGCGCCCTGCTAGGGATTCGGACAGGTTAGGCAGGAGCATCACATTCGCGGAACCCGTGAGCAAAAACTGTCCTGCCTCCCGTTGCTGGTCAATGGCCACTTTGATGATGGGTAAGAGTTCAGGCACATGCTGCACTTCCTCCAGGGTCACCGGCGTGTTTAAACCGGCAATGAAGCCGTTGGGATCACCTTTGGCCGCTGACAAGACACCCGGGTCGTCGAGCGTCAGGTACTGGCGACCTTGTTTCATTACTTCCGCTGACTGCACCAAAGTGCTTTTGCCGGTTTGTCGGGCGCCGTTAACGAGGACGGCAGGCGTATCCCCCAAAGCTTGGAGGAGATGCTCGGTAATGTGGCGACGAATCATGGTTGTATAATCAACCACAATACGGATGATAATCAACCAAAATGTGGATGAAGTCCAACCGGCGCGCTTAAAGGTCCCCGACTCAATCTGCCCGGCTTCGACCGAGCATCTGCGTAGGATGAGATTGGGGACCGGAATGAGACCTGGAAATCAGGTGGCATGCGGCGCCCATCAAAAGGGCCACCCGGACCCAGGATGCCCAGAGGTTTCGTTCCTTAATCGTTGCCCTGTATGTCGTCAGGTCGCGGTGATTACAAAAAACTCAACGTTCGAATGGATTGCGTCTACGACAAACCACTCAAGGCACTGCGCGACGTCGGCGAAGTAGAGGTCCTCATCGAGGTGGAAATCGCCAGCGTGAGCGAATCGTAAGGGCATCGAGGACCTCCCTTCAGGTCTCGATT
>CAZCVY010000491.1:0-2319 GCA_964501985.1 uncultured Acidobacteriota bacterium | reverse complement strand
CGAGAGCGCTATCTTGCCTTGCGCGACGTCCTTGCTCGCGCCGCGTCCGCGCCAGTTCGTTTTTTCTGGGCAAAGAAGGGGTCCGTACCCCACGGGGATGTCGCCCAAATCTGGGCGCTTCGGGACGTTTCCTTTGAGGTCCGCCAGGGTGAAGTGGTGGGGATCATTGGCCGCAACGGGGCAGGGAAGACGACCTTATTGAAGATTCTCGCCCGCGTCGCCAAGCCCACGCTAGGTCTTGTGGAGGTCCGCGGGCGAATAGGGAGTCTTCTCGAAGTCGGCACGGGCTTTCATCCGGAATTGACTGGCCGGGAAAACGTCTTCCTCAGCGGCGCGATCCTGGGAATGGCCAAGGTTGAGATCGAACGCAAGTTCGATGAAATCGTGGCTTTTGCCGAAGTGGAGCGGTTCATCGATACGCCCCTTAAGCATTACAGCACGGGAATGCAGATGCGCTTGGCCTTTGCTGTTGCGGCGCACCTGGAGCCGGAAATCCTGCTGGTTGATGAGGTACTGGCAGTAGGAGACCAGCAATTTCAAAAAAAGTGCCTGGGAAAGATGAGCGACGTGGCCAAGGGCGGACGTACTATTTTGTTTGTGAGCCATAATATGGGTGCGATCACCCGCTTGTGCGGCCATGGCATATGGCTTGAGAATGGCCGTGTAAGGTCCATTGGGCCTGTGCAGGATGTCGCGGCGGCATACATTCGCACCGGATCCGAAGCGAATGGAGAACGACGCTGGGGGCAACTGAGCGCCGGCGACGAGAGTGTTTGCTTGCTGGCGGGACGAATCCTCCAGTCGGAAGGCCATGTCGCGTGTGTGGTCGACATGCGCGAACAATTCCAGATCGAGATCGAGTACGAAATACGGAATCCCGTGTCCCATCTTCGCGTCTGCGTCAGGGTCGCGGCTGCTGACGGCACGGTCGTATTTACCTCAAGCGACGATAGGAGTCCTCAATGGGACGGCTGCCCAAGAGAGCCCGGCAAATACGTAAGCCGCTGCTCTGTTCCCGGCAACTTGCTCAACGAAGGTAGATACACCTTGACGTTTTCGGCGGATACCCCGTTCGTTAAGACGTTCTTCTTCGAGGAAAATGCAATCACCCTCGATGTAGAGCGAGCACGGGACGCGGGGACCCGATATCCCGAACGCTGGCCGGGATTGGTTTGTCCTGAGCTTAAGTGGGATGTGGACCTTCTGGATGCGCTGAGCCCGCGCATCGCACGCGTAGCATAGGTTAGCTTCCCTGCGCTAGCAGGATTTATGGGACGTCGGATTAACCTCTAGTTGTGGCGTGCTAATCTCGCCGGGCGGATTGTCATCCCGTGCTTAATGCAGCGTTCCGCGCATTTCGTGCCAGGTTGCTTGCGCCGATGGCCCCCATCGTGGATGAGGTCCGTGAACTTCAAGCTCACATGGAGCGATCACTGTTGCTCCAGGGAAGACAGGCAGCGCATAACCTGCGCGGGCTAAATGCGATGGCTTCGATCGCGGACGCCGAGTTCCAGGTTTATTCGCAGTGGGGTGAAGATGGAATCCTCGAGTGGCTGGTCCAGCGGTTGCCGATCTCTTCGAGGCGTTTCGTCGAATTCGGGGTGGAGGGTTATCGGGAGGCGAATACCAGGTTCCTGCTCGTTAACCGCAACTGGCAAGGGCTGATCATGGATGCCAGTGCGGAAAAGATGCACTCTGTTCGCGAGCATGAAATCTACTGGAAGTACGATTTAGCGGCAGTTTCCACGTTCATCACTCGAGACAACATTAATGAATTGATTTCCACCAACGGCTTCAGCGGGAAGATCGGTGTCCTGAGTATCGATATCGATGGGAACGATTATTGGGTTTGGGAGGCCATTGCTGCCGCAGCTCCCGACATTGTTGTATGCGAGTACAACGCGGTGTTCGGTGACATTCACCCCATCACGATCCCATACGACCCGGACTTCTTCCGGACGCGCGCTCACGCCTCCAATCTCTATTTTGGAGCCTCGATCAACGCTTTGCGCCTGCTGGCGGCTCGCAAGGGATACGAACTTGTGGGCACGAATCGCGCCGGCGTTGACGCCTTTTTCGTGCGCAAGGACTTGGTCGGGTTGATAGATTCATGCATCGCTTCAAAAGAGCCTTTTAACTCCTCCATGCGAGAATCCCGTGATGAGGACGGTAGGCTGACTTATGTCGCTGGATTGGAGCGTTCGAAGCTGATTGCCGACCTGCCCGTGGTCCGCGTGGACACGATGGAAAAAGTGAAATTGGAGGAACTGCAACCGCTCTATAGTCCGCGATGGCGTGAAGCGATGGAGCTTCAGAGCA
>CAZCVY010000490.1:0-2364 GCA_964501985.1 uncultured Acidobacteriota bacterium | reverse complement strand
AGGGTAACGAAAAATCGTTCGAGTTCCGACTGAGGATTCGCTTCGCCCGTGGCCGCATGCGCCAAGGCGTCAGCCACGGAGGATTTCGTGGCCTCCTCCTTGAGCAGTTGTAACCTCTTGCGCCACTCGGTTCTCGCCGCATCGGTGTCCGTGGAAACCATGCGGTCAGCGAACAGACTCACTCTTGCAGCATGGGCTCCTCCCGAATGGGAGTCAGCGGGGATGATCATCTCCATCACTTGATCCAGCAGGGCGTTTTCCTCGGGGGTGAAAAATTGAAGCTGGTAATCCGCTGAGGCCCACGCCGCACGGTCATCCGAGTGCGCTGCGCAGGTTGCGCTCCAAGCCTCCGAGCGCGCGGAAAGCGCGCTCAAGGCAACGATTTTCAGAACAGTGCGGCGTTGCATAAATCAAATATTTCCCAATCTCCGCTGCTCGATAATGTACTCTGCCGATCTCATGGAAAGCGCCATAATCGTCAGCGTCGGATTCTTCTCGCTGGACGTGGTGAAGCAACTTCCATCCGTCACAAACAGATTCTTCACGTCGTGGGATTGGCAAAAGCTGTTCAAGGCGGAAGTCTTGGGGTCTTTTCCCATGCGGATGGTCCCTACTTCGTGGCTGGCGAATCCCGAGGGGGCGGGGCTCTCATCGAGAAAGACTTCGGCAGAGAGTTTTGAAGCAATTTGCTGAAGCCCATTCCGCATCCCCTGGCAGAGGCGCGCGTCATTCTCTGCGAATTGGAAGTGAATCACCGGAATCGGGATGCCCTGGGCGTCCACCCGGTTCTTGTCGACGGAAACGTAATTATCCCTGGAGGCGATCGCTTTACCAAAACACCCGAGAAAAACAAACCCCGGCTGCATGGTCCGCACCCGGCGTTTGAACTCGGCGCCGTACCCTTTCAACCAATAGGCGGACTGCGGGGACATGTAGGAATCGTAATTCACTTGAATTCCAAATCCGCCTGCGTAGCCACGGTGCGCGTCGCGATAATCGAACCGAGGAATGTAGACGTGATCGGTGGCGCCATCCTGATTGATGGGTTTTGTGCCTTCCAACTCCTTCAGAAAAAGACGCGCCGACGCCGTCACGTGGCCATGCAGGTAGTGCCCCACGACACCGCTCGAATTCCCCAGCCCGGCAGGGTGCTGAGGAGAAACCGAATTCAGCAGCAGCCGGGCGGATTCCACCGTCGCGGCGCACACCACCACGATGCGCGCTTTCACCTCTTCGGTTTTTCCTGTAGACGTATCGACGAAAGAAACCGCCCGCGCGCGGCCTTCGCGGTCCACTAGAATTTCACGGGCCAGTGCGTTCTGCCGCAGCGTGAAGTTCCCGGTGGCGGCGGCTTTGGGAAGCGTGCACCCCGGCGAGCTGAAAATCGCAGAAACGTCGCAGCCATCCATGCAATGCCCGCAATAATGGCATGGCGGGCGGTTGTCGTAGGGCTTGGTCAGGACGGCCTTGCGGACCGCAATGAGTGGAATCTTCAACGCGTCGGTGGCGCGTTTCAGGATATGCTCGCTGCACCGCCACGGCAGCGGCGGCAGATAGTGCTTTCCGCCTGGAAGGATTTCGAGCCCATCATCATTGCCGCATACACCGATGAGCTGCTCGATTCGTTCATAGTACGGAGCGAGTTCCTCGTAGCTGAGCGGCCAGTCTTCCTCCACCCCGGCCAGCGTCCACTCCCGGAAATCCTGCGGCGCGTAACGCAGGGTGACCGCGTTCCAGTGCATCGTCCGGCCGCCCAACACCCGCACCCGATCTATCCCCACGTTCGTATGCGTGTCAAAACGGATCGAATTCCTCACGTCGCCCTGATAAAAATAGTCCTGTTTCTCTCCCCCCAGATTGGCGAAGGGAAGTTGATAGGGCCACTGATGCGAAATAATTTCGGAGGGGCGCACTTGCTTCCCGCCCTCCAGCAGGATGACCTTGGCGCCGCCTCCACACAGTTCTTTGGCCATGACGCCACCCGCAGCGCCGGAACCGACGATGCAAACATCGAACTCCGAAGTTTGATTTGCCACGATTTAAGCCCAACTCGTCGTATTATGCTGAATCGTCACCCCGTCGCAGGGCACACCTCACCTCCTCAACCAGGAAGGGGACCGTTCAAACCGGAATTCGCTTTTTGGCGTCCCGACGGCTGAGAGTATACACCCGCTTGTCTCCAATCGAGCCCTGTCGGTCCGTCGCGTCGGTCGTGTGGGCGCCGAGGTTGGACTATTTCGTCATCAACGCAAGTTTCCGCTGTTACCGTAAATCTCACCGACTTTCCCTCTTCTCGTGCTAAACTCCCCCTTCCATGCCAACAAGCGTGTTCAAATGCGAAGGGTGCGGGGCGTACAAGACATT
>CAZCVY010000489.1:0-2381 GCA_964501985.1 uncultured Acidobacteriota bacterium | reverse complement strand
TGGAACTCGGCGTCCGCGATCGAATCCATCGCATTTAGCCCGCGCAGGTCATACGCTGCCTGTCTTCCCTGGAGCAATAGTGATCGCTCCATTTGACCTTGAAGTTGACGGACCTCATCCGCGATAGGCACCATCGGCGCAAGCAACCGGGCACGGAACTTGCGGACGGCCGCCTTAAGCACGGGTTGACAATCTGCCCAGCGACATTAGCACACCACGACTAGACTTGAGCGGCCCGCCCCATAATTCCTTGAATGCATGTTGGTCAGTTGATCCCTGCGATGCGCGCGACGCTCGGGGCCAATGCGCCCAGGAGGTCTACATCCCACTTCAGCTCGGGACAAACCAATCCCGGCCAACGTTCGGGATATCGGGTCCCCGCGTCCCGTGCTCGCTCTACATCGAGGGTGATTGCATTTTCCTCGAAGAAGAACGTCTTAACGAACGGGGTATCCGCCGAAAACGTCAAGGTGTATCTACCTTCGTTGAGCAAGTTGCCGGGAACAGAGCAGCGGCTTACGTATTTGCCGGGCTCTCTTGGGCAGCCGTCCCATTGAGGACTCCTATCGTCGCTTGAGGTAAATACGACCGTGCCGTCAGCAGCAGCGACCCTGACGCAGACGCGAAGGTGGGACACGGTATTCCGTATTTCGTACTCGATCTCTATCTGGAATTGTTCGCGTATGTCGACCACGCAGGCGACGAGGCCCTCCGATTGGAGGATTCGTCCTGCCCGCAAGCAAACACTCTCGTTGCTAGCACTCGATTCCCCCCAGCGTCGTTCGCCATTCGCTTCGGATCCGGTGCGAATGTATGCCGTCGCAACATCCTGCACAGGCCCAATGGACCTTAAGCGGCCATTCTCAAGCCATACGCCATGGCCGCACAAGCGCGTGATCGCACCCATATTATGGCTCACAAACAAAATTGTACGTCCGCCCTTCGCCACGTCGCTCATCTTTCCCAGACACTTTTTTTGAAATTGCTGGTCTCCCACTGCCAGTACTTCATCAACCAACAGGATTTCCGGCTCCAGGTGCGCCGCAACAGCAAAGGCCAAGCGCATCTGCATTCCCGTGCTGTAATGCTTAAGGGGCGTATCGATGAACCGCTCCACTTCGGCAAAAGCCACGATTTCATCGAACTTGCGTTCGATCTCAACCTTGGCCATTCCCAGGATCGCGCCGCTGAGGAAGACGTTTTCCCGGCCTGTTAATTCCGGATGAAAGCCCGTGCCGACTTCCAGAAGGCTCCCTATTCGCCCGCGGACCTCCACAAGTCCTAGCGTAGGCTTGGCGACGCGGGCGAGAATCTTCAACAAGGTCGTCTTCCCTGCCCCGTTTCTGCCAATGATCCCCACCACTTCACCCTGGCGGACCTCAAAGGAAACATCCCGGAGCGCCCAAATTTGGGCGAAATCCCCGTCGGGTACGGACCCCTTCTTTGCCCGGAAAAAACGAGCTGGCGCGGACGCGGCGCGAGCAAGGACGTCGCGCAAGGCAAGATAGCGCTCTCGCTCGCCAATTCGGTAGCGCTTACCAAGGTTTTCGACGTGGATTACTGCGTCGCCCATAATGGAAGCGTGGAGTCGAAAACTGTCAACTGTGAACTGTGAGCTGTCAACTGTCCTTCACACCACGTCGGCAATGGTTCCTTCCATCCTGTGAAAGAAGGCCAAACCGCCGACGACCAAAAGCAAGACCATCCCTGTGGAGACGGCAAGCATGATGTTCGGTGGCTGGCCGTGCCCGGTGAGCGCCCACCGAAAGCCCTCAATGACGCCAGCCATGGGATTGAGCCCGTATAGCCAGCGCCAGCGCGCTGGCACCAGGGTGCTGGGATAGGCGACGGGTGAAGCAAACAGCCAGAACTGCACCAGAAAGGGGATGACGTAACGCACGTCGCGATAAATGGCATTAAGGGCGGAGAGCCACAAGCCAACCCCCAGGGCGGTCAATACGGCAAGAAGAAGGAAAAACGGGAAAAGCAGGATGGAAAGACCCGGCATGATGCGAAAATAAGCCATCATCCCAAGGAACACCACGAAAGAAATGCTGAAATCCAGAAGCCCTGCGACCACAGACGACAAGGGCAGCACTAGGCGGGGAAAATAAACTTTGGTGATCACATGTTGCTGCTCTACTACCACGGCGGTGGCGCTCTGCAAGGCGCCGGCGAAGTACATCCAGGGTAGGAGGGCACTGTAGTAAAAGATAGGATAAGGCAGCCCGTGGGAATCCATCTTCGCCAGCTTGCCGAAAAAGAGGCTGAATACCACCATCGTCATGAAGGGCTGAATGACTGCCCAGGCCGCGCCGATGGCGGTCTGCTTGTAGCGAACTTTGATGTCGCGCCACACGAAGAAATAGATCAACTCGCGC
>CAZCVY010000488.1:0-2412 GCA_964501985.1 uncultured Acidobacteriota bacterium | reverse complement strand
CTATGAGAAGCTTGGGATATCAAACCGTGCCGAGTTGGGTCTCTACGCCCAGAGCGGCCGGGATAGGAAGGCTTCATCATGAATCGCTAGGGAATACGTGTTCCAAGCCGTGCGGCCTCTCCCCAACAATTCGTGGGCTAACCACAGTAGCCGAAGCCGATGTCGCCCATCCCAACCATTGTTTCCCTCGCCACTTTCGAGTCGCGGCCGCCGCGACCTACGTTGCCCGAAAACATCTGATTTCGGGCAGCGGAATCTGGTCAAACCGGCGCGTGAGAGTCAATCGCTTGCGCCGAGCCGAATGGAAGGGCTTTTGGGCAAGAGAATTCGCAAGTGTAGCCGGCTGTAGATTGACGAGTTACCATAAGCACGGTTAGCCCGTTTGAACATCAACGCGGGTTGAGAGCCAAGGGCGAAATTCAGGGAAGAATTGAGGTCGCGAACCAGCCGGAGGGGGGTATACTGCCCTGGTTCAGGACGCAAAGATGAAAACCCCGGATTGCATTCCGGTCGCGCCTGCTCTGCCGGCGCCAAGAGAGGAGCATCTTATGTCTCTCCATACGCACCTCCAGTCCACTCGTGCCGCCAAGTCGGTCAGTGTGTTCTCTCTTACCCTTGTGCTAATGCTGTTCTGTCGTGCTGCCCATGCGCAAGAATCTGAGATCACCAACAAGCTTCAGGGCTTTGACTCCTACATGGAGCAAATCTTGAAGGATTGGAATACCCCAGGGATTGGCGTGGGCATTGTTGTCCACGACAAACTAGTTTTCGCCAAGGGTTACGGCTATCGAGATTACGAGAAGAAGTTATCGTTCACGCCCACGACGCTGTGCCAGATCGCTTCAAATTCGAAGCTATTCACAGCGGTCGCGGCGGGGATGCTGGTCGAGGAAGGAAAATTGACTTGGGATAAGCCTGTGCGTGAGTCCGTTCCGACCATCCAATTCTATAACGACCAGCTCAACAACAACGTGACTCTGCGCGATATGATGTCGCACCGGACGGGAGTAACGAGGCACGACTTGATCTGGTTCAAGTCAAATTTTTCCAGGAAGGAGTTGTTCGAAAGGCTGAAGTACCTGGAGCCTCAGGAGCCCATGCGAGAAACCTTCCTTTACAACAACCTGATGTTTTCCGCTGTGGGGCAGATCATCGAATTGAAGTCCGGGAAGACCTGGGAGCAGTTCGTGCGGGAGAGGATTCTTACCCCGCTCGACATGAACGCGACCACCTACACGATCACTGATATGACCCAGCATCTCGACCACGGCGTGCCCTTCCTTGAAAAACGCGACTCGTTCGAGCTTTACAAAATCCCCTACTATGAGGACACAGAGGGCGTCGCCCCGGCGGGCGCGGTCATCTCGAATATTGACGAAATATCGCACTGGCTTATCGCCTTAATGAACGACGGGAAATACAACGGGAAGCAGGTTTTGCCCCCCGACGTGCTCAGAGAAACATTGCAGCCGGCTATTGGATTGCCAAACGCTCTAGGGGAATCACAAGGATTCTGGGAGATCCTGAATCCGGCTTACGGCATGGGGCGAGAGACCGCCTCTTATCGGGGAAAGTTGATCACTTTTCACGGCGGGGACCTTCCCGGGTTCCACTCGCAGGTTTCGTTCATGCCGAACGACGGGATCGGCGTGATCGTATTGGTGATCAGCGACCACAGCGCTCCCCTCTACAACGTCGTCAGTTACAATGTGTACGAGCGGCTGCTGGGCATGGACCAGACGCCCTGGAGTCAGCGCCGGCTGGCGCAACGGCTGGCAAGCAAGAAGGCAGGCACCGAAGCGCGGGCCAAGGCCGGTGCCGACCGGGTTCCGAACACCAAGCCCTCGCACGCGTTGACCGACTATGCGGCCGAGTACGAGAATCCGGCGTACGGTATCCTCAAAATCGGTATTAAGGATAACCAACTGCAATTTGGTTTTCACGAATTCCAGTTTCCCATGACCCATTTCCACTACGACCGGTTCGATACGCCGGACGACGAACAGTATGGTAGATTCTCGGTCAACTTCCGGACTAATCCCCAGGGAGACATTGATAGCGCAACAATCTCTCTGGACGAGGCCGAAGTGCTCTTCACGCGGAGGCCCGAAACCCTCGAGCCCGGACTTCTCAAGAAGCTTGCGGGATTCTACATGACGCCAGCTCACATCAAGTTCCAAGTGGTCTATCAGCCGGGGGCCGGCCTTTCCCTCCTCTTCGCCGGCGGACCTCCGCTTAAGCTCACCCAGGTTAAGGGTTTGCGTTTCAAGACTCCACAGTCCGCCGACGATATCTTTGAGTTCGTTATGGAAAACGGGCAGGTGACATCTCTGAATGAACGTGATCCGTCCGGCGAATACTCGTTCCCCCGGCAATGAGAGGAGGACAACGCCGGTCCGCCGGCATCCTCGC
>CAZCVY010000487.1:0-2424 GCA_964501985.1 uncultured Acidobacteriota bacterium | reverse complement strand
CGACCCACAGAACAGGCAAAGGCTGCTGCCCCCAAGCAAGAGCGTGCGAGTGTAATCCCGCCAAACGTGAACCCTACCCCCAGCTCTCCGCACGATGCTTCGATAAGTCGGCCTTTGGAAGAGAGGACCGCCTTCGCCGTGCAGGTAGGTACCTTTCGCGACCCCGTCAATGCCAACCATTTAAAGGCGATGATCGGGGCCAGCTATGGACCGGTCATTATCTTGCCTGCCCAACACGGCGATACCCCCTTCTACAGGGTTTGCGTGGGTCACGAAGTTTCCGAGGCCGCAGCTCGCGAATTGGCCGACAAGCTCCGCAGCGCAAGGTTGGCGACATCGACTGTCGTCGTCAAGGTGAACTAAGAGTGGAGCGCCTTTCCCCCCAAGGTGCCGACCACATCGAACCTGTGAACGTCACTTCCTGAGGACGAACGCGGGGTGGGCTCGGCGGCATTGGTTGCAATGCGGCGGAGCCGGCGACCGACTGCCATCATGCGGAATACATCGCCGCGACCTCATAGTCGACGACCCTGGGAATAGTGAAGGTAAGTGCCCCATCGGCCAGCTGAAATGGGACCTCCGCGGCAGCTCGTAACAACTCCACTCGCGAGATTTTGCGGCCCTTTGGCAATCGCATTTGGACATGCTGCTCGCCGATGGGATAGAACTCCCGCAGCCAGCCTCGATGCACCTGAGGGTTCGTGTAGTTCAGCACATGGACTGCAAATCCAGCTTGGGTTTCCCAGGCGAAGGTCTCAATGAGGCCGTCGCCGGAGACGGAGACCGGTTGATCGTCGCCCGCCACCCAGCGAATGGAGTTCCGCAATAAGCGGCTGAGGTCCGTGTGCCCGGAGTGCCACAGCGTGCGGTCGATATCGCCAGGGAAATAGATCAGTCGGCTCTTGCCCTTTTCGCGTACGACCACGGCGGGCTCCGTCGTATGCGATGGGTCGGGATACGAAAGCTCCGGTGGATACGCCACCGAGCCTGGCACTACCGTTAGAACCGGGCCCTCAACCGGCGCAAGGGGCACGCGATACTCAGCACCGGCAATCCAATTGGTCCCGGTGAACCCCGCTAGAACTTCGTGCTGCTTCTCGATTCGCGCCGAAAAGGCATTGCCGGTGGTCCCTTGGATTTCGCCCGCTCTGTGGATCCCGAAAATATCACTCAATCCAAAGTCCGCGCGCTTCTGGTTACGCTCCGTGTACAGCCCAGTTTCAAAGCTCGCCAGCAGCGAACCGCCAGTATCCACATAATCCCGCAATAGCCGAAGCTGCGAATCGCTGAGCAGGGCAATGTTCGGCAACAGCAAGGCCGAGTACTTTCGCAGGTTATCGGGTGTGAGCTTGTCCTCGTGCACAAAGTCGAACAGGAAGCGCCCTTCGAGCAGTGCAAAGTACAGGCCCTCCATATACTGCCCTGCCGACGCACCCGGGGGAGGCTGATAGAACAACTGAGTGCGCTGCCCCATCACCACACCAATCGACGCGATGGAAACCTTGTTGGTGAAATGGGCGTCGTGCTTCGCGGTCCATTGGAAGAACTCGCGGGCCGGCCTGAGCGACCGCTGGTCTTCACCGAGTCCGCTTTCAGCGCCCACGATGTGATGATAGGGCACCATGCCGCTGGCCACAGTTTCGTCCGCCCACATGCGCCACTCCGCCTCCGACTTCGAAACGCCGCGCCAGCGCACCGGCCCAGTGGACCATCCCGCGTTCACGTTCGTCGCCATCTTACCTTTCTGTACGGCGCTGCAAACGCGGCCTTGCATTGCACATCCCCAAACCGGCGCATCTTCTCCGCCCCGGCCCTGATTGTCGGCTTGGAACCACTCGCAGAGCTCTCCGAGTTCGACCAGGTTCGCCGTAGAGCGGATTCCGCCGCCCAGGTTGGCAAAATAGAAATTTCCCGCGCGTTTCTCTTTCGCGATGGAATCGTAAAGCTTCCAGAGATAGACGGTGCGCTCGTTGAACTTATCCCAATACTCGAACGTGCCGCTCGGCGGCAAGTTGTGGCAGACGCCGCAGTGGCAGACCGGAAGCCTTCCTAACGGGGGCCAGGCGTTAGTAAAGAGACCATCCACATCGTATTGAGAATTGATCTCGCGCATGATGGCCGGGATGTAATCGGTCATGTAGGTCGAGAACATGCAAGTGCGGAACAGGCGACGGTCCTCGTTGTGAACGATGGGCTTGCCCTCCGCGTCCCGCTCGAACCACTCCGGATGCGCCGCCACGGCGTCCTCCCAATTGAGGTCCGGACTCAGCCGGGCGATCACGTGCAACCCGCGCTTCTTCGCAGCGGCACAGCAGTCGCCAAAGAAGTCGCGGTCGCCGAGGTACTTGCCTTTGCGGTGAAGCGGAACCTTCGTCTGGTAATACGCAAGGATGCCGGTGACGCTGACGAGCGTGGCGTCCACTT
>CAZCVY010000486.1:0-2448 GCA_964501985.1 uncultured Acidobacteriota bacterium | reverse complement strand
GCGATCGACAGATCCGCGACGACCGGGTAGCCCTTCTTGCTGGAGTAGGTCGTCCCTTTTTCCGACCCCACCGCCACGGTTTCCGCGCCATCTTCGCGAAACCGCAACAGGGGATACCAGACTTCCATTTCCTGATAGAGGTCCGCGGCCAAAACGGCAATTCGTTTCCCTTGTAGATCCATCGTATCCTCCCTGAACAACAGTTTGGAGGTTATCGTAACACAGCCGCCGCGAAGTGCGTCAAAAGGGTCGGGTGGCGAAAAACGAAATCATGAATCACTGTGGCGGCGAACCTGTCGCGCAAAGTTGGCTGAGGGTGCCGCAAGCGTTTTTTGGCCGATCCCCAAGGGGCATTCGATTGTGGATTCCCCGCAAAGCAGCAATACAGCCCGGATTAAGAGGGAGGACACTTAGTCCTCCAACCTACACCAGCCTGACGAAACGCTTTCTTGGCCGCAACTTTATTGACCACTGTCAAGATTCCAGCGTTTCGGGTAAAATAGTCAAGTTGGGGCCTTTGCAGGTCGTGGGGCATTCTTGTTCCTGGTGCAGCGGAGGGTAATTATGTCGTCCGTTATGAAGACACTTTTCCTGAATCCACCCAGTTTCGAGGGCTTTGACGGTGGTGCAGGCGCGCGGTGGCCGGCGACGCGGGAGATAAGTTCCTTCTGGTACCCGGTGTGGCTCACCTACCCGGCGGGAATGTTGCCCGGCAGCCGGTTGCTCGATGCCCCACCCGCCAAAATCTCGCAGGCGGAGACCATTCGCATCTCGAGCGACTACGACTTCGTGGTCCTGTTCACGTCCAACGTGGGATTTGACGCTGACGTCAGCATTGCCCGGCGCATGAAGGCGGCCAAGCCCGACCTGAAAATCGCCTTCGTCGGTCCGGACGTCCAGACCCGCCCCGCCGAGTGCCTCCGCGCGAGCGAGGACATCGATTTTGTGGTCCGGGGAGAATTCGATCATCCCGTAGTGGAATACGCTCAGGGCAAGCCCCTTGCCGAGATCGCCGGAGCGAGCTTCCGCAAGGACGGCGAAATTGTCCACAACCCCTCGCGCCCGCCGCTCGAAACCGAGGAGCTCGACAAGCTGCCGTTTGCCACCGAGGTTTACAAGCGCGATTTGACCATCGAGAACTACAACATTCCCTTCCTGCTGCACCCCTATGTATCGTTTTACACCAGCCGCGGATGTCCGGCGCTGTGCACGTTCTGCCACTGGCCGCAGACGCTTTCGGGCCACGCCTGGCGCGTGCGCTCGACCGACAACGTGGTGGCCGAATTCCGGCAGGCGATGAAGCTTTTCCCCCAGGCTAAGGAGTTTTTCTTTGACGACGACACCTTCAACATCCGCAAGGACCGCGTGCTGGACGTCTGCGCGAAGCTCAAGCCGCTAGGCTTCCGCTGGTCGGCCAACGCGCGTACGCACACCGACTACGACACGCTGAAGGCCATGGCGGACGCGGGTGGACGCCTGCTGATCGTCGGGTTCGAGTCGGGTGACGCCCAAATCCTGAAGAACATCAAGAAGGGGACGACCCCGGAAATGGGCCGTGCCTTTATGAAGAACTGCAAGAAAGTGGGATTGACGGTGCACGCCGACTTCATCATCGGCCTCCCGGGCGAGACCAAGGAGACGATCGCGCGCACCATCGACTATGCCAAAGACCTCGACGCCGACACCGTGCAAGTCTCCGTCGCCCACGCCTACCCGGGAACGGAGTTGTACGAATACGCCGCGAAAAACGGCTTCCTCGCCACCGAGCAGCGCTCCGACGGCGGCGGCCACCAGTTGCCCCACATCACCTACCCCGGCCTGAGCCTGGAAGACATGATGGAGGGAATGAACCACTTCTACGATTCGTATTATCTCCGTCCGCGAGTGGTGTGGCGCATCGTGAAGAAGGCCCTCTGGGATGGGCACGAGCGCAAACGCCTGTACGGAGAAGCGGTGGAATACCTGCGAGTCCGCGCCGAGCGCTGGAAGTACGTCCGCAACGGAGCGACCCAAGCGCGGGCCGCCGCCAATCCGGCCACGCACGCGTAGCGCGAACTGGCCGCGCACAGCGAAAAGCGCACAGGCATTAGCCCACAGCTAACAGCTCACAGCATACAGCCGACCCAAGAGCCCCCAGGCCCGCCAGCCGCCCCGTTGGCAATGCCGGTGCGGCTGTGGCCTTCGTGGTGCCATGCTCCAGCCCGGCACCCTTCTTTCCGCGCCCTTTGGGCCGGCCCATGCCGCCGTAGGGCCGAGCAGCGCTCGGCCCCGTCTTTCGTCCTCCTGTCCGCCCATGGTTCAACTCCGAACGTGCACGGACATTTCTTGAATTTTGAATCTTGAATCTCACCTTCGGCTTCCTTTCCCGCCCCGCCAAACGGCCAGCCTCAGTCTTGCTCACCTTGAGCCTCGATTTCGCCGATAACCGAAGCGGGAGAGTGCGGGCGG
>CAZCVY010000485.1:0-2455 GCA_964501985.1 uncultured Acidobacteriota bacterium | reverse complement strand
ACTCGATCGTTCGTCGGCAATTCCTTTTTGCGCCTTTCTCCGTGCCCTCTGTGTCTCTGTGGTGAATCCTTTCCTCTTGGCCCAAGTGCCTTCTCCGGGCTTGCGAGAGCGGAGACGCACCTACGAAATGCGCAAATTGTCTGATTATCCCAGCAAAAATCTCTCGAACTCGAATTGCACGGAACATTCAAGTCTCAATTCGCGTTAGTCGCAATAGGAGATATGAACGAGGGAGAACGACAATGGGAAGCTCAATTGAGACATTTTGGCAGGACCTCTGCTACGCCCTGCGCATGTTGTGGAAGAATCCCAGCTTTACGACGGTGGCGATTATTACTCTGGCGCTGGGGATTGGCGCCAACACCGCACTTTTCTCCGTGGTGAACGGAGTGCTGCTGAATCCGCTGCCGTACTTTCAGCCGGACAGGTTGGTCGCGGTCTACTGCCGGACCTATGACGATCCGAAGTTCTCCATTTCTTACCCCAACTTCCAGGATTGGGTGCGCGAGAACCGCTCCTTTTCCAGCCTAGCCGCTTACCGGTCGGAGGACTACAACCTGACCGGGATGGGCGAGCCCGAACGTGTGTCGGGCGAGATGGTTTCCGCGACCTTTTTCCCACTGCTCGGCGTGAACCCGGTCATTGGCCGGACCTTCCTTTCGGAAGAAGACCGGTTGGGCGCGGCGCCGGTGGCCTTGATCGGGACCGGCCTCTGGAATCGCAAATTCGGCGGCGCGCGCGATGCCGTGGGCAAGTCTCTCACCCTTGATGGCGTGGCCTATACGATTGTGGGCGTTATTCCGGCGAATTTTCACTACACCGCCAACAACTTCGACAAGGGCAAGGAAGTTTATGTCCCTATTGGCCAGTGGACTGACCCCACGTTTCGCGACCGCCGAGCCGGCATGGGTATGGACGCGATCGGAAGGCTCAAGCCCGGCGTAACGTTCGAGCAGGCGAAGACCGACATGGAAGCGATTGGGCGGCATCTGGCGGAAGAATACCCCGAAGCCGACAAAGGAATTGGCGCCACGCTGTTTCCACTCAAACAGGACTTGGTCGGCGACATCCAGCCGCTTCTGTTGACGCTGCTGGCGGCGGTGGGTTTTGTCCTGCTAATCGCCTGCGTCAATGTGGGGAATCTGCTGCTGGCGCGCTCGACGGCCCGTACCCAGGAGTTCGCCATCCGTTGCGCGCTCGGCGCGAGCCGCGGACGCATGGTTCGTCAACTCCTGACCGAAAGCATCATGCTCGGCGTGGCGGGAGGCAGCGTGGGTTTGGTCATCGCCTCCTGGGGATTGCAATTGGCGCTCAAGGTCCTGCCCGGGGCCGTGCCGCGAGTCGAGGAAGTCCATCTCGACGGCCACGTGCTGCTCTTCATGCTCGGCGCTTCCCTATTTTCGGGCATTCTGTTCGGGTTGGCGCCCGCGCTTAAGAATTCAAAAGGCGATCTCCAGGAAACGCTTAAGGAGGGGGGACGCGGCGCGAGCGGCGTTCGGCATCGCGCCCAAAGGGTTTTCGTGGTTGTGGAAATGGCGCTGGCACTCGTCCTGCTGGCTGGCGCTGGGCTGATGATCCGAAGCCTCAGCAAGCTCTGGCAGGTCAACCCCGGGTTCGATCCCCACAACGTGCTGAACTTCGCCATGACCCTGCCCTCGACGCTCAAATCACCGGAAGCCCTCCGCGCCCATTGGCGGTTGATTCATGACACCCTTAACGCAGCTCCCGGCATCGAGGCTTCCGCCCTAACGGCTTCGGCGATGCCCATGGGGGGCGATTCCGAACTGCCGTTCTGGATCGAGGGCCAACCGAAGCCAGCGACCACCGGCGAGATGAAGGTTTCCATTTTTTACCTCGTGCAACCGGACTATATGCGGGCCATGAAGATTCCGCTCGTGCGCGGACGCTTTCTTTCCGCTGAAGACACAGCGCATGCACACGAGGTCATGGTGATTGACGAGCGCTTCGCCCAAATCCATTTTCGCGGGCAGGATCCCATCGGTAAGCGCGTCAACTTCGCCATCTTGAACACCACAGTGGAAATCGTTGGCGTGGTGGGACACGTGAAGCAATGGGGCCTCGACCGGGACGCGACCTCGGCACTCCAAGCTCAATGCTATTTCCCCCTGGAGCAGATGCCCGACCAGTTCGTGTCGCTCGTGAGCCGAGGCATCGGGGTGATGGTTCGGACAAATGGTCCGCCTCCGGCCTACGAAAGCGCGCTGCGTCGGTCGATGTCGCGTATGAATAGCGAGCAGGTGATGTACGACGCGCGCACCATGGATGAAGTGATTTCCGACTCGCTGGCGGCGCGGCGGTTCTCCATGGAACTGCTGGGAGTGTTCGCCGCCCTCGCGCTCGTGATGTCGTGCGTCGGAATCTATGGGGTGATTTCCTACATTGCCGGCCAGCGGACGCATGAGATCGGCATCCGCATGGCGCTCGGCGCGGAACG
>CAZCVY010000484.1:0-2523 GCA_964501985.1 uncultured Acidobacteriota bacterium | reverse complement strand
GTGGCGAGAGAAGGATGGGAAGGTGCCCCCGCTTCATCAGTTGAATCACCAGGTAGCTCACCGCCATTCCCACGGCGAATCCGATTACTGAATTGATCAAGGCCTGCTCGATGATGATCTTGTAAAGGTCCCAATTCGAGGCACCAATGGCCTTGAGCGTGCCAAATTCCTTGATGTGCTCGGTGGTGGAAGTGTAGATCGTGTTGGCCACGATCACCGTTCCAATCACCACTCCCATCAGGGCAACGGCCAGCAGCGCCACTCCCGTACCGGTATTGACCATCCAGTAGTCCTCGGTCTTTTTGCTCAACTCGCGCGAGGTGTAAACGTCCACGTCGTTCACCGTCTCCTGAATGCGCCGCTTGACGTCCTGCACCGAATAGCCGGAAGCCACCCTCACCAGCACGTAGACGGTGTTCCCCTTGCTCAGGCGCGAAAGGCTCACAGCATTCTTATACGAAGTGAAGATGTAAGGGCTCTGGATGAACGAGCGTGCCCCCCGCACAACGCCCGCCACGCGCACGCGGTGGTCGTTAAGTTCCGTTTCCCCGCCAATGGGGATATTGCCCAGGCGGTTGGTCTCCGCTTCGTCAAAAAAAGACGGAGTTGAAATACTTCGCGTCCAGAGGATTGCCGCGAACGATGTCCCAGGGCGCACCCACCATGGTTTCAGGATCAAAGCCCACCATTTGCACCGTTTCCTGGCTTCCAGTCGGAGTCTTCCAATAACCGAAGGTCAGCATGTACTTGATCGCCCACATGACGCCCGGGACCTCTCGGACGTCGTAGAGTTTCTTTTCGCTGAAGGGGCGGCCGAAATCGAAATTCTCCAGGCCGCGGGCGGTAATCCAGATGTCCGCCTCCGTATGGTCGATCAGCACGCTCACGTTGGAACGGAAGGCCAGATAGACGCCGAGTTGCACGGTGATCAGCACGACGGCAAAGGAAATGCCGGCGAGGGCAACCGCGAATCGAACCTTGTCGTGAAAGAGGTTCTTGCGAGCAATGGAAACCATGGGTGGCTCGTCGTTAAGTACAGGATTCTATCATGTGGGGCGGGGGCAGGGGTTAGGGATTAGGGGTTAGGGGTTAGGGACTGGAACGAAGCGGCGCGGTCACGAGGGGGAATCAGATCGCAAATGAAAAGCGGGCGGAGCACGGCGGAGACCTCGCACCGTATTGAATTGCCACGGAGCCGGCAGGGGGGCTTGTTACTCCAGGCTGTAACATCCTTCTTCGCAGACTGTCAGCGCGCCCGGTGTCACAAATCGAACGTCGATCTTAGAAAGGTTAGTCTCGGGTACCTGGACTCCGTCGATGACTGGCAGGTTCAGTCGTGGCGAGGGGCGTTTTATTTCCGACACTTCATCGATGGCATCTATGACATCCTGATAGGAAGCACCTGGGTCTCCCCAAAGATACAAAACGCATTCATTTCGCGTCGCGTACATATTGGTGAGCAAGCTGACCAGAGCATTTTTTCCCACTGGGTTCTGGTTTAAGGCAAGCTCACCGTTCGCAGATACGCGCAATACAATAAGCGGGTCGCTAGAGCAAGCACATGTTTTGGAGGCGATTCCAACACAAAAACCCGAGGAGTGCTTGGGCCAAACGTGAAATACGATGAGGGATATCAACACCAGAAGCAGGGCCAAACGTGGTAGAGCGTTGCAAAGGATGCTTCGTTTCATGGCGTTTATCTCCGCCTAAAACATTTGACCCCGACTGACTGAGTAAAGTTCCAAAATCCTTCGAAGAGTCCCCAGTCGGCATGGAAAAGCCGCGGACCTAGAGAACAGGTCCGCGCTACTTTTCCAATTCCGCAATGCTGTCGGCCGGAATTTGGAAGCTTTTTGATTGCACCACGGTGCGGCGGAAGGCTTCGGGCTTATCTCCGGGCTGATAGAGAACACCGATCGCGTTCGGATGGGTCGCGAGGTACTGGCGGGACTTCTCCAAGCCGCCCACAAAGAATATCTTGGTCAGCGCCTCGGTTTCGATTCCCGTCGGAACGGCCGCCACAGTTGAGAGCATGTCCTGCACCGGCCAGCCGGTGTGCGGGTCCATGATGTGGCAGTAAATCTTGCCGTTAATCTTGAAGAACTTCTCGTAGTTGCCGGAAGTGGACAGGGCGAAGTTCTGGAGCCGGAAAACGTCCGCAGCTTTGTCGGCGTGGAAGGGATCGCGCACAGTGATCTTCCATCCGTGCTCGCCCGGCGGCGATCCCAGCGCGTAAATGCTGCTGGTACCGCTGGAAATGAGTGCCGCTGTAACTCCAGCGGTACGCATAATCTCCGCCGCTTGATCCACCGCATAGCCTTTGGCGATGCCCCCCAGGTCAAATTCCATTCCTGTCGCGTCAAAGCGAATCGTGCGGCGCGCGGCATCCATGTGCACGTGCTGATACCCGATTTTCCTTTGCACCTGAGCGATTTCGACAGCGGTGGGCAAGCGCCCCTGGCCGCGGAAGAATCCCCAAAGCTTCATCAGCGGCCCCACGGTAATGTCAAAGTCGCCGCCGGA
>CAZCVY010000483.1:0-2531 GCA_964501985.1 uncultured Acidobacteriota bacterium | reverse complement strand
CGATGCTGGAAATCATCCAGTCCAGCATGGCGCGCGCCGGCATTACCGACTTCAAGGCTCCGTTCATTTTCAAGGGCGATTTCACTCCTTACTTCCCCCTCAAGCTCATGCACAAGGACCTCGAATTGGCCGCTGAAGCCGGCTACGCGCAAGGCGTTCCGATGCCAGTCCTGGCGGCGGTGAAGGAAGTGTACATGGCTGCGAAAGTGCAGGGCAAAGGGGAGCAGGACTACGCCGCGGTTGTCACACTGCTGGAGGAATTCGCAGGGGTGAAGGTGCGAACTTGATGGGCCTCAATTTTCTGATTACAGGCACAGGGGGTGTCGCCTCATTGTAGGTAGCCAGATCATGCCCACAAATCCCCGGTGCAGATTGAAAACGAAGCTATTCACCAATACCTGCATCGTACTGATTTATCTATAGTTATCTCGAAAACTCTCCCAACGCCTAGGAAATGCTTGACAACCTTTTCCCCAAGGCGCATTCTATATCCGACTCTTATTGTCGGATATAGATTATGTTGAAGCTTTCCAAAAAGGCGGATTACGGGTTAATAGCCGTAAGGCATTTAGCGGAGCAGCATCCTGCGGGGGCGTGCAGCGCCAAGGAAATTGCCCGCGCTTATGGAATTCCGACCGAATTGCTCGCCAAGATACTCCAGAAGCTCGCGAAGAACGGCCTGCTCGTCTCCCAGCATGGGACGAACGGCGGCTACGCTCTGGCGCGTCCGGCCAAGGAGATTTCCGCTTTCGAGGTGATCCGCGCCATTGAGGGTCCGCTGTTCATCACTAGTTGCGTGACCGACAAGCGCGAGTGCGGCCAGATGACGCGCTGCACTGTCCGCGAGCCCCTGAAGAAGGTGAACGAGACGCTCGTGAGGGCCCTGAGCGCCGTCACCATTTCGAGCCTTTCCAGCGACGCCCCTGTGCTGGTGCAGATCGAGGGAGGTGCTTTGTGACGCTTCCCATTTACCTCGATAACCACGCCACGACCCCCGTCGACTCTCGCGTTGTGGAAGCGATGCTGCCTTTCTTCACCGAGTCCTTCGGCAACCCCGCCAGCCGGAACCACAAATTTGGATGGACGGCGGGCACGGCGGTGGAAAACGCGCGCAAGCAGGTGGCCAAGCTGATCAACGCCAGCTCCAAGGAGATCGTCTTCACCTCGGGGGCAAGCGAGTCTGACAACCTGGCCATCAAGGGAGCGGCGCACCGCTATCGTGATCGGCGCGACCAGATTATTACTGTGGCCAGCGAGCACAAGGCCGTGCTCGATTCCGCCAAGCGCCTCGCAACAGAGGGTTTCCGGGTTACCCACGCGCGCTTGCATCCCGACGGCTTGGTGGACCTTGCCGATCTGAAGCGAGCCGTCACCGACAAGACATTACTCGTCAGCATCATGGCGGCGAACAACGAGATTGGCGTGCTACAGCCGCTCGAGGAAATCGGCCGCCTGTGCCGCGAGCGGGGCGTGCTGTTTCACACGGACGCCGCGCAGGCCACGGGCAAGATTCCGCTCGACGTGGAGGCGATGCAGATCGATCTGCTATCGATTGCCGGGCACAAGATGTACGCCCCAAAAGGCATCGGCGCGCTCTACATTCGCCGCCGCGGCACGCCGGTAGATCTTGAACCGATCCTGGATGGCGGCGGTCACGAGGGCGGACTGCGCTCCGGAACGCTGAACGTTCCAGGGATTGTCGGCTTGGGCAAAGCTTGTGAAATCTGCCGCCAGATGATGCCGGAAGAAGCGACGCGCCTTGCGGGTTTGCGCGACCGCCTGAAAGACGGATTGCTGGCGGGGCTCGAGGACATTCATGTTAATGGCAGCCTCGAGCATCGGCTGCCGAACAATCTCAACGTCAGCTTTCCCAACGTTGATATCGCCACCCTGCTGGCGGCATTGAATGACATCGCGCTGTCGTCGGGCTCGGCGTGCAACTCGGGAACGCCCGAGCCCTCGTACGTCTTGCAGGCCCTGGGGGTTTCCACAGAGTTGGCGAGCACTCCGCTCCGGTTCGGTCTGGGCCGCTTCAACACGGAAGAGGAAATTGATCACTGCTTGACCCGCGTCGTTGACACCGTGAAGCGGCTGCGAAGCCTGGGGGGAACGTCCGCAGCGTAGGGGGAAAGAACAAGTCAAAAGGCAAAGGTCAAAGGGCAAAAGTGAAGCATAGAACAAAAGGCGTGAAGGAACGGAAGGTGAAAAGGGATTGGCCAATGGTGCCACCGGCTTTGCCTTTTGCACTTTGCCTTTTGACTTCGCTCTTGGTTCTTATACTTAGGAGGATTCTTAATGGCTACACCGCAAACCGACGTCGAATTTCTGGCGACGCAGGAATACAAGTACGGCTTTGTTACGGACATTGAGCAGGAAACCGTGGCGCCGGGGTTGAACGAGGACGTCATTCGCTTGATCTCCGCCAAGAAGCGCGAGCCCGAATGGCTGCTGGACTGGCGCCTGAAGGCCTATCGCCACTGGCTGAAGATGCAGGAACCGACGTGGGCGAACGTGAAGTTCCCTCCCATCGA
>CAZCVY010000482.1:0-2548 GCA_964501985.1 uncultured Acidobacteriota bacterium | reverse complement strand
GCCGCGGCCATGATTTGTTGGCGGCAAACAATTATTATTTACGGATAAGCTCTTAAGCTGAGAAACCAAGGTGAGGAGCCGGTGGCGTGTTTAAACCAATCAGCGCAGCGTGGGTACTCCGGAGTTTTTCCGGCTAACCGGAATGTCGGAAGGAACGTCTCGGGCCACGAACCCAACCCAGTTGAAGTGTCACCGGAGGCCGAGCGGAAAAAGAAAGAGGCCAACGAAGCATGGTTAGAAAGGTTCCGCCGGGCAAACGGTATAAGGCTGGGTTTGATTCCAGCGCCAGGGGAGAGCGTAAAACGAGAAGTCTTGCCAGCCGGTAAGAATTTTCCGTCTGAGAACGCATTTTCCGCTAAACCGGAATGACAACGGCAAGCGGTCGAGTGTTCTCTCTGAGGGTTTGATGAACGCAGGCGAAATTGTAGCTCGATATGTGAGGACCCTCGGGTGAAACCAGGAAGCCCCATCGACTGCCCTGTACCCCGCTTCGCTCGCTTGGCCAGGCGCCAGTATTCGGAAATCGATCGAGATTGGCCCATGTTCGCATGCGGAGAGAACAACTCAACTGGACGGCGGGGGGATTGGCCGATTCAAGGCCACTAGCCAAATGGCAGGAAAAAGATCGAAAGTTTTGTCTCCTGCATTCAGTGCATTGCAAGGGAGGTGCCAACGACCGAATCTATAGTGCTCCGTGCACAGAAACTCTACCACGAGGCTGGCAAGATTGTGGCGAAAGAGGTCAAGCTCAAGGAACAATCAGGCCGCCACATCGTCAGGCTGGCCTCAATCGTCAAGGACCTTTATGAGATCTTTCTTCGCCGCGAGGACCCGCACGAAGGTTTAATGCTGGTTCCGAAGCAAGCGGCATTCACTGATTTCCGCGAGTGCATGATCGAACTTCTTCGGCCCCTGGACCTACACGAGCGTATGGGCTGGTACTACGTCTCCATCGGTCGCCACCTTTTAGGAAAAATTTCCGAAGCCGAACTCGCCGAGATGCCCTTTGAGAAAGTCAAGCAACTTGCCCGGGTTGCGAAGACGACGAAAGAACTTCCCGCCGAGTTGATCGAGCTGGCCAAAGATCCCCAGGAACCAGCGACGAAGCTGCGGGAGGAAGTCGACGTCATGCTCTACCATGGGGCACCAGACCATTCGGAGGGCCCGAAGGGAAGCCTTATTCTAGGCCCGGCAAGAAGCTCCTCGACGCTATCCGGGAGAAGATTGACCGCCTTCGGCCCGCGGCTACTGAGGAAGGCTCCCCAATATCCGCCTCGGATGCTCAGGTGGTAGACTTCGCCCTAGCTGACTGTTTGGCTGGCATTCAGGAGGCAGAGGACCACGAGTTGCACCAGTCATCGCAGGGGAGGGGGTGGTGACTGACCTGGTCAAATGTGTGGCTCCCTTTTCCTCATTGCGTGGAACGCCGCCGTATTACTCGTAGAGCAAGTACTTAGCACGGATTTTCCGAAAGCGTGCCAGGTCATCCTGCCACGCTTCGGCGATCTGGCGCGGGTCTTCACCCGCTTTGATCTGTTCCAACACGCCGGCGTTCAGCAGCAGACGATCTACCTTGGCAATCTGAAATTGGTTCGAATAGAGCTTCCAGCTGGCGGATACGGCTTCCACGCCGAGTTCCGGAGCGTTCACCGCCGCGCGGTCATTGACCAGAACCTCGACGCCTTCCACGCGCTGGCCGTGGTAAGGGTAGCGTTCTTCGCCGGCGGGAACGTAGGAGACCGCCATAAAGCTGACGCCGGGAATGTTGCGCGCGTTCAGGTAGGCGGCGAGCTGCGTCCCGACGATCCACGGCGCCCCGAAGCGCACAAAAGGCGGTTCGATGGCACCCTTGACGTTTACGTTGGTGCCCTCCAGCAACGCGGTTCCCGCATACACCAGCGACTGCGTAAGACTGCGAATGTTGGGCGAAGGATTGACCCACAACAAGCCCGTGCCGTCCCACCAATCTCTTCGCTGCCAGCCGGTCATCTTAATGATGGTTAAGTGTGCGCCCAGGTTTTTCTCGCCGTTAAACATCTCGGCCAGTTCGCCCATGGTCATGCCGGGACGCATGGGCTCATCGAACGGGGCCACGTAATACTCCCGGCCCGACGTAATGAGCGGGCCTTCCACGGCCGTTCCGTTGATGGGATTCGGCCGGTCGAGGAGGATGATGTCGAGATTGTTGGCGGCGGATGCTTCCAGGAAATATCCCATCAGGCTTTGAAAGGTCCAGTAGCGAACGCCCACGTCCTGCAGGTCGATCACGACGCCGTCCAGGCCCACCAGTTGCTGCGCGGAAGGATGACGCTTGGCGTCGTTCGAGCCATAAATCGATTGGACTGCGAGGCCGCTCTCCGCGTCGGTATCGTTGCCGATATCGGATTTCTCCAGCGCCGCATGGATTCCGTGTTCGGCGCTGAAGAGCGTCACCACGCTCAGTCCCGGTACCGCAGCCGGCGCATCCTGGCGCAAGACATCAATCGTCCTCCGCTCGTGGGCATCAATCCCCACCGGATTCGTCAGAATTCCGAGGCGCAAATGGCCG
>CAZCVY010000481.1:1270-2586 GCA_964501985.1 uncultured Acidobacteriota bacterium | reverse complement strand
GGGCAGCAGCAGGTTGTATTCGTTGAGGATCCGGACAGGGCTGTAGCGACCTGTGGGCAAATCGGCGGCGGGGATTGCCCCCGGATTCAGGGCGTAGGCTGCGAGGCCGGCGTAGGCAGGAGCGGCAACGGTTTGTTGAAGAAATGCACGTCGTTTCATGGATTCACCTCGCCGGGGTTTATCCCATATTCTCGCGAAATCAGCAACCACTTCTTGTTGAGCGCAGGGAATGCGACGACGACGGGATCGCCGCCACATCCTGCGGGTCGGCGCAAAGACAGTAATGCCGGCGTAGGAAAAGCTTCACCACAGAGACACGGAGGTCACGGAGAAGTGCCACCAAAGAACGACCGACGGAGGATGCCGTTGGCGATGATCTCTATCCGTGTTTGTGAAGTCCTTCTCTTCGTGACCTCCGTGTCTCTGTGGTGACTCTCTTCCTTCCCGTGCAACCGCAAGTCCATTGCGTTAGGGAGCGATCCGCTATAAGCTCGCGGCCTTGATTATTGGCATTCATAAGGAATACCTGCCCATGGGCGTGCAACTCTTGAGCGGGCCGGAAAGGTGGAAATAGAAATGGATGATAGTCGTGCGGCAGTTACAACTTCTGTCAGTCTCGGGTCAGAAGGTTCATCTGAAAGCGTCGCGCCGAGTACGAATGCGGCACCTGGCGCTAACAGTCGCTCGCCAGCGGCGGCCGAGAAGCAGCGTTTTCTGCCCCTGGACGCTTTTCGCGGACTCATCATGATTTTGCTGATATCCGATGGTTTCGGGTTCGCGCAACTCCCCGACCGCGGCATTTTCCGTTACATCGCCGAGCAATTCGAGCACCGGCCGTGGGGCGGCGCGGTTTTCTACGACCTCATCATGCCGTCCTTTCTGTTCATGGTGGGAGTTGCGATGCCGTTCGCCTTCGCGAAGAGGGCCGGGCAGGGAGCCAGCGAGCGGGCCACCACCCGGCACGTTTTGATCCGCTGCCTGCGCTTGATCGTCATCAGCGAGATCATGCTCTCGATTGAAATGGGCCACCCGCACCTGCAGTTTCACAATACGCTGACGCAGGTGGCAGCCACCTACCTAGCGTGCTACTTTCTGATGAAGTTGAAGCCCTGGCAGCAGGTAACCGCCGTGCTGCTGCTGCTGGCTCTGCACTCCTCCATTTATATGCTCTTCCCCGGCGCAGG
Organism: uncultured Acidobacteriota bacterium; assembly: GCA_964501985.1. Classification (GTDB taxonomy): domain Bacteria; phylum Acidobacteriota; class Terriglobia; order UBA7540; family UBA7540; genus Bog-366. The sequence goes on along the minus strand of CAZCVY010000481.1, from coordinate 1,402 downwards.
CGGCCCGTGGGCGCAAGTGACCAATGCCGGTGCGCGCCTTGACCGATGGCTAATGGGCCACAACTACCCCTGGCCGTGCAATAACATCAACGTGCTCGCGGAAACTCCCGGCGTGCTCTTCGGCGTCTGGGT
>CAZCVY010000481.1:0-1170 GCA_964501985.1 uncultured Acidobacteriota bacterium | reverse complement strand
GCTTCCGCCGACTTCAACTTCCGCCGCGACGTAATAGTCCATCAACGGCCCCGATGGAGTGGGCCAGCTCATCTCGCCGGAATATGTCCGTCTTTGCACCAGGGTTAAAGGCGTAGCCTTCCAAGTTTCCCTCTCGTTCGAGCGCGTAAACAAGGCCACGCGCCCCACCGGCATCGGCCCGGGTACCACGGCGGCAACTCGCACGCGCTCCCCTTCCCGGAGCACGGTTGGACGCGTGGGAACGAAGACCCGGGGCACGGCGGCAGGGTCAGCCGTGCGCAGTTCTGCAAAGGAGCTCTCAACTTCCGGCGGCAATTCGCCCAGAAATTCCTTCATCGAGGCACGTAGCCGGTAGAGGGCCAGGCGCTCGTACTTGTTGTGCATCGAGGCCAGTTGCCCCAGGTCGTTCCGCGTGCTGACAATCTCTTGGTAATCGAGGAAGACTTCCCTGACCATCGGCGCCATTTTCAACCAAAGCGGCACACCTTCCGCGAGGACCAGTTTGCGCCCCTCCCCCGCCTTGTTCTGCTTCTTCAATTCCGCTGCCTGTGTAAGCTTCTCGTTCAGATGGAACGCCAGCGACCACGATTCGGAGTATGGCGTGAGAAATTCTACAAATCGCGCGAGGTAGTTCAGTCGCTCGCCCTCAGCGGGACTCGCGGCGGCGTTAGTCAACGCACGCAACTTTGTAGCTACTTCCGCCTGCGATTTCTTGATGCTGTCGGGCGGCTCGTAACCGCTCCAAAACTGGAAGGCCTCGTCATAGTCGCCGGTGTATTCGTGGATCTCGCTGTGGCCATCCTTGATCTCGCCCGTCCACGACGCGAGGATCAGCCGGTCGCGGTCCGTATCCTCGAGCACCTTCGCGAGTCCCAGTATGCGGGGTTCGCGTGCCTGGGTCGAGGCGTAATCCATGAAAAACTTCGCCGGGGTTAGTTCCTTATCCCAGGAATATTTGGCCTGGAAACCCGCGTCGATATCCATCATGCGATGGCGCCAATGGATTCCCATCAGTCCCTGGCAGCCGTACTTCTCCGCCAGGTCCATGTCGCGAACGAAACGATTGACGTGCAACTGCGGCAGCCACATCGCGGGATCGTCTTCCAGCCACGGAATCGGCCAGCGCTCCCTACCTTCCAACTTGCCGTATTCTTCGCTGACGGGATCCCA
>CAZCVY010000480.1:0-2594 GCA_964501985.1 uncultured Acidobacteriota bacterium | reverse complement strand
GGCGTGAGCCCTCTCAATCCTTTCAGCGAGCCCAGCTTATCAACGCCGGACCGTCGGCCTCGTTGCCCCGCGTACGGCCGAACAGAGTTCGGCGCCTACGTTGCCCGCCGCGATTGACCGGGAGTTGGGCATCAAGGCAAGGACCCACAGACAGAGCGCGAGCGGCACTTGCCCCCCGCCCGTAAAAGTAGCAAATAGCAGTAGGAATTCATAAGATTGACTTACATGGCAAGCCAAGGTAAGATTTTGGAATGGTGGGTGCCCGATGAAGATTGAAACCAGCGTCGTCACGACCAAAGGACAGCTTGTGATACCCGCTCGGCTGCGCCGGCGCTTCGGGATCAAAAAGGGGACAAGGGTCACCTTTGTAGAAGATGCCGGACGCATCATCGTTCAGCCCGTCACGCGCGAGTTCATCCGCGGCCTGCGTGGGTCGCTCCAAGGTGGACCCTCCGCACTCGCCGGCCTGCTGGAGGCGCGCAAGCTCGAACGGACCCTATGAAAACCTACGTGTTGGACGCCAGCGCCCTCATGACGTTTTTCGAGAACCGCGCGGGGGCGGATAAGGTGGAAGCGCTCCTGGTGGGCGCCGCGGACGCCGAGCGCCCGCTCGCAATGTCGGTGGTCAACTGGGGTGAGGTCTATTACTCCATCTGGCGGGCGCACGGAGAGCAGGCCGCCATCGCCAAGCTGCAAGCGATCGCTCAGCTCCCCATCCAGGTTTTCGATGTGGACATGGAAATGGCCAAGCAGGCTGCCAGCCTCAAAGCTCAGCACAATCTTCCCTACGCCGACTGCTTCGCCGCCGCCCTCGCCCAATCCCGGAAGGCAACTGTCGTTACGAGTGACAAGGACTTCGAACGCGCGGGATCGGCCATCAAAGTCCTTTGGGTCTGAGGGCGGCGGAGGTAGGGGAGAATAGCATTCGGCTAAGGCCGAGCGCCGCGGTTCCGCCACAACTCACCGGAGATTTGGCATCAAGGGAAAAGCCGTGAGGCAGCCCTGCACTGACCGTCACTAGCCGCTTGCTCGCAATCGGTAGGGGTGGGTTGCCCCAACACCACTATCCATTGTGATTTAATGCTTGACCGCACTGCGCTTACGGCGGTAACTTTGACGCGTCCTACTGTTTGACATGGACACTCTCACCAAGGCCGAACGAAGCGCGCGGATGGCTCTGGTGCGCAGTAAGGATACCAAGCCGGAACTTTTCGTGCGAAGGCTTGTTCACTGGCTCGGATACCGGTACCGTCTTCATCTTTCGAGGTTGCCTGGGCGACCAGATATTGTTCTTCCCCGGATGCGCAAGATAATCTTCGTGCATGGCTGCTTCTGGCATCGTCACCCGAGATGCCCCTTAGCGCGACTTCCGAAGTCAAAACTAAGCTTCTGGGTGCCTAAGTTGACTCAGAACCGGAGGCGAGACGTGGTAAACATCAGGCGGCTCCGCCGTGCAGGATGGCAAGTTAAAGTCATTTGGGAATGCGAAACCGCCGATAAAGCTGTTCTAGAGGCGAAAATTCGATCCTTCTTGGAAGAGGTACCATGAGGAGTCTGGAACTATTTGCTGGCGTCGGTGGCTTGGCGCTTGGAACCGCCAGGGCCGGGTTCCAACCCATCTCGCTCGTTGAGTGGGACCACAACGCTTGTGCAACCCTTCGGGAGAATCAGTTGCGTCGAGTCGAAGGCATGAACGAGTGGCCCGTATTTGAGGGGGACGTAAGGGAATTCAATTATGATGACGTGCCCGAAGATATCGATTTGATTGCGGCCGGAGTCCCATGCCAGCCATTCTCCATTGGGGGAAAACATCAGGGGCCACAAGACGAACGCAATATGTTTCCGGAACTCGTGCGGGCGATTCGCAGAGTCAAGCCAAAGGCAGTTCTCGTGGAGAACGTCAAAGGTCTGTCGCGGGCGTCCTTCGGCAAGTATTTCGGTTACGTTCACTTGATGCTAACTTACCCCGAGATATCACGGAAGCTGGGGGAGCCGTGGTCTGATCATCTTGCCCGGCTGGAGCGTTACCACACGCACGGTAAACGCGACGGACTTTATTATAGAGTTGTTCACAGAGTGTTGAATGCTGCTGATTACGGAGTCCCGCAAAAACGTGAGCGTGTATTCATCGTGGCGATTCGAGCTGACCTGGGTGTTGAATGGGCCTTCCCTTCACCCACCCATAGTGCTGACTCACTCCTTTGGCAGCAATACGGATCCTTTGAGTATTGGGAGCGACATGGCATTCGGAAAAGTGGGATCGTCGCAGCCTCCCCTTCGGTTAAATCGCGTGTGGCGCAGGTGAGCGATGCTTTCTCCACACTTCTCGAACCATGGCGCACTGTACGGGATGCAATTGCGGACCTGCCAGTCCCAAAACCCAATCGCAGAGCCCAGGAGCCTGAGCTCACCCACTTTCTTGTTCCTGGCGCTAGAAGCTATGAAGGTCACACGGGGAGCCCCTTGGATGAGCCAGCCAAGACCCTCAAGGCCGGGGTCCACGGAGTGCCTGGTGGCGAGAATATGCTTGCGCTGCCGAACGGGTGTGTTAGATATTTCTCTATTCGTGAGAGTGCCAGGCTACAAGCATTCCC
>CAZCVY010000479.1:0-2627 GCA_964501985.1 uncultured Acidobacteriota bacterium | reverse complement strand
GGGACTTTGGGTCTCGCCCTCAGCAGCTTTCCAATAAAGGCCATTGTGCTGCCCTTCATCACTGGAGATTCCGGTGGCATACTCGTTGTGTTGCGCGGAGTAGTACTCCTTTTGCGCCGCCGCTAGCTCCTGGCAAACGCTAATCGTGGATATTTCATTGCGGCCAATTCGCCTGTACAAGATTTCTTTCTTGCCCGTCTCGGTATCGAAATACCACGAACTGCTGTTGTTCACGAGCGGTATGGGCGTGGGCCAATTCTCCGCGCCAATAAACAAGACCGTGTTTCCGTCCGCTTCCTTCGCCAGCCGGTGCATTTGCTGATACCTCTGTACGAAACTTGCGCGGCTTTCGGTGTCCTCGGCGTCGTCTCCTGACGAGACGATTTGTTTTCCGTCTTGCCCGAGGATATCGAGCATCGCTTTCTCGTCATTATTCTGCGCTGCCGTGACGAGTGCGTTGCTCGCTTCCTCCGCCGACGCAAACGTTTTCTGGCCCGGTTGCTGCGCCATGGAACGCGCGGTAAAGCACATCGCCAGAAGGATTGCGACCGAGGTTAGTTTAGAAAGGTTGGCCCCTCGAAATATGTCAAAGCTCAGTTTCATTCGTCGCATATGGCTTCTCTCCGTTTGCAAATTTTACGAGCTATTAAGAACATATCGGAGCTTTGATCAATGATGCCCGCCGCCACCCCCACCGCCACCACGCCCGCCTCCTCCGCCACCGCCTCGCGATTCTCCACCACCACCGCCGCCACGCGATGCTCCGCTGCTGACGCTGGCCTTTCCTCGCTCCGAATAGCTCTTTGCCTGTCCGCCCTTCTCGATGCCGCTGAAGGCGCCCGTGCGGGTACCGCTCTGTCCGCGAGGGGCAGCATATCCTCGCGCCGCCTGTCTGTTCCCGTCGAAAGCCCTGGCCGCTGGACCGGGACGGCTGGAAAATCCTCCGGCACCGCGATTGGCAGGTCCGCCGCGCCCGCCTCCGCCGCGGTTGAAGCTGTTCCGGTTATAAAACGTGTTGCTTCGGGAGTAGTACCTGCCGCCGCCATAGGTTGCGAACCGGCCGCCCCAGTTGAATCCCCAATGATTCCAGCCCCATCCAAAACCTCCGAAAAAGCCGATTCCAAACCCCATCCCGAACGACAGGTACGGGCCGCCATACCAAATTCCGGGATACGGGTACCATCCCGGCCACGCCATGATGGGATCTCCGTAAGCCATCCACGGATCATACGCCGGGACGTAAACGATCTCGGGATTGGCGGGCTGAACGACGATTGTGGAGCCTTGCCCGGTGACGACTTGCTGCGGCGTGGTTTTAAGATCCCCAGCCTTTTCCGCCCGCTGACGCATGACCTGCACGGCATCCATCACATCCTGTTGCTGGTTGTAGTACGCGTCGCCGAGCGAGGACGTCCAGGAGAGGTTCTTGTCCATATTCCCCAGGACGGAGGGAAATGCCGTAAGCGCCTTGACGCTCGCGTCCCAGGGTTGTTGGTCCACCGCTTGACCCAAAGCGTCGCCCTTTAGATCCTGATGCTCTTGCACCCATCGGTCGGCCTCGACGACTTGCTCGGGAAACGTCGATGCCGCGAGGATCTGTGCCACCAAAGAATCCGGATACAGAGCAATCGGCGCAACCAACTGCTGCAACTGTTCGGGAGTTCCTTGTGTATAGGGCGGAGCTGGTGCGCTTGGCGGCCCCCCCTGCGGTGGCGCTTCCGGCGGAGGTGGCGCGTCTTGATGGGCTGACGCGTTCTGTGGCCAAATCGCGACCATCAGGGCCAACCCCAAGAGGGAAACTAACATTTGCGCGCCCCACCGAGACCTGGATAACCGTGCGGCACGTCCGAAAATGTTCATGTTCTTGAACCTCCTGGGCGGTGGTCGGAAGTGGCGAGTGAGCAGCCATTAAGGATCGAAAATCGTTACGCGAAAATCGCAGCTAGTTTCGAATTCCGATTTTTCACGTTCGTTTTTCGGCTGCTCATCGCTCAGAGGCACCATGAATCGGGTCTCCCCGGACACATCCATAATCACGATAGGCAGACCAAGAGTGCCTGTCTGTTCAACATTGACCACTGTCCGGTTCAATTTTGACCATCGACCCTAAGATGTCCCAAGGTGTGGCCTGTCATAAGTGAAGAACGATAGTGGAGGTTGGGGACTGCGGGGAATTGTTCCGTCTTGGCGATCAGGCAATCACCGTCAGAAGCTCAACGAAAAACATGATAGCGCCGCCCTTCCGAGCCTGCCCTGAGCGGGACGATGCTGGGGCCTCCCCGACTAATCGTGCAGAATTACGCTCAAGAGGCCGCTGTGGACGGTCAACGCGCCGCTGCCGGTGTAATCGACAAAACCAAGCTTCCTGAACTTATTCATGAAATGACTGACCCGCGATCGCGTGGTGCCGACCATCTGGGCCAGATTTTCCTGATTGATGCTGGGAAGGATACTTTCAGCCCTGCTCTCCTTGCCAAAGTGCGCGAGCAATAAGAGAATCCGGGCCAGCCGTTTCTCACTGGAGTTGAAGAGTTGGTCGACCAGATCCTCTTCAAATCGAATGTTGCGGGTCAGGAGGTGCGTCATGAACAATTCCGAGATATCTTGCCGCTCGTGAAGCATACGCA
>CAZCVY010000478.1:0-2635 GCA_964501985.1 uncultured Acidobacteriota bacterium | reverse complement strand
CGCTTTCTCATCCGCCAGCTTGCTGGCGGCCGCCCCAATCCAATCCCGCCTCCCCGATGAAATTTAGCCGCGGCTTCAATATCCCGCGAGCAAGCTCGCGGGAAGGAAAGCGGCAGCAAGCTGCCGCACTCTAAAGCTGCGCATACGGGCTGGTCACCCCAAAACAATAAATGCCACTCCGGCCATAACCGTTGCCTGCGCCGCCACACGTTTGGCCGCGTGCAATCGAGGAGGGCAAGACTCACCGCCAGCGGGATTCAATGCTCCCGCGTATCCCGTGCACCCACATTGGTGCGGTAACAGGCCCAAGCGAGTGTACTGCCAGCTCTTGATTGACCTAATTTTGGGGAATCACTTACTTGGCTCACCCACCACTGTTGCCAAGAACATCTTGGAGTGCGGTAGCAGCAGCTACCGCCTTTCCGAATTCGGCCCTGCCAATTTTGCCGTATGAACCGAGATCGGAAGGCGGTAGTTGCTGCTACCGCACTCCAAGCCACCCCGGCGCGTGGGTGCCTGTCCGGTTTGAAACATGGGTGAGTGTAGTAAGTCATTCCCCTAATTTGCGGTGGTCAGAAGACCCAATATGATAATACCAGCGCCGCAAGGAGGAATACCATGAGGAACGCGAGGCGTTATGCAGCCAGCCTGAATGCTTCAGGGTGGCGGGTCAGTTGTGATCCAAACAATCGGTGAGGTGCGGGTGGTCTCCGGTCACAATCGCAGTGGCCCTACCCCTTCATCCCACAGACAGCGGCGGGCCTAGTAGCTCCAAACCATAGGCGCGGTAAACTTCCGCGTCATTGAGGTATTCTCCATTCTGATTACGCTTCGCGTTGTCCCGAAAGAAGGCCTCCATCTTGTTGGCGGGTGCGAACGTGATGAGTAGCCTGCCCGGCGTATCGCCAACAAAAGCCCACGCGTGCGGCACTCCCCGCGGTCCCAAAAGGGAGTCGCCGGCCTTCAGGCGCAAACGGTCAGAACCAATTTCGGCGATGTAGTCACCTTCGACTACGTAGAACCATTCATCCTCATTATGGTGCAGATGACGCGGTGGACCGCCCTTTTTGGGACTTGTATGTTCCATCACAAAGAGGTCGCCGCGGCTGTCCTTCGTCAACACCTTGAAATCTGTTCTGCTGACCCCGATCGCATGGTGCTCTCCAAGCCGGTCCTCCCCACGGGCAAGGCGAACCGCCTTTGCCGACGCTGGAGCGTTGGTCTGACCGATTAAAGCCAAAGGAGAAGCCGCGATCGCTGCCGCTACTCGCGACTGCCTCACGCTTGCTGGGGATCAGCCCCATAATCCAGTAGCCGGGCAAAATCAAGTAAGGCCAGCGGTGGCCCGGACCCAGCACGTACCAGGGGCGCAGAATCGTGGCGTTCAGGCCGTTGGTGCGAATCGCTTCCTCCACTTCGACTCGCGGCTGAATGTAAGCGTGCGTCATGGGCGCCGGATGCGCCACGCTCACGTAGACGAGGTGCCGGACGCCCGCTTGCCTGGCCGCCGCCACGGCCGCCATTCCCGATTTGAGATCGACGTCACGGAACTGCTGCGCCTTCCGGGGGTTCGGCTTTGGCGTTCCCACCAACTGCACCAAGGTGGCGGAGGGTGGTACTTGCCGCGCATAGGAATCTGCGTTCAGCGCATTCCCCACCACCGCGGAGCATCCCGCGGGGAGCCTGCCTTCTGAACCCGCGCGCACCAACGCCTGGATTTGCTACCCGCGCTTCAGCAGCGCCGGGATCAAACGCTGTCCCAAATAACCTGTGCCGCCGGTAACGAACACGTCGCTCATGGTTAGACTATTCGACAATCGTGAAAACTTCGCGGTAGCCGGATTCGGCCAGTGCAGAAAACTTCTCATAAACGGCGTGCCAGTCCTTATCCCCCATCACCTTGGACATGTTAGCTTCCAACGCGCCCATGCTGGACACCGTCAACTCCAGGACCACGGTGTAAAACGTTCCGACGAGGTCGGTCATGAGGCGCTGGTTCACTTCAATACCCGCGCGCTTTTGGATAGCAATGCCTTCCTTGAGCAGAGCAACAGCTTCTTTGGCCTTGCCAAACTTCAAGCGGAATACGTTGCGCACAACAATCATGGGCAGCTCCTCTCGAAAGTTGAATTGTTGGTTTTGGACTTCCTCTGGCGAAATTATAAGCCATTCTCGCCGAAAAACACACTCTTTGGTGATGGCTCGAGGCGGACGGTTGAATCGCCCGCCGCCGCGCGAGAGATCGGTGACCCAGAGATGGTCGCGGGGGGGGGGCGCGGCAGCCGGTCTCTTCGACTCGCTCGCAGTCAACATGGCAAGACACGGGCGAAGCACCCCGGTTACACGAGTCTCGAGGACGCTCTCCTACTGAGGCCGCTACCCTACCCCCACCCGGAACGATTGCCCGCCATATGCCTGCCTTCACCCGGCAATTGGGCTTTTCGCGACTGGCCGTCCCCCGGTCCAGTACGTCGACCTCGTGAAGGAGCACCATTCCTTTGAGGAGATGTCCATCTCGCGTCTTCAAGGCATGACACTCGCCGGCTAGGGGCGGTTCGACGTTACGCCCGTCTACGCCGCGGCAGCGCGTCGCTTCGTCATCTTGCGCAACTGGGCGTTAATCACCGCGCCGGCT
>CAZCVY010000477.1:0-2651 GCA_964501985.1 uncultured Acidobacteriota bacterium | reverse complement strand
AGACTCCCTCCGCCGCCTGGTTCGAGAACTGGAGGCGCGATTTGTCGCCGCCATAGGCGTAGGTCCAGAGCTGCTCCAGATTGAAAAGTGGATACGGAGTAAAAGTCATCATGCCGCGGGTGGCGCTATTGACATCCGGATAGGCGTAGAGAAGGTCGGAGTTAAGCGTGAAGAGAACCGTGGAGGGGCAATGCTGCCGGACTTCGCGCGCGAGGAAGGTCACGTCGCGAACATCGGTGGCGACGATTCCAACATAGTTGTACTGCTCGCGAGCTATGGTTGACAGGAGATTGGCAAGGGTCAGTTCCGCCGACTGTACACTCAAATCCGTAAAAGACGGAAAGACCTCACGCGGCTCGGCAGTGCTGTCCTGCGCTAGTGGCCCGGACGCCCCGCTGGCGCTCCCAGTTCCGGCACCAGCTTCCGCCTGCTGGGACGCCGCCTTGTTGGCGGCTGCGCGCAAACGCGAGATGTGCATCGGAAAGGGCAAGGTTAAGATTTCCAGCGGGATTTGCCCGTTGCCGCAGCCCTCATGTTTTGCCCCAGCCGCAACTTTCTCCGGTGCACTTTGATGGGTGAAGTTCTGTCCATAAGCGGTGTTGCCTTCGGTTAGAATCGCGATCTTATTACTATGCTTGCTGAGACCGGCAAGGTAGCAGGCAACGGCTGGGAGCGTTTCGCTGTCGGGCGGCACGGTGGCATGAAAACTCTCGTGACGCTCGGCAGCTTGTGAAATCCAATTGGAATCGATGCCCGTGGCTGTACCGGAAATAATCTGAAAGGGCACCTCGGCGAAATTGCTTCGTGACTCCCTCCACTTTTCCAAGACCAACCGCAAGGATTCCGCCGAGCCCGAGAATGACGGTCCCACGATGCGAAAGGCATCGGAAGAGGCAGAACTCACCACCTGCGGGAACTCTGGCGGCAGATCGGTATGTTTAGGATCCCAAGGATAGAACTGCGACATTTGCCCGAGCGCCGAAAACAGGGCCGTTTTGTGAATCCCCGAGGTGGGGGTTTCTCCCACCAAAAAAATGAGCAGGAGTCGCCGGTCTTGGGCGTCGCGGAAAAGAAGCAGGCCAGGCACGGAGTCGTAGAGCTCGGGATGCCACAAGGGGGCCGCGTCCTCATTCCCATTTTTCCTCTCGAACCACGGGAGGGCAAAACGGTCAATCGTGTAGCCAGAGGCTTGCGCGGCGTTTTCGAAGGACTCAATGAAACTATCGAAAAAGCGGGGTAAGCGGGAGCTGATGGGGTCCGGCACCGTGGCGATAAGAAACTCGATGCGATAAGGTGCTTCCTGCGGTTGGCCCGATGGCGCGGCCCGGTTCCCCTCAGCGGCAAACAGAAACTTGGCGACGAGATCTTCCGCCGTGGGGAATCCTGAGTTGGCAAACGCACCCTCCGGCGACGCAGCGGCGGTTAATAGGGTGCTCGTTGCTAGCGCGGAATTGTTCCCGGGAGTGCGGGTGGACGTGGCTTTTGGGTAGAAAAATGTCAGTGCGGCGAACACGGTGAAGAGGAGCGGCGTCAAACGTCGGAAGTCCATGGGTCGCGCCAGATTCAACTCGTAGGGGCACCCCGTACGAGACTCACTCAGCCAGCAAGGCCTGGAAAAAGCTATTCAACAGCCGATTGTTCGGGTCGTAGGTTTTCCGGGCCTTGGCAAAAACCTTGAGGCGATCGCCTAGACCTTTCTGTCCCTGGGCCGCCGTTACTCTCGCCGTCTGATTCAGTAGCGGAATCCCGCCCTGACTGCTGCAAAGATCGTTGTAAGCATCCAGAAAAGCTTCCCACCCGGGGTTGGCCGTGGAAACAGGATCCACCGTCATGGCGTTGCCATCGTAGGAGTACGACAACAAGGAATTCTGGTCCTTGGCCACACGATATCCGACGCTTAGCATGTTGGTGCGATACCCCTTCTGTTGGTAGTAGTCGCGGGAAAACTTGAAGTAACCCGCCATGACGTCAGCGAATCCCGTCTCCGGAAATGCCCAAAAGCTGAAGGTGTAACTGCTATTATTGGCCGGCACGGGATAGCGGATCATCTGCTCGGTGGCGATGCTGTAATCGGCGCGAATCAAATTGGTCAGCTTAAACCGCCACATGGCGCAGAAGCCGTCAATCACTCCATAACGAATCGTACGGTCGGAAATTTCCGCTTCCACCTGGCGGCAAAACGCCGGCCCCGCCGATCCCCACAGGTAATTGCGCAGCGGCCAAATAATGTGGTTAGGGCTCCCTGAAGCGCCCGGATTGTATTTGCGAAACTCGACCGTAATCAAATTTTCGAAGGGAAAAACATAATACATCATGGATTCATTGCGGGCGAAAAGCTGCGGCAACTTTTGAACGAAATCTTCCAGGGTAAAAGTCTCGTGGTAAACCGCCATGGGGAGAATGGGACGCACCCGAAAGGTGGCGGCGGTGACGATTCCGAACAGGCCATAGCTCGATCGAGCCTGTTGCAGCAGTTCGGGCTGGCTCTCATCGATTTCAAGAATTTCGCCGGAAGGCAGGACCATCTCGATTTCTGTCGCATACGAATTGACCTGGCCATATTCGCCGGGCATGGAGCCAGCTTTGGTTCCCCCACATGCGGCGCTTCCCATCGAGAGGTTGCCGATTTCGGTATTGACATGGAACTGCAA
>CAZCVY010000476.1:0-2727 GCA_964501985.1 uncultured Acidobacteriota bacterium | reverse complement strand
TGCACCGCCTTGTAGGGATCCGGACCATTCGCTTCCGGCACGGTTTCGATCGAAAACAGCCCTTTGTATCCAATTTCCTTCGAAATCTGGATAACCTTGGCCTCGTTCCACCGTTTCGGGTTGTATTGCAAATGGCTGCTGCCGGACGACAGCGGATACAGTGCGTGCAATCCCGGCCACCGCGCCTCGTTGTCGGGGAACCCACCGGGGTCGGGATTGGCCCAAATCCCGGCGGCCTTGATCACTTCATACTCGTCGCGCCAATCTGCCGGCGCTGCGCCTGCCGCCGCCCGACCGCCTTCTCCGGGGGGATCGTCGCGGTTCTCAATGGTCACCCAGACCTTCTTGGTTTTGGCGTAGGCGTTGATCTTCTTCAAGGTGTCGATCGCGGTCTCGCGCACGTCGGGCGCAAGCGAGCCCTGGTTCACCATCACCCGCGGACAGCCAAGGGTCACCGCGTGGTCGATCCATCGTTTCGTCAAGTCAATCGTTTCCACCCGAAGCACGGGATCAGGAGACGAAATGTTCAGCTCGCCGAGTTCCAGGACGAGTTGAGTCATCTGCGACTGGGCTTTCTTCAGCCGATCTCGAAATTCCTCCAGGTAGTCAGGCTCGGTCGAACGAAAGTGAGTGTGCTGGATTTCTACATGATGAACACCGTAGCGTTGCGCGATGATGGCGGGAAAATCCAGGATGTCGATGGAACGCCCCGGATCGTCCGCATGCGCGCCAAACTTGACGATGGAATCAAAACTGTAACTCATCACCGCGATGCGATCCAATTTGGCTCGATCTGTGGACTGTCCCCACGCTGTGGCCGCACTGACTGCTGCCGCTGAACCGATAAGAAACTCCCGACGGTTAACCATATGGATCCTCCTATGGTGCGCACACAATATTCCGGCGCTCGACCCGTAGCGCTTTCCGCCAGCCCACCCGCCGCGAATGCTGGTCTATGTCAGGAGCCGTCATCCTTCGGGAACCGCGCCCGCCGCAGGGGCTCGGCCTCGGTGAAAATCAGACGGCGGCGAAAGGCAATCGGGCTGTCGCGCAGGTCAGCAAGATCAATCCGAGCACTCCGCAGGGGTTGCACCAGCACCTCCAAAAGTGTGAGGACGCTGGTCATTCCTCTGGCGTCGCCCCGATGAATGGCGTCAAACAGCTCATCCGTAATTGGCGAGTACTGGGGGAATTGTTCGATGTAGTAAATCAGCGGGGCGGTATCAAAGGCCAGGAATTTACCGGAAATAGTGGCGGTCAGCCTGCCCACGAGTCACGCTCTTGGTCAACGTACTCCTGCGCGTCCTGCTGGCGCCAAATTTCCTTGCCGAGGCCCCGCAGTTCTGTAATGCTCCGGCGCGAATCCGTCACCCCGGCACTGAGCGCCTGAACTAACTTCATCCGGTCTCTTTCCGGGAGTTGCGCCGCTGCCGCGATAATTTGCTCAACCGTCAACGCCATGCTAATCCACCCTAGCCGAGTGTACCATCAAAAGGCGGCTCTTCGCCGCCGTATGGCGGGGTAAACCCGCCGCTACCGAGCAACTTTGCGAAGCTTTAGAGTGCGGCAGCTTGCTGCCGCTTTCCTCCCGGCGGGCTTGCTCGCGGGAGTTTCGACTGCACAGCCTATTCGCCGCCGATAACTTGGAGATTAAAGGTGACACTTAAGTCCAGCCAGCAAGCTGGCTGGGGGAAAAGCGGCAGCAAGCTGCCGCACTCTAAAGCTTCGCAACCCACGCCCGCACGGGGACCTTGATTACGGTATTAGCGCTACGGGAAAGCACCGAATTGGAGCTTACTTCCATTTGATCTTCGGGAAGGATCGAGGAACAATCCCCGTGCCTTCCTTTATGGTGATGACCTGATCGATTGGCACGTTGGCGAGTTTGTCCACAACACCGCTGGGCCAGGTGATTTCGAGAGATTCCACCGTCTTCCTCTGCCCCAGGCCGAAATGGATGCGGGGGTCTTGCGCCGACATGTAACTCATCCCGCCCTGCGCCTGGCGATATTCGACAAACCCTTCAGTCGAGAGTTTCAGCGCCGCGCCGCGGCCGTCGCGGTTGGACTTCACTCCCATCAGCATGACTTCCAGCCAATGGTTGGCATTCCCGCCGTCGTTACGCAGCAATTCCGGGCGGTCATTGCTATTGGAGATGGCAATGTCCAGGTCGCCGTCGTTATCGAAGTCCGCCACCGCCGAGCCCCGCCCCACAATGGGCTTCATGAAGTCCGGGCCCAGTTGCTCCGACACCTTTTCGAACTTGCCCGCGCCCTGGTTGCGGAACATCAACTTGGGTTCCTTCCAGGTGACCTCGGTGTGATAGAGGGCGACGTTATCCAACATGCTTCCATTCGCCTGGAAAATGTCGATCCAGCCGTCATTATCGTAATCAAACAACTTGCCGCTGACGCCACTGAGAAGCGTGGCCTTGTTGCCCAACCCGGAGCTAAACGTGGCATCGTCAAAGGACTCGTCGTGGTTATTGTGATAAAGCCGATTCAGTTCAAAATCCAAATGGGTGACGTAGGCGTCGAGCCAGCCGTCGCCGTAGAGGTCCGCGGCGTCAATACCCATTCCCGCTTCGTATTTTCCATCATCGCTGGCCGCTACGCCCGAGGTGAAGGAGACGTCGCGAAACGTTCCATCGTGATTATTGAGAAAGAGAAAATTCGGCCAGGTGTCGTTGGCCACCATGATGTCGGGCCAGCCGTCGTTGTTGAAGTC
>CAZCVY010000475.1:0-2739 GCA_964501985.1 uncultured Acidobacteriota bacterium | reverse complement strand
GAAGCCGGCCTGGAAATGAATCTCGACTTCTTCCTGAACATCCTAAACGCCATGAACATCGGCGATGTCATCAACGACGTCGCCTACCAGATTCGTCCGTTCGAAGTGAATCCGGGCGAAACCGATCGCGTGCTCGACGAGAGCATGGACATGCTGCAAGAGGTCATGCGCCGGAAGCGTCCCTGGACGCTCGAAGGCAAGCTCGCTTCCCTCATCAACAAAACGAACTTTGCCGGGACCGCGGAATACCTGGGCAAGTTTGTGAATCAGCTTTACGGCGACGATTACACCGCGGCGCTCAACGAGGTCCGCGACCGCTTTAACGCCATCCCGCTTGACCGCACCCGCGTGAAGCCGCTGGTGAAGATCACGGGCGAATTCTGGGCGCAGACCACCGAGGGGGACGGCAACTTCAACATGTTTAAGTTCCTCGAAAAGGAAGGCGCGCAGGTTCTCGTGGAGCCCATCGGCACATGGATTATGTACATGATTCACCAAGCCAAGCAGCAGATTCGCGACGAGCGCGGGCTGGATCTGGTCAAGAAAAACGTCCCCAAGTGGAACCTCAAGGAAATCTTCGGCAGCCACTTGAATACGCAACAGCGCCTGGCGAAGCTGAGCGCGGCGGAAGCGATCTTCAAGCGCGAATACACCCGTTTGATCGACGCCCTGGGCGGCATCGCTCATCACTTGACCGACCAGTACGAACTGCAACGGCTCGGCCATCCTTTCTACAACTCGCGCGCGGGCGGCGGCGAAGGCCATCTGGAAGTTGCGAAGAACATTTATTACTCGAACAAAGACCTCGCCCACATGGTTCTCAGCCTGAAGCCCTTCGGCTGCATGCCCTCCACGCAATCCGACGGCGCGCAGTCCGCGGTGGTTTCAACTTACAAGGACATGATCTTCATCCCCGTCGAAACCTCCGGCGAGGGCGATGTGAATGCTCACAGCCGAGTGCAAATGGCGCTGGGCGAGGCCAAGGTTCGCGCCAAGAACGAAATGAAGCGGATCCTCGACGAGACGGGCACCACCCTCGAGGAAGTCCGCGCCTTTGTGCAGGACCACCCCGAAATGCAGCAGGCCACGTACAAGTTCGGACACAAGAAGGGTGTGGTGGGAGTGGCGGCCAACTTCGTCCTCCACGCCGCCGAGCGCATGAAGGTCGAAAAGCGCGAACTGGTGACGGTGAATTAGTTGTGTTGAGGATGTGACACAGGCACTCCTGCCTGTGTCCAGAACTAACCGACGCGGGCAAGAGTGCCCGTGTCACGTCGCAAGAGGCGTAGCGCGGACCTACACAACAGGCCCGCGCAACTCTAAAAGGAGGAGGTAATCGAAATGGCAGGAAAAGTAAAAGCGGTTCCGGACGGTACCCACACCATAACCGCACACTTGTCAGTGCGCGAAGCGACCAAGGCCATTGAGTTTTACCAAAAGGCTTTTGGAGCGCATTTGTTGCACGTGCACAAAACCCCCGATGGCAAGGTCATGCACGCCACGCTGAAGATCGGCGATTCGAGTTTGATGCTTGCCGACGAATTCCCCGGGATGGGCACGAAATCCGCCCAAACCCTGGGTGGTAGTCCCGTCGTGCTGAACATCTACGTCGAGGACGTCGATACCCTCTTTAACCAAGCCGTCGCCGCGGGCGCCAAAGTCACCATGCCGCTGGCTAACCAATTTTGGGGCGATCGTTATGGGCAGATTGTGGATCCCTTTGGCCACTCGTGGGCATTGGGTTCACATGTTGAAGATGTTGCCCCAGAAGAGATGGAACGCCGCGCGAACGCCATATTCGGCGAAATGTCCAAAAAGGCCGGCGCGTAGAAAAGCAGGTGTCAGGTGCCAGGTATCAGGTGCCAGTAAGAACAGACTTGCCCAGCTACCAGGTGCCAGCAAACCCGGCTGCTTGTTAGCTAGCGCCAATTAAGTAATGCTCGACACCTGATACCTGACACCTGACACCTTTCTTTAGGAGCCCAAGATGCCCGAAGCGAACCCCAAGAACCTGATCGTTGGCTTTGATGTCGGTTCGACGACAGTCAAATCCGTGGTTGTGGATACGATCACCGATCAGATTATCTGGAGCGACTATCAGCGCCACGATACCAAGCAGCCGGAAAAGTGCCTGGAATTCCTGAAGCGCATGGAAGGAGAAGCGGGCATCAAGGCCGGGGAGAGCCGCGTTTTTGTGACAGGCAGCGGCGGCGGCCCGGTGGGCAGCCACATTGGCGCCAAGTTCGTGCAGGAAGTGAACGCGGTTTCGCTCGCGGTGGAGAAGCTCTATCCCGAGTGCGGTTCGGTAGTGGAACTCGGCGGGCAGGACGCCAAGATCATTATTTTTAAGGAAGACCCGGAGACCGGACGCAAGAAAAAGATCCCCTCCATGAACGATAAGTGCGCCGGCGGGACAGGTGCCGTCATTGATAAAATCAACGCCAAGGTGCGCATTCCCGCGGAAGAACTCTGCAACATGGGCTATCTCGGCCTGAAGTTGCACCCTGTGGCAGGGAAGTGCGGCGTCTTCGCCGAGACCGACATCAACGGTTTGCAGAAGAGCGGCGTACCGCCCTCGGAGCTGATGGCGTCGCTGTTCGAAGCGATCATCCAGCAGAATCTGGCGGTCTTGACGCGCGGCAACACGCTGCGCCCCACCGTCCTTTTGCTCGGCGGCCCGAACACCTATATCAAGGGCATGCAGGATTGCTGGAAGTTCAACATCCCCAAAGTTTGGGA
>CAZCVY010000474.1:0-2748 GCA_964501985.1 uncultured Acidobacteriota bacterium | reverse complement strand
GAGTCGCGCGCCACGTGGACGCGGGCTATGAGGAAGCGGCAACGTTTGCGGAGAAGGCGGGAGTCAATATTCCCCGCTTGAAAAGTGATGGGTGAGGAAATTGCCGAATGCCGATTGCCGGCTGTCGATTTTGGTCAATCGGCAATCGCCAATCGAAAATCGGCAATTGGTTATCGCTAGCTCTTCTTCGACGTCACCGTGAAGAACGAGCCATACTGTTGCTCGACCCTTCGGCTCTTGCATTTGGGGCAGGAAACTCGCTTCTTATCGTGGTCGGCCATGGTCAGGGTCAGGGTGAAACCCTTCTTGCATTCCTTACAGGCGTATTCGTAGCTGGGCATAAACAATATCCTCCGGTCTGTGTGGAACCAGTATTATAGCGTACTGAGCGCAGAAGCGGCGAGTTAAGTCGCAAGCATATTGTACGTCGCGCAAGAATCAGGTCAGTTCAAGAGGAAGCCAGCAGGGGGGACGTGGCGCGAGCGCGGCGCGGACGTAGCGCGGGCATCCTGCCCGCAGTGGCAGGGGCGTCCCGCCCCTGCCACTGCATGGCCCGCGGCCATGCCTCCGGTGGCGGAAGCGGGACGCTCAGGCCACAGCGGGCAGGACGCCCCCGTTACGACATGCGCACGTCCGTTGGCTTCCAAATGAGCCCCGCCCGGTCTCCGTTCGGGCGGGATTTCACATAGAGACTGGCTCCCTACCATGCTACATGATTCCGCATGCCGGCTATTTTTCCGCAATGCTGCGCAACTGTTGACTCTCGCGGGGCCGCCGGGCCCGCGCCGTGGTGCGGCGCTCGGCGAACTGGGAATCGTCGCACATGGCGGGGTGCTGACCGAGGGGGACACGATCCTGCGCGTTGGCCCCACGCGATCGCTTGAGCGGCAAGCCTTGCGCCTCCGCGCCGAGGCCATCGACTGCCGCGGGCGCGTCGTGATGCCCGGCCTCGTCGATTCCCACACCCATCTGATTTTTGCCGGCAACCGCGTAAATGATTACGAACTGCGCTTGCGCGGCAAGACTTACGAGGAAATCGCAAAGGCTGGGGGCGGAATTCAGTCCTCGGCCGCGGGAATCCGGACGACCGGCATGCCAGCTTTGGTGAAACGGGCAGGCCAGCTTCTCGAACAGTTCGCCGAGCACGGCACGACCACGCTCGAAGTGAAAAGCGGCTACGGGCTGGACATCGCGCAAGAGATAAGGATCCTGCGCGTGATTCGAGCCCTTCGAGCGGAAACCGCTCTCGAATTGGTTCCCACACTGATGGCACTTCATGCGCTTCCAGAAAGCTTCCGTGGCCGATCCCGCCAATATGTGGATCAAGTGATTGACCGTCTCATTCCTGCGGCGGCGCAATGGAACGCGCCGCGCGACGTAGAGCCGGGCTTTAGCCCGGCACCCGCCGCCCCGAAAGGCGGCCCGGAAACTCCGGGTGCCGCCCTACAGGGCGGCACTACGATGCCCAAGAATGGCGTGACGCGAGAGAGGCTTGCGGAATTCGTCGACTGCTTCTGCGACCGCGGCGCGTTCAGTGTCGAAGACTGCCGGCGGGTACTCGAGGCGGGCCGCAATTTCGGTCTTGTGCCACGCATCCACGCCGAACAACTTGCGCGCACCGGCGCCGCGTGCCTCGGAATCGAGGTTGATGCCGCTTCTGCCGACCACCTCGACCACGTTTCGGCCGCGGATATTCGCGCCCTCGCCCGCTCCGACGTGGTCGCAACTCTACTGCCCGGGGCGAATTTCAATTTGGGATTGAGAACGTTTCCTCCCGCGCGCAAGCTTATTGAAGCCGGGGCGGCGGTGGCGCTGGCCACGGATTTCAATCCCGGCACCAGCCCCACGCTCAACATGCAATTCATCCTGTCGCTCGCCTGCGCGCAGATGCGGATGACGCCGGCGGAGGCCATCGCCGCCGCGACTATCAACGGCGCCGCCGCCCTCCGCCGCGCCGACCGCTTGGGGTCGCTAGAAGCCGGCAAGCTAGCCGATTTGATCGTGCTGGACGTTCGGGACTACCGCGAAATTCCCTACTACTTCGCCGTGAATCATTGCGTGATGACGGTGAAGCGGGGGAAAGTTATCTACAGCAGTCCGGGGTTTGGAGTCTCTTGCCAAACGTCAGCACTACTGAGGATTGCAAAATCCAGTGACGAGTTCCTTTAGTAGCGCGGGCGCCTCACCCGCTGGGTGTGGGCATCCTGCCCGCGCGCCGGCGGGAGCGGGACGCTCCCGATGCAGAGGGCAAGATGCCCGCGCTACGGACGTCATTGCCACTATATTTTGCAAACCTCAGTAGAGCTCGAGTTCAAATCCTCCGAGTTTCAAGTTATACTGAGGCCACCAAAAGCGAAACCGGAGCATGATCCATCCTCATTGACGGAGTTGATCGCGATGAAGACAGCGAAACTGGAATCCCTCATTCTTGTGTTGCTGCTAGCTCCTGCCGTGGTATTAACCGCGAAAGACGCCGCCGATTACCCGTTACGCGTCGAACTTCTGGGAAACAACTGGCATTCGTATCGTCCCTACCCTTATCGCGAACCTGAGAATTTCAGGTACAGGGTGACCGGCCGTGGCAACGTCGCAGACGGCCCGAACCTGCACGCGATCGATTTCACCTACGATTGTGCTGTGCACGTCCGCTTAACCCTTCCGAGCGAAACCTATTTAGCCAGGTGGAAGAAACCGCAGCTTCAGCTTGAAGTTCTGGTCCCGGAAACTGGCAAAGAGGGAAAGTACGAG
>CAZCVY010000473.1:0-2774 GCA_964501985.1 uncultured Acidobacteriota bacterium | reverse complement strand
TGCCGCAGGGAGCATACTGCCGAGGCCTCAGCCAGCCGGGCGAGCAGTATGCGCTCTACCATCACCACAGCCAACTGGAACACGACCAGATGTACTATCTGGCGAACCCGGGGCATTATCATGAAACGATGATCTTGGACATTCCGGGAGGAACCTACCGGGAAGATTGGATTGATCCTGCTTCGGGCTTAGCATTCCGCCCAATTGCTGTCGGCACCGGAGGGCTCCAGTGGTACCGACGATGGTGCCAAAGAATGCGAGGTCGACATCTGCACCACTACTTTAGCGCATCGGAAAGTTGGGTTAGAATGGCGAAAGATGAATTTGGGCACAGCCGGCAGCGTGCACGAGTAGCCGAATTCAATTGGGCGGAAGGAGATCGCATGCAAAGAAGGACATTCTTGAAGAGTTCGGTGGCAGGAGCGGGTGGGCTCGTCGCAATGACCTCTGCGCACCCGACAACGGGGGTTGCAAACGGCGTGAGTGCGGCTAGGGCAGATGAGCAGGTGCCGCGAGGAGATCAAGTCGGCCGGCCTGTTCGCATCGCCAGTATCAGCTTCCCGAATGGCAAGCCGCTAGAGGAAATTGAGGAACACGTTCACAATGTTGGTTCCACCAAGGTGGATTTGATCGCCCTTCCGGAACTCTGTCGAGGGTTGAATGACAACAGCGAAGAGGACTTGCACGGTCCTACTATAACGGCGATGGCGGCCCTCGCCAAGAAACACCAGACCTACATTGTGTGCCCAATCGACCGGAGGCACAGTAACCTCCGACTAAATACAGCGGTGCTGCTAGATCGAAAGGGTAACGTGGCCTGCACGTACGACAAGGTTTTTCCGTATTGGTCGGAATACGACGTTCACCCGTCGATCGAGGTCGGTTCGGACGTTCCGGTCTACGCCGCGGACTTCGGGCGGGTGGGACTTGCAACCTGTTTTGACGTCAATTTCCCCGAGGTGTGGAAGCGGCTGTCCGACAAAGGCGCGGAGGTGGTGATTTGGCCAAGCGCATATTCTGCGGGCACGTCCCTGCAGGCTCATGCGATTAACCATCATTACTACATCGTTTCTGCGACCCAAACCAGCGATTGTCTGGTTTATGACATCAACGGAGAAAAGCTCTCTTACGAAAAGAGCGAAAGGGTGAACGTGACCACCGTCATGCTAGACCTAGATCGCGCCATCTATCACGAGAATTTCAATACTCCCAAGCGGGACAAGTTACTCGAAGAACACGCGAAAGACGTCGAGCAGGAAAGATGGATGCGCTTAGAGCAGTGGTTTATCCTCAGGGCCAAGCGGCCGGGAGTAAGCGCGCGCGCGCTGGCGAAGGAGTATGGATTGGAGGAGCTGCGGCACTACCTTGATCGCAGCCGGCGATCAATTGATGAACGGCGGGGCTGGCAATATGAAGCGAAGGTCCTATTTCCGGATTTGGATACACCCGGTTTGAAAGCACTAGCATGTCGCGCCAAGGCTGCCAGACCTTCCGGAACGACAGACTAGCTAGCAGCCCGGCGTACCATGCCCATTGTCCGAACCCTTGAGGGCTGCAATTGGCTCCAGGGCGGGTACGAGGGGGTGGAGGCCGGGTGCCACTTGTCCATGTTATTTGCCGCAACATAACCGGGGGGAACCAACCCTTCCAGAGGGCAGAGCCAAACCGTCACTTAAACGGGGTAGGGGATGAAACTCCCTCCCACGCCGGAATCCCGCCCAAGCGGTGCGCAAGTAGATGGGAAGGCGACTTCAGGCCGACGCCGTTTGCGGCGATCTTCATCACTCGAAAATCTGTGGTGGGATGGGGGCTTATCAACACCCATGCCGGTCCGAGGGCGCGGGATCTGTGGATGCAAATGGCCAAGCATTTCGCCCTCAGACCCCACACCACGCGGGATAACGGGTTAAGTCAGGTCGGGGTTGGCCTTACGGTACGGTTCATCGCCAACCTACTTGCGCCACTCTTCCGGGGTCAGGGTTCCGTGTAAGGCAGGCGCGGACATCCGAAATCAGGTTCTCAGACCGCCATTGCCACAAGCGCACGGTGTGAGAAAGGGCAGCATAATAATCCCTCCCGCTCGCGGATAACTCTGCCCGCTCATGTATCGATAGGGGGGAGTAGAATCGCTCGGTTGGTTATTCAGGATGCAGCAATCGAAGTCGCCTTATGGAATCGCGGCATCCTTGCCTTCTTGTTTAGGTTCTTGAGCCCTATACTTCTTCGAGAGTAAGGGGCCTCGGGTGCCGCCCGTCAATGTCGCCCACGCCATATTCGGCGGCCACTGTGGCGGCCACGAGCACCTGGCCGTTTCGGGACATCCTATTGGGATCCAAAGCGAGCGCGGAGATGACGCGACCGATGTACTCCGGGCTCTCGCTGTTGGAAAGATTAAGCCAACCGTTGCGGGCCGCGGCGACGACAGCCTCTGTTCGAACAACCCCCGGATAAAGCGATATGGCAACAACTCCGTGGTCCCGAAGCTCATGGGCCATATCGGCTGTGATTTTGTCTGTGGCCGCTTTAGCCATCCCATAGATCGCATTACCCAAGTACTTTTGCGCTGACCAGTAGCTGATATTAACAATTAGGCCCTGGCGTCTGGGCACCATGATCCTTGCGGCCCGAGCAGAGCAGTCAAAAGCCGAACGAACGCCGGCGTTCATCATACTGTTCCAACGGTGCTCCGGCTGCCCCCAAAACGGCAAGGACCAAGTGAATCTTCCATTCTCGACCATTCGCTCGTAACCACCCCACGCACAGTTCACCAGGAC
>CAZCVY010000472.1:0-2779 GCA_964501985.1 uncultured Acidobacteriota bacterium | reverse complement strand
GTTTTCCCCTGTCGGCCCAGAGCCGCCGCCAGGTGATGCACCACGTGATGCGGCATGGCGGTATTCGTCTCTCCCGCCAGCTCAATAAAGCGCGTGGGGAATTCATACTCCCGCGCCTTCCAGGAGAGATAGAAGGGATCGATGGGAATGCAATGTCCGCCCAGGCCCGGGCCGGGATAAAAGGCACTGAACCCAAAAGGCTTAGTCTTCGCCGCGTCGATGACCTCCCAGATGTCGATGCCCATGCGCATGCACAGCATCTTGAGCTCATTCACCAGGGCGATGTTCACGGAACGGTAGATGTTTTCCAGAAGCTTCGCCATCTCCGCGGTCCGCGATGAGCTCACCAGGTGGGTATGTTCGAAGATACTCTGATAAAGCGCCTGCGCCGCCATAGCACTGGGGGCGTTCACGCCTCCGACGATCTTGGGAACCTGGCGAGTCTGGAATTGCTTGTTTCCAGGGTCCTCGCGCTCGGGGGAGAAGGCCAGGAAGAAGTCCGGCTCCGCCTCATCGGGCGCTGTAACCGTGGCCCCGTCGGTGGTATAGGTGGAAACAGGACATCGGAGCCCCCCTCTCTCCAGAATGGGAAGTAAATCCTCGTCGGTGGTTCCCGGGTAGGTCGTACTCTCCAGCACGATTAATTGGTCGGGCTGCAAATGTTCACTCACGGCTTTGGCGGTGTTCAGGACAAAGGAAAGGTCGGGCTCACGGTGTTTATCGAGGGGTGTGGGAACGCAGATGATGATGGCGTCCATGTCTTTGAGGAGGTTGAAATCGTCGGTGGCCCGAAAACGCTTCTTCTCAACTTCCTCAGCAATGCTGGCAGCCGAGATATGCTTAATGTAGCTCTCTCCCCGGCGGAGCTTCTCAATCTTGCCCGGATCAATGTCGAACCCGGTGGTCGCGAAGCCGGCGTGAGCTGAGAGGAGCCCTAGAGGCAGCCCCACGTAACCTAGCCCGATCACTCCCACTCGACCCGTTCTTCCCTTAAACCCTGCACATATCTCATTTATTTTCATAAATATCTTGGCCTCAAGCCTCTAGGTTCTTTATTTTCAAGAATATATTGGCCTAGCCAATTTCGCAAGTTTTTCGTTCGTTTGTTTTCAATAACATTCTGGGTTCGCTCGTCGCTTTTTTTCCGTTTTTTTCCCCGCCCATCCACAAGCGTCCGACAACCTAACCCCTTTGGTTACAATACTATGGATTTCTGGAAGGCACTCCCGTGTCATCGATAACCTCTTTGCTTCCTAACACATAGTGGCCGATCGGGGAGCGCCGTCGAGGAGATCAACAGAGCTAAAGAACCGAAAACTCCAAAGCCCGACGAAAGAACCTGTCCAACTTTTTCGACCCCTTAGGCTCCCTGAACCCGGTTTGGGTCTTCGATCTTCTTCAACTCGTTCGACTTTTTGCCCCTTTCCACGGATACGGCTGGCTCCAGCGTTTTCATTTTCCGCTGGTGGCGCTTAAGCTTCAAAATCATGTTAGTGACTCGCCGAATTTCCCGAAAATAGGAATCCTGCACTTTTCGAAGCTGCGCCTCCATCGGATCGGTGGAAGCGAATTCCGCGGCGCGTTCGTAGGGCGACGGACCTTTTATCGACTCCTTCAGTCGGGCCTTGCGCTGATGCTCGCAGGCTTCCACCTACCGCTTGAGGATATTCTCCAGAAGCTGGCGCGGCCGCTGGCGCGCCTCCCATTCCGCCGGGGTATTGTTGGGATATAACTTATCTCCCCTTTCCGGAGCGATCACGGCGGCGGGCAGAGCAGCAGCAATCTCTTCCGGGCTCGAGGCTACAGGCTTCCTCCCACCCGGCGGGGGCGGAAACTCCCCGCGCAAGCCAAAGATCTCCTCCATCCTGGCGGCGGCCTGGCGACACCGGTCCTCGAGGGTCATGCCGTCCTTGCCCGCACCCGGCTGCTGAAGTTGCAAGAACAGCGCGATGGCGATTTCACCCATTTCTATCAGCACGCCCTCCTGCTGCAGGCTCTTCATTTTTTCCAGGTCGGCGGGACAGGTCACGCAGTGCTCGCGCTCGACCGACTGGACCAGCAAGCGCAAACTGTCCGCCGTGATTTTCAGACGCATCATTTGCGCGTGCAGCCGGTCCTTGCGGCCCAGGTTCACATCCTGGGCTCGGCGCACCGTGCAGCCCTCGAGCATGCGGTCGATGCGATTGTCGAGCCACGTGGCCCGCGCCAGACGGATGACCAGCCCCTCCTGCGCGGCATCCGCCGGGGAGTAGGTCTTCCAGAGTCCTTCCAGCAGGTTTTGAAATTGTATCGGATCTTCACCGAGCGAACTTAGAGCCTGTTCATCTGCCTCGCTCGAGTACCCGAGGCGCCGACGCGCGGCGCCAATCGGCTCGCCGGGCTCATCCTGAACGGATTCACGGAAAATGTTCCCATTCCGCCGGTTCGCGTCGCGTTGTCGTTCGGTAGTTGGCTGCCTGTTGATCAGCACGATTGAAACCTCTCGTCAGTTTAGTCGGGCGCGAACCGGGTTCGGCCCTACCCCTCCTATTCTTAGAGTATTCATCTCCCCATCGGTATCTGTCAATAGAAATATTATAAAAGTGACATCGAGTCGCAGTTTTCTGTAAATGAATCAGTCCTATTGTCCGACCTTACCCGCGCGTGTCGAGATAGAAAAGCTCGCAAGGGCTTGCAATGTCGGCGATCCGGCGGTAGTAATGTAGAGGCCGCTCGCCAAAGGCATACGAGATTCGGTCCCGGCGGCGGGGAGTCAACCGCTTTGCATTCGTTCGAATTC
>CAZCVY010000471.1:0-2820 GCA_964501985.1 uncultured Acidobacteriota bacterium | reverse complement strand
GAGCAAAAGCCAGGCGCTCACGGCCGCGGTGGCAGGGGACAAAGCGGGCGGAGTAACGACGGGTGAGGGATGACCGCCCGCGGCGACGGCCTTAACGAGTCCGATCACCAAGGTGATCACCAAGCTGCCAATAAAAATGTATGTCGGAATGATGAACACGGCGCCGGTCTCTCTCGCGCCGCGCAAGTTGACCAGGGTGATGAGCAGCAAGATGACGATGCAAATCGCCAGCGTATGCGACAGCAGCGAAGGCGCCGCCGACACGAGCGCACCCACGCCGGCCGAGATTCCCACCGCCGCGGTCAGAACGTAGTCGATCATGAGGGCGGCGGCCGCCAGCAGTCCGGGAAATTCTCCCAAGTTTTCCCGCGCCACCGTGTAGGAGCCGCCGCCGTTCGGGTAGGCCTGAATGGTTTGGCGATACGAGAAATAGACGATGGCGAGCAAGATGATGATGCTTGCCGTGATCGGAACAATGTATGAAATTCCCGCGGCGCCCAGGACGATCATCAATGTCAGCGCCGCCTCCGGCCCGTACGCGGCGGAACTGAGAGCGTCCAGTCCAAACACCGAGAGGCCGCCGACAGGCCCCAGCTTTTCCCCTGCTTCATCCGATGAACGCAGTGGTTTCCCGAAAAGCAGGTCGCTGATATTCATTGTTCATCCTTACGAGTCTGAAGTTGCCGTGTGCGCCCGGAGAAATATCTTGCCACAGAATGCCGGTCGGCGCATTACGCCGCATCGAAGGGCCGCATCTAAGGACTGGGCTCGGTACTCCCGCCCGAGCCAGTTTTCCATAAAGTAAGGTTGAGACGATATGACTATCAGCAGTTCATGCGAAGCTCATTCGTGACGCGGAAAGGTAGGTTGCGCCCCACTCCTTTGCGGTTCAGGGCGTGCGGTAGCTGACGGAAATGAGCTCGTTCTCGCTGCTTTCCCGTGAGATGATGGGCGACCCATCCGGGGCGAGTCCGAACCATTGCTTGGATTGCCTCCCTGCCTGCTCGATACCCTTCAAGCTGGCAACTCGTTCCGTCGTACCTGTAATGACATCGACGCGGAAGATGACAGGGTTCTCGTCCGCCGTAACGTACCCGTAAATGTACTTGGAATCTCTCGACCAATTCAAGGTATCACCCAGGACTGGGCCGTGGATTACCTTCCAGTGTTGCGTGGCAAAATCGAACAGCACGAGGCTCTCGTCGACAGCTCGAAGTGCGGCGATGTATTTGCCATCCGGTGACCAGCGGGCAGTGCGGAAACCCTGGGACCCTGGCAACATGCGCAGGAAGTGCGCTGCCAAGTCATACCGATAGATGGCACAATTGCCGCTTAAGGCGCAATCGACTTTTCCAAAGGCCAGTGACTTCCCATCGGGCGACCAAGTGGCTGCTCCCTCATCTTCATCATCTTTGATTACTCGTTCGGGAGTGCCGCCCCGGGCGGGGAGACGGTAGATTCTCCATCGGCCCTCCGGCCTGCCAATGGTTACCGCAATCCATTGGCCGTCCGGGGACCAGCGGGGGAGCATGGCGTAGAGGGGAGGGTCGGTCAGACGGGTCTTCCGGCGGTCTTTCAGGTCATACCTCCATAACGAGCCGTCATAGCCATCCACATAAACTGCGGATAGACCATCCGGGGAGAAATCAATTTCGTGGGCCGAGAGCCCATCAAAATAGGAAACGAATTGGCCCGTAGCCTGGTCGTACCGATAGACATTTGCATGCCACAGTCCTGCCGCCAAAACTAGAAATCTGCCGTGGGGAGCGTCGGCGGCGAATCCAGATACCTCGGGCAAACCCAACACCGTGCGGGAAATGGATTGAGGCCGGAAGAAGTCGGCCCAGGAATCTGGAGCCACCAGGAGGTCGGTTTGATGACTGGTGTAGGACAAAAAGCCAAAGCTCCCCTCCGTGCCCGACCAAAACCCACAGCAGTACCCCCGGTCTGGACCATTCTCCCGAAGAATGAGCCGCTGGCTGCTGCCATCGGCGTCGATCTCCCCAACGGTGAGAGGCGAGGCCCCCCGGCCGACGGTCGTGTACCAGAGGCGTTTCGCGTCGGGAGACCAGCCCAACCCCAAAACGGAGTCGGAACTCTGGTGGACTCGGGTTGAGTGGCCGCCGTCTTCATCGCATGTCCATATCCCGGAATCTCGCGCATATAGGATCCTGCCTGCCGGGGCCCACGCGAAAGGGCCGGTAATGACGATCCCCATCCTACGCAGTGCTTTTCCTGTAGTTGAGATTACCCAAGCGTTCGATTCGTCGTTTAGACGGGTTTCCTCTTCAACCAGGAGCTTTGTGCCATCGGGAGAAAGGGCGATCAGGGCTGCCGTGGGAAGGTCGAGAGGGAAATGCGTAATTTCTCCACCATTGATTGAGATCTTGCAAAGATCCCTTCCGTTTGCGGATTGCTCGATGAAGTAGGCCGACACACCGTCCGAGGCGAGTCCAATTTTCCACCGTCCATCGTGAGTAAGTTGAGTGTAACTAATGACTTGAAGTGACGGCGCGGGGCGAGCGGAATACAAGATCAAACCTGAGGCAGCCAGAACGACAACGGCTGCCAAAGCCCCCAGAGGCCAGCGTCGAGCTGTAACCAAACTCTCGCCCTGCTCGGGCGGAGGGTTCGCCGTGTTAGTTCGCCGGATCGCGCCCCCGCTGCTCCCGATGTCCTCGGCGCGGTTTTCCAGAAGGTGACTGCGACTTGCCCGCCACGCTTCCAGCTCTTGTGGATAGGCAAAGACCGAAGACCGGTCCGCGTGGGGCAGGCGGTGAATCGGCAGCTTCTCCTGCTCCTCCCACCGCTGCACGGTCC
>CAZCVY010000470.1:0-2839 GCA_964501985.1 uncultured Acidobacteriota bacterium | reverse complement strand
GGACCCCTGGATGCATCATGGTAGGCAGGAATATGTCAATCACCGTGCCGGGCTCGGTGCCAGTGAATCGCTCCGGGCCCACGCCAATAATCTCGTAGAGGTCATTACCGATGCGGAAGGTCCGGCCGATCACCTTCGGGTCACGCCCGAACCGGTTCGTCCAATAGTCATACGAGAGCACCGCGTAGGGATGCGCGCCGGGCTTCAAGTCGTCGCTTTCGATGAAGAGCCGCCCCGCCGCGGGCCGGAGACCAAAGTCGCTAAACATCCACCCGGAAACGTACTGCCGGTAGGCCTTTTCCATCTCCGCGTCTGACCCGTAGGTCAGGTCAGTGCGGTCGGAATAGGAGACGGCGATCAAATCGGCTTGGTCCTTTGCCGCAGCCCGCATCAGGGCGAAATCCGGATAGGCCCAACCATCGAACACCGCCGGCTTTCCGTCGGGACCGGTTGCCTGGCGAACGAGAGCGTACAACTGTTCAGGCTCCGACACCGGCAGCGGCCGCAGCAGCAGGGCGTCGATCAGCCGGAAGGCGGAAGTGCACGCTCCGATCCCCAGCGCCAGGGAAAGGATCGCCGCGGCGGAGGTCGCCTTTCTCTTCTTGAGCTGCCGCCAACCGAAAATGGCGTCGGCGCGCAGAGATTCGAGCCAGGCGACAAGGCGGGCGTCGCGGCTCTCTTCGCGCAACCGTAGCGGGGAACCCAGCGCCCGCCGCGCTTCCGCCGGTTCCCGGCCTTCAGCAATGGCTTGTTCGAGATGCCCTTGAAGTTCTTCGTCGATTTCGCGGTTCAGGCGATCGTCACGAAACAGATTGGCAATGCGAGACCAAATGGACATTTCAAACCATCCTTCGAGCATGAATTGCGGCCGCGCTTACAACTTCTCCGATCGAGCACAACGGCTGACGTTCCTCGTAAACTTATTCCCCGCGCAGCGTTTCGGCCGGGTCGACGCGCACGGCGCGAATCGCCGGCGGAAGCGCGGCCAGCAAGGCCGCCGCGATGATCGTCAACGCGGGAAGCGCTAACATGCTCGGGTCGGTCGGCTTCACCTGGTAAAGCAGTGCCTGAACATACCGCGCCGCCGCAAAACCCAGAGCGAGGCCCGCGAGCGCTCCTCCCAGCACCATGGAGAAAACGTCGACGGTCACGCGCCGCACAACATCACCCGCTTGCGCCCCGAGCGCCAGGCGAATCCCAATCTCCTTCCGCCGCTGAAGCACGGAGTAGTCGAGCACGCCATAAAGGCCGACGCCGGCAAGTAACAACGCAACCAAGCCAAAGAAAAACGCCAGCCTGGCCAATAGTCTTTCGCGCACGGTGTGCGACTGGTCGATTGACGTTTGAGTGCGGATGTTGCTGACGCGGAATTCTGGCCGGGCGCGAGGCACCTCGCGCCGCAGAATCGACGCGAGCGCCATGGGGTTTGCCCCTGTAGTGCGCACGATGAAGGTTCCCTGGCTGATCGGCCGCAATGTACCCTTAGCATCGAGCGTATGAAATGGAAAATAAACCTGGGGCAGGATGGGTTCGCGAATGTCGCGGTAGGTCACATCGCCAACTACGCCGACCACCACATAACGAAAGCGCTGGCCTTCATCATAGACCACCTCGAAGGGCTTGCCCACGGGATCCTGGCTGTTAAAGTACACTTTCGCAAACGTGCGGTTAACGATTGCGGCGTCGGGAAACGTGTCTTCGGGGCGGAAGTCCCTGCCCTCGATGAGCGGGATTCGCATCGCGTCGATCCACCCCGGCGACGCCTTTAGCATATAAGCCAGGACTCCATTCGGAGGCGCACCATTCACGGAAATGGAGTCGTTCCAACTCCACCCGCTCAGCAAAGACAAACTGGAAATCCCTACGCTCTCGACGCCTGGCACGGTGCGTAGATGTTCTGCCACCTGATCCCAGAGAGCGGCACCCTGCGGGCTGCGGGTGACAGTTTCGAGAGTGAGAAGCCGTTTGGGAGAAAATCCGGTGGGCCGATTGGATAAGCGCTGGAAGGTAAGCACAAAGAGGCCGGCCACGAAAAGCACGAGGAAGCAGAAGGCCGTCTGCACCGCCACGAGCGCGTGCATCAATCGCCGTCGCGAGTGAGGATCCTCTCCACCTTTGAGCGCGCTCACGGGTTTAACGTCCGAGGCGCGCAGTGCCGGTGCCAAGCCGAACAGCAACATGACCCCGACGGTCAGTGCCAGGCCGAAGCCCACCACGCGCCAGTCCGCCGGAAGGAACAAGCGCGCGGGGTTCTCGGGAGGATTGATCATACCGACCACGACCGGCGCCGCCCACCAGGCGAAGGCCGCGCCCAGAGCGGCGGCGAGGAGGGCCAGCCAGGCGCTCTCCGCCAACACCAGTTGCACCAGGCGCGCGCGTCCCGCCCCAATCGAGACTCGCAGCGCCATCTCGCGCGCCCGCGCCGTTGATTGTGCCGCCATTAGGTTGGCAACGTTCGCGCACACGATGAGCAGCACCAGCGCCACAAGCACGCCGAGAGTTGCGAGCGACGTCCGGTAGTCGCTCTGAAGATCGGACTCGCCCGCCGCCGCCGGCTCCAACAATACCGTCTGGTTTAGAGACTGTTCAATCTGCTCTTTGGACATCCCCCCGAAACCTTTTGCCCGTTCAGTCTCGAAGGCGCGAGAGGCGGCGTCCAGCTTGGCGCGGAGAGGTTCCATGGCCACTCCGGGCTTTACCCTCGCGATGGTCCGCATCCAAGTTGAATCCGGGCGCAAGACCCCGGGACGCATCATAGTGGGCAGGAAGATGTCAATCACCGTCCCGGGCTCCGTGCCGGTGAAGCGCTCCGGGCCGACGCCAATGATTTCGTAGAGGT
>CAZCVY010000469.1:0-2909 GCA_964501985.1 uncultured Acidobacteriota bacterium | reverse complement strand
GGCGCGAGAGAAGCTCTGGAATCAGGCGCACGCAGAAGTCCGGCTCGCTGGTCCCTTCGATGACGAGGGTCAACTGCGTGGCGGGCTCACGCATTTCCACCGCTGTGCTAATGTCCGGATACTGCGCCCCGTCAATCAGGTCTGCCCAGTAAACCAAATTCTCAAGGTCGGGTGCCTTGAAGCCAAAGTGTTTACCCGTGGTTTCGGCGATGAACTTCGTGCAAGAACGGTAATCCGGCCCATAAAACTTCTTGCCGCTATGGTCATGCTTGAAATGCTCGGCGTCCGCCTCCGTCAGAAACGCGCTCTGGTGATGGTCAAACCACCACGTCAAGCGGTCGGAGCTGGAGTACTTGAAATCGACGATGACGTTCTCTTCCGCGCTGAAGAGTCCCGCATCAAACAACTGTCCCGCGCGGTGCATCATGCCGCGATAACGAAACTCCGCCTTGGCATCGATACACTGCCGGTAGAAGCGCGTGAATACGGCCGCCGAGCATGCCCCGTCGAAACACCGATCGTGAAAACAGACTAAAACCGCCATAGGTCTTGAGGTTGAGGTGCGCAATCTTCCTGTGCCCGCCCTTACCAAGGCGAGCGAAACCACCTAACTTGCGCTCGCGAAGAGAAATTGTCAAGGGGAAATGCGCGGAGGGGTAGTGTCTTAAAAGTGTGCTGCTGATTTTATGGCCTGAATTTGGCGAGCGCTCCCAAACCCAAAGCGGCATCCACCCGCGCCAGTTGTTGGGCTAAATTCATAGAGAGACAGATAGTCATTATCGCCGAGATACCCTTCCACTGCGATCAAGTGAATCGGCCCGCCCCGCCCGATTGCGCGTCCAGGATATCTGACCGCACCGCAGGCATTTACCGCCGGCTTACGCTCTCAAGATTGGGCGTCGGTCGATCAGGCGACCTTTTCAGGGCGTATGCCAATAGCCGCGGAACCTCCTGACCAGCAGTTACTCGCAGGAAAGGGCGCAAAAATTCGCGGGCGTCGCTTCGGGGCGTAGTTTCCGAGTGGCCGACGATACGCCAGGAAGCACCGGGCGCCACATCCACGCCTAGGCCGTTTGAACCAAAGTGGAGTGTGTTCGGGCGGACGGCCTCACATTGTTTTAGGGAGCACCTTCCCATCCGGTCGAATGCCAGTTACTTGGATGCCGCAGGAATCGCCAAGGGCGATTAAGTCCGGAAACTGACATTCTGGCTGGCAGGGTTCGAAGTTTGGCGGTTCCATATGGCCCCCGACGAAGTGGTAAAGCTGCGCTCCTGGGTTGGAGAGACCCAATGGGGCCAGGGTGAGCGCCAGCATTTGGAGCATCTGCAGGCTGGCGCAGGACATCGAAAAAGCAAAGACGTTCTCTCGGACTTTGAATGGGTGGTCCTTAGGCAAGCCTTCGATGTATGTGGGGTCGTCGAGGAACCCTTCGCGCTCGGCTTGAACTAGCCCGGGATCGTATTGCCTGTGGCACTGCAAGCAACGGCGTCCGATCGTTGCTGTGTGTGCTCTCCAATCGGCCGCGACCAGCTTCCCGAAACGATTGGTCCTGACGCCGATGCCGCCATCTACGACAGGTATCAGATGGGCGTAGGCAATTAGGTTCAAGACGTAGCGGCCCCATGGCCGATCGACGCAAGAAAAGATCACGTCGCAATCAAGTGCAGCGCGAAAGCCATCTTCTTCATATACCGCAGCGGCAACGGGATCGACGCGGAAGGGTTCGGCCGTTGCCCGTACCGACAGGTGCTCAGCGTCAACGGCGACCTTTAGCTTACCAATATCATTTCGCGTGGCATAAACCAGCCGGTCCAGATTATGTCGTTCGACGCGATCAAAATCGATCAGGATTATGTCTTCAAAACCGGTGCGAGCAAGCGCCTCCGCGATCATACCCCCGACGCTTCCAACGCCGACGATGGCAATTCGGAGCCGGACAAGGTCCGCATGTGCCTGCTCGCCCCATGCTGACACGCTTCGGACCTGCTCCTCCCCAGACTGCGGGGGCCCTGCCAACTTATCCATGTAAGTAACAACGAGACGGTCTCCAATTACGCGCACAGTGGCGCAGTCCCGCCGCAGGTAGGTGCGGGGGGCGCTTCTCTCCCAGAACCGGGCGCTCCAAGAACCATCGCCAGCCAACGTTAGACCAACGAACGGAAGCCTCGTGGCTCCGAACACTGCTGGGGCGAGACTCTGCTCGGTCGTTCTGTCATCAAAGCTCATCCCCTGCCACTTGATTCCCTGGGGGTGACTGTGCATTAGCGCAAGGCCGCCCCCTTCCGACGTTGCCTCGGATAGTGCTCGCTCAAAGAAGACGGAGTTAAGGCTCGCGTTACCGTGGACGGTTCGATCTCCGTTGCTTGGAAGAATTAGATGTTTGACCAGCGCGGTTTTTCGCTCGCGTCCTTGGCTCGGGTGCCAAATGGCGAAGCAGAGGTCTTCCTGACCGTCCTGGCGTAGAAGGTGCTCGCGGGCCACTCGACTGATTACGGTTGTCATTGCGGAACTGTATGCGGCGCGGCTCATTGGGTTTCCCACAGGCGGTAGATGTGACTCATGTAGGCAATCGCCGTCTTCTTGCTGGTGACCCAGTCTGGGTATGGACGAGACCAGTACTGCCAATCTCCGCCCGCACTCTGCTGGAAGGCTGCTGACTGCGATTCGTGGACGCCCCCTAGAGGATGACCAACGTCGCCGGCGGGGTGAGCAGGATGGATGCGTGGGGAGACGTGGGGACCGGTCGGCGTAGTCATGGGAAAATCGGGTGGCACGACGAAGCCTAATCGCACCGGGCGGCCGGTGAACCGGCCGCTCGGAACGGGGTAATCGAGAACAACGTGGTCTGACTTGCCCTGCAAAATCCTTGGGTCATATCCCATTGCGCGTAGCCCGTCCAAAAAGACCC
>CAZCVY010000468.1:0-2954 GCA_964501985.1 uncultured Acidobacteriota bacterium | reverse complement strand
TCTGATACATCGTAGGATACCGCAGCCTGAGCGCTGGAATCCGGTGCTTCCGGACCCTGTCGGCGCTGGATCTTCAGCAGCCAGTTGCTGAGCCGCCGCACTTCCCGCATGTTGGCATCTTGCACCCGGCCCATCTGCAAGGTCTCGGCGGGAGCCGGCCGATTGGCAGCGAGTTTTTCCTCCGTCAAAACGGGTTTTTTAACAAGTGACATGAAGACCTCCTGAGTCCTGAACGCCGGTGGGTTGGGGATGGGTAGGTGGCACTCATTATTGTCCAAAATAGCGGGTGCGCCTGCATTAGGGTCGGCCTCCGCCCCTTGCTGTGCGAAAAGGCTCCGCCTTTTCGGCTGATTTGAACCCTTAACTCCTCGTTCGTGCCGCGCGGAAGGCATGGCCTTCCACGCGGCACGAACGAGGTCGGGAAGAACCTGCAGCAACGCAAAGGCGCCGCCTTTCCGCAGAGCAAGCGGCGAAGCCGCAGGCCGTCAACTGATGGCCAGATCCTATTTTGGACACGCATGCTTGCTCCGAGGCCTTGGGGGCGAGGCTCCAGGCTGCGGACCTTTTGCAGCATCCAGTACCATGTAGTATATGGCGGTGTGTTATTTCCCCCACACGACAATACTCCAGTAGATATGCAGCACGTTGGCGACCAGAGGCTAGGGGAATAACGACAGATTTTCCGAGGGAAGAGGATTTATTTTGAGTTTACGTCGGATCTCGTCGGGGCACCCTAGCGGGTACCCAATCGGGGCCAAATCGGCCCCGGGGTGAGCAGGCACGAGGCCTGCCCCTACGTCGCGGTTAAGCGGTCGGCTCCTGATTCGTGGAACTGCCCCCTTTTCCTCCCGAGAATGCATCGTTCCACATCATTTGTATCCCGCGCGGTTTACCGAATGCTCAGCGATGTAATTCCACACACGGCTCTCGACGCGGGCGCGTGAATAACCCCCATGTTGAGCTTCGGGAATTCCTTCGTGGTATGCGCGGTCACGGTCTCATAGATTGTCCGCGCCCTGTGGTCGATCATCCTGCCGTTTGTTGAGAGAAACTCACACTGAATCTCGAAGAACGCAATTGCGTAGTCGCTATCGTTCGTTACTGTGAAATCCGCCTGCATAAGATTCTTGATATCGGTCTTCTGCCACTGGTAGCTCAGTTTGGCTCGGGAGAGAGCTATCTGTGTGTGCGCATCTCGCGCGGTACCGATTTTGTAATTAATCCAAAGACCGGCCACGACAAGAAGACCGATAACGATGAGAGCGATACAGCCCGGCAAGCGAGGCGCTGGGTTCGGCTGCCCGCACCAGGGGCACATCTTGGCCCAATTACTGACCGCCTGACCGCATGACCTGCAAGCCACCAGTGCCACTGTTGCACTCCATCACTGCGGCGAGCGCCACTGAAAGGAGTGGCACTTTCGTTACACTCATTTAAGAATCGGAATTTTAACTCGCGCCCCGGCGGCGAAGAACTTACTCCAGACCGGCCTCCGTTGGCAACGGTTTTCTTTGATTGGGGCATCAGGGGCGTTCACCTCGTTTGCTATTTTTCCCCAAGCACGGGAAGGCTGGCACTTACGTCGGCTCTTTGAGGTCCGCGATCTCCCACAGGGACTTCGCAGAACCGGACCTCGTCAAGCCTTTGCACAAAGCAGCGGCGAAAGCGATCGGAGAGGGAAAGGGGCGTGCGGCGATGGGTGCTGGTGGTGATGAATTGAAGTTCACCGGGATTGTAAACGCGGCGTTAGAAGGGCATGGCGCAGGAGAGTATGCTCTCGGCGATATGGATCCGAAAGAGAACGTCTCCATCTCGACAATGATAGAGAACCGCGCTTTGTGCGGTTGAGGCTCTGGATCAGCATTTTCCGGGTGTCAATTCGACCCTTGTAGCATTCGGCGCTTGTTGCATGTAAGGGAGCTGAGCGAAGTGTTCAGCCGCCACGGGTGGGCTGAAATAATTGCCTTGCCCCTCGCCACAGTGCTCGGTTGCAAGGAATGCAACTTGCTCTCGTGTTTCCACGCCTTCCGCGACAACACGTTTCTTCAGGGTTTTGCCCATGCCAATTACTGCGCGGAGGAATGCAAGGGCATCCCCATGGGTGCTGATCCCGAGGGTAAACGACCGCTTGATCTTCACGGTGTCAATCGGGAATCGATCCAGATAGCTCAAGCTGGAATACCCTGTGCCGAAACCATCAACCGCGAGGCGGACTCCCATGGCTTTGAGTTCCTGGAGCACGGAGATTGTGGAGGCCTCATTCTGCATGAGAACGCGTTCGGTCATCTCGAGTTCGAGATAGTGCGGCTCCAGGCCAGTTTCCTTCAGGATGCCGCAAATGCCTTCGAGAAAGCTTTTAACCTGGATCTCTCCCGCAGAGATGTTGACCGCCACAGGGATCGGCCGCAGGCCTGCATCCATCCAGGCGCGTGCTTGTCGGCATGCTTCGCGCAGGGCCCACTGGCCAATCGGCACAATAAGGCCACTGTCCTCGGCGAAGCGCACGAACTGAGCTGGAGGGATGAGCCCTCGATCCGGGTGCATCCACCGTATCAGCGCCTCTGCGCCGGTAATTCCTCCCCTTTCGAGATCTACCTTCGGTTGGTAATGCAATAAAAACTCCTGCCGGTCCAGAGCTCGGCCCAGGGTTTGTTCGAGGAAGGGTCTCTCGATGTTCCGGACGTTGACCTTCCGCTGGAAGAACCGGCAACGGTTGGGCTCCTTTCCCTTTGCCTGGTACATCGCGGCGTCTGCGTTCTTGATCAGCGTATTCGCGTCGTGACCATCTTCGGGGTAGATGCTGATGCCAATGCATCCGCTCAAATGAATATCACGCTGATTGATTGCATACGGCTTGGCAATCGAGGTGAGTATCTTTTCCGCCGTGGAGCCCGCGTCCCCCGCGTCCCTGACTTCTGGAAGCAATACCACGAATTCATCCCCACCGTGGCGGC
>CAZCVY010000467.1:0-2956 GCA_964501985.1 uncultured Acidobacteriota bacterium | reverse complement strand
GATCGATCGGTGCATGAAAGCCTCCAGGTGCAGGGTGGGTGATGTCCGGAACATCGTACGACACCGACCGGCCTACAGCAAGCGCGGTAGTGGCTGAGATCTCATCTCCAGAATTCATCATTTCCCCGCCAACGCCGGCCATTTTTCTGCACATCACGCGCTGAAACCGGTAAATAGTCCCCGACAACTGCGAGAATTGTGTGTTTTCGTGGAGAAAGTAGTGCATTTCGCCGGATAATTTGTCACGCTATCTTTTGTTTTCATACATATCCCCGGAGGTTCCTTCATATTTAACATCTCTTTAGGTCGACCCCGACGCGCCCGCCCGGCCTCCCAGGAGCGTAGCGCAGGGCCCGCTCACTGGCCCTGCGGCTCTTTCCCCGCGCCGCGATGAGCCAAAAGCCGCAAGGCCGAAGTGCGGGCCTTGCGCTACGTCCCCGCGCCACCTCGGCGGCCCACTTCTCAGCGCCCGTAGAAACCTGCAAAAAACTGGAATGACGCAACAAATTGTCGCCACAAATCTGCATTTTGGTGCAAAAAAGGGCCTCGGTTATTGAAAAAAGTCGAAACTTAAGACCAAAATGTCTGTTTCTATTCGGGCGTTTTGTCATATGATCTTTTGTTTTCATGCACATTCCGGCTTCGAACGTATAAAAAGGAATTCTTTTTGCTGCCCAGTGCCCGTAGGGCGGACTTGTTTCGAAGGTCACCCGTCCCGCGATGATTGTTTCCGCAAGGCTCGAAAACCGTCCGTATTGACGTAAAATCCGGTCCAATTTGATCAAAAAAGTGTGATTTATCGATCGACATTCTGTCGCTCGACCCCGTGTTTTCATAAATATAGCCGGATCATCCTGCATTTTTAACATCTTTTCTGCGTCGGTATTTCTGGGCTGGGATGATGACAGCTTAACCTGTGTATTTTCAGAACTTTGGCGAGAAAAGCCTTTTTGCCCATGGTACCGCAAATCTTAACTAATGGCTTTTTTTCATGAACATAGCCGGAAGACTCATTCGGCGGCAAGGGACTGCCGCCTCTCCGTCGATCTTCCATAACTTCCCTGTTTTTCATGAACTTGATTCATCGCTCCCGAGGCGAAATGAGGGACGCGGTTTCAGGATAACCTGCTTATTTTTCCTGAATATAGCCGCTTCGCGCGGCGCGTAAATGCGCTCGCCCCCGTTTGATCGCCTCCGCGCCGTCAAGGGTCGCACCCGCCGTCAATAGTTCGCACCTAAGACTGGCAGGGTGCCACTCGCTTTCATGACCCAGTGCGCCTCCCCGGCTTTCGGCTGCCGCGCCTCTTCCCTCCGCTTGACCGTCGTTCGCTGGCCTCAGCGCCTAGTATAGCATGGCTATCGATCTTGTCAAGATAATTCGAGGCTACATTATAAACTACTGAAATCCAAGAGGTTATCGCCGGCCTTGGCAGGGACAAATTGACTGGGCCTTTTGGGTCGGACAAAATCACTTGTGATCCGGACAAAATCGCTGGCGAAATAGTCCGAACCGGAAGGGAGAGGTTCGCCAGTGTAGGGAGTTGCGTCGCAGAGGGCGCACCCTGTGTCCCGCCCACGTGACCAACCGGAATCGTTCCTCAAGAAACTGCCGGCGCAAACTCGACTTGGTGATAATCCACACGCCCTTCCGGGCGTCTGCACCCCCATGCCGCGGACACTGGGGAGTACGAACGCGATACACTGCTCGGTCGAAAGTGACAAGGAGCGAGCGGGTGTAGCGAGTTGTTCTTGAACTCCGCGGCTTGTATACTCTCGAACCACCGAAGAGGGGCAGAGTTTCAAACTAGCTCTGCCTGCTGAGGATTTGCCGCTGTGACTGAGATCGACGCCCACCTCGCTGCGAGTCTTTCCCGCCGTTTCCGGCTTATCCGCCAATTGGGCGCGGGCGGCATGGGTGCAGTCTACCTCGCCGAGCAGATCGCGGTGGGCAACCGTCTGGTGGCGCTCAAGGTCCTGAGCCGCAAGCTGCTGGATGATCCCGACTTCGTGACGCGCTTTCAGAATGAAGCCGCTTCCACGGGTCGCATTCATCACGCAAACGTCGTCACCATTTACGAATCCGGCCAGGCCGATGACGGCACGCTCTACATTGCCATGGAATTCCTGGAAGGCGAGTCCCTCCGCCAAGCCCTCGCGCGGCGGGGTGCGCTTCCCGCTGCGGAAGTTGCGGAAATTCTCCAGCAAGCCGCGCAAGGATTGAACGCCGCGCACAAGCTGGGCATCATTCATCGCGACCTCAAACCCGATAACATTTTTCTGACGCGCGGCGATGAAGCCGAATTGATCGCCAAGATCGTCGATTTCGGCATTGCCAAGCTGCTTCGAGATTCCAGTCCCAACACGCAGACTGGCATGGTTTTAGGCACTCCCCCCTATATGTCGTTTGAGCAGGCATCGGGCATCAGGAGCGCTGAACTTGATGCGCGCTCAGATGTCTATTCGCTTGGTGTCGTGGTGTACGAGATGCTCACTGGCCATGTTCCCTTCCATTCCGACACACCCGTTGGGTATTTGCGAAAGCACTTAATGGAGGAACCGCCTCCCTTCCGCGCCGTCGCCCCACACCTGGGCGTACCACCTGCGGTCGAGACCGCGGTCATGAATGCGCTCGTAAAAGACCGCGACAAGCGTTATACGTCCGTGCTCGTCTTTGCGCGGGAACTGAGTAATGCAACGCAGTCTTCGCCCCGAGCCCAAGCTTCCCTGCCGCTCCCTTCCGTGCTAATTGTGTCGCCAATGACTGCGGAGGGCAGTGAGCCGGTCGTGTCAACGAAGATCGCGGGGCAAATTGAGGTGCTACCACCCGACAGCAAGCGTGAAGGGAAGGTCAATCCCAAAGACGGGCTAAAGTATGTGTGGATTCCGCCGGGGACCTTCTTGATGGGTTGCTCACCACGTGACGGGGATTGCAGGGATGATGAGAAACCGCAACATC
>CAZCVY010000466.1:0-3046 GCA_964501985.1 uncultured Acidobacteriota bacterium | reverse complement strand
AAATCCCGGCGGAGCTTTTTGGTGGAGCGCACGCGCTAAGAGTGATAGACTGAGGCGTGTTTCGCGGAACCTGCCACGTGGGGAATTAGGCCAGCAGATTATTTGCATCTTTAAGGAGCCAGCCTCCCATCAGTGTCACCTTCCTGCTGTACGGGGTGTGCAAGAGCCAAGGGCCAGGGCAAGAGCAGGACTTCGCTTCGAAGCGCAAGCTCTGAGGTCAAGACGCGTCGCGCCACCGCTTGTGGCGCCCGATGACGAGCGGTTCTTATTGCTCTCACCCGGGAGGGGCATTTATGAAGGTGTTGCTGGTCTATCCGGAATTTCCCGATACTTTTTGGAGCTTCAAGCATGCTCTGCCCTTTCAGGGCAAGCGCTCGGCGTTTCCTCCCCTGGGGCTGCTCACCATTTCCGCGATGCTGCCCAAACATTGGGAAAAGCGTGTGGTGGATTTGAACGTTCGCCGGCTGAAAGATTCAGAACTGAAATGGGCCGACGTCGTATTCTTCAGCGGCATGATTGTGCAAGGCCCCTCGATGCAAGGGTTGATCGCCCGCGCCAAACAGCACGGCAAGCGCACGGTTGTCGGCGGCCCCATTAGCAGCACCCATGACTCGTCGATTTCCCAAGCCGACCACATTGTGGAAGGCGAAGCCGAGGAGTTGATCAGCCAGGTGGCCGAGGACCTCGAGCGCGGGATCGCCAAGCCGCACTACGTTGACAAGCAAGTGGTGGACGTTACGCGCGTTCCGCTCCCTGACATGCACTTGGTTTCGCTGCGCCACTACAGTTCCATGTCGGTCCAATTCTCGCGCGGATGCCCCTTTACCTGCGAGTTCTGCGACATCATCGAAATCTACGGCCGCCGCCCGCGCACGAAAACTCCTGACCAGGTGTGCGCGGAACTCGACCAGCTTCACCGCCTCGGCTGGCGCGGCTCTGTTTTCATGGTTGATGACAACTTCATAGGTAATAAGAAAAGCGTGAAGGCCCTCCTCCCGCGCCTGGTCGAATGGATGACGGCGCACAACTTCCCCTTTACCCTTTACACGGAGGCTTCGCTTAACCTCGCCGAGGACGAAGACCTGCTATCGATGATGCGCGCGGCCCATTTCACGCGCGTCTTCCTGGGCATTGAAACCCCGGTGGCCGAAAGTTTGAAGGAAACTACCAAGTTCCAAAATCTGCGCAAGGATCTCCTGGAGAGTGTGAAGCTCATTCAGTCTTACGGCATGGAAGTGATGGCAGGTTTCATTGTGGGATTCGATAACGACCCCGCCGACGTCTTCGACCGTCAGATTGAATTCATCCGGCAGGCGGCGATCCCGCTCTCCATGGTCGGCTTGCTTCAGGCCCTGCCCAATACCCAGTTGGGACGGCGGCTAGAAAAAGAGGGCCGGCTCTTGAAATCCAGCCTGGGGAACAACACGCTGGTTGACTTGAATTTCATCCCGCGCATGAATACCCAGGTACTTCTGGATGGCTACCGGCGCATTCTTCAAACGATCTACAATCCGCGCGAGTACTTTGAGCGCGCTTCGGCTTTCCTCTCTCAATTGGGCAGTGGATCGCGCTCGCCCGTGGTGTTCTCTGACGTGCTGGCGCTCGGCCGCTCGCTCTTCCGGCAGGGCTTGCTCAGCAACTACCGCCGGGAATACTGGAAATTCCTAGGCCAATCACTGCGGCAACACCGGCACCACTTCAGCAAGGCGATAACCTTGGCGATCATGGGGCACCACTTCTTCCAGCTCACCGCCGCCACGGAGACCAACTGAGATGGAATTTCAAATTTGAGAGTTGAGAGTTCAGATTTGAGATATCAAATTTAGATTTGGAGTCTGAGACTTGAGGGTCCAGATTTGAGATCTCAAATTTGAGATCTGAGATGGCACTAACCCTTCTTCAATTCCGCCAGAACGAGCCGGCCACATTCCCTCAGGGTTTCAAACACTCCCACACCCTTGCAGGCCACGGCCTCAAAAATGGGCTCATTTTTCTTCATGAGGGTTTTCGTGAGCTCCTCCACCGAGAGCACATAGGGCAAGTCGCGTTTGTTGAGCTGAAGCACATAGGGGATTTTCATGAAGTCGTAATTATGTTCGATCAGATTTTCGTGCAGGTTTTCGAGCGCTTCAATGTTGGCGTCCATTCTTTCTTCCTGGGAGTCCGCCACAAAGATTACGCCATCCACGCCCCGCAGGATCAGCTTGCGGCTCGCGTCGTAGAACACCTGCCCCGGCACGGTGTAGAGGTGGAAGCGGGTCTTGAATCCGCGAGTGGTGCCAAGGTCAAGGGGAAGGAAATCGAAGAAAAGAGTTCGGTCGGTTTCCGTGGCGAGGGAGATCATTTTCCCACCGGTTTTCGCCAAGGTCTGGTCAAAAATCCACTGGAGGTTGGTAGTCTTACCGCCCAGACCGGCGCCATAGTAAACGATCTTGCAGTTGATTTCCCGGGCTGCGAAATTAATGAAACTCACGCGGTAAGATCCCCTTCCCCAAGGCTAGCAGCTCCACCAGCAGAATTCAAAAAATTGACGGACGAGTGTCGCGACTACTTCGGCTTCTTATTGTCGTTTGGCGATTTCCGTCGACCAACGTATATAACACAGCGACCCTCTGCTGACAATACCGCGCCCCCGCCGTTTCTCTCTTCGATATCTAAATCGGGAGGAGCCGAGGTGTGTTTTAGGTAGGCCATTGCCCCGGCTCTCCCGGTCTTGTATGAAACGACCCCCTTAAAGGGGCGGGTAGTGGCTAGGTCGTTAGTGGTCGAATCTGGGTGTATAATGACACAAATCAAAATTAACACGCAAGAAAATTGCCGTATGTCATATTTTTGCTTCGAGAGCTCTTCCGGGAGCACGGGGAAGAAACTATTCCGGTTCGATGGAAATCCCCGGGGTGCACCCCCATATTAAAAGAGTGTAAGTGTCTGGCGCGCACCTTGCCCGATTCCCTCAAATCTGAGAATATGACGGGTTTAGTTGAGCGGGTGTCTATGATTCATAGGAGGTTATTGTGTCGAGCAATTTAAAGCACCTCAGTCATAT
>CAZCVY010000465.1:0-3078 GCA_964501985.1 uncultured Acidobacteriota bacterium | reverse complement strand
TCGGTTCTCCCAATAAGTACTTGGGCTTTTCCATTTCCACTCGGACGGAATAACTCACCTGAGCAGAAACTGGGATACAGACCAACGCCGCGCTAAGGCAAAAGAGAACGCGTTGCACCCTGCAGCGAGCGGCGCCCAAGACCGTTGGGTTCATGTCGCCCATCATACGCGAAAGTGCGGGGAGGGAAAGAGTTTCTCTAAGGCAACCGGCCGAAGTAGCGCGGGCGTCCCGCCCGCTGGGGCGAGAGCGTCCCGGTCTCGCGGATGGCGTGGGCAGGATGCCCACGAGCCAGCGGGAGCGGGACGCTCGCGCCACTTCCCCAGCCGCAGCTTGCTCGCCGGCGCGCCAGGAGAATTCAAGACGGACGAGGTTGCACGCGGAACAGTGCCGAGAATAGCCCTGCAAGGATTTTACAAACTTTACAAAATGTCTTGACCTGACTCCTCGGCGCGTGATACGTAAGAAATCAATCTTAGTTTTCCGCTCCTGAGTGGACCGTCGGGTAGGTGGTGTACCGGAGCGAACTCTATATTCCACAGGCACGACCTAGTCCAGGTGAGGGCATCCTGTGTGTGCCACTGCTCGTCCGGTGGCGCGCGGAGGGCCATGATGGAAAAGAAGCTAGCCAAGCCGAATCCGAAGTTGACCCGATCGTCGCAGCGGGCCGAGAGCCCCGCCGTCCCGCAACCGTTGGCGCAGTGGACCTTTCTATCCGCAGCCGAAAGGAACGACATCAAGAATGAGGTCCTGGCGGCCCTGAATTCTCTGGGGATTGATGGCGCAACGAGTTGGTGGAACGAGCCCGGCGACTTCCCCCACTGGCAACTCGTCGTTCAGTGCA
Organism: uncultured Acidobacteriota bacterium; assembly: GCA_964501985.1. Classification (GTDB taxonomy): domain Bacteria; phylum Acidobacteriota; class Terriglobia; order UBA7540; family UBA7540; genus Bog-366. The sequence goes on along the minus strand of CAZCVY010000465.1, from coordinate 2,236 downwards.
CGTGGTGTGAAACGCACTCGCGGACCGAAGTATTGACGGTCAGGGACCAGGCGATAGCGGCGGCCAAGCTCAAAGCACCGGCCAACGGCGTGATTCTCAAGGGTCACAAAAAGGAATGGAGATAAAAGCGTAGCCGACAAATCGAACCCCGAGCCTAACCGAAAGCCCGCCAAGCACAGGAAAGTTGAGCACTCGGATTTCCTACCCTACCGCCCAAGGCTGCCAAGCGCTCTCCTCCGATCGGCGCGCGACGGCGGGGAGGGCCAACGGAAAAATAGGACGCTTGAAAATGACGCCTGACTCACTCGGCATGTTGATCGCGATTCTGGTTTCTGTTGCCCTCATTGTGAGCGGGGTCCATCTTCGGCATAAACCCAAGCTAAGGTTCGTGGGAGCTCTGCTGTTTCTCCTAGGCATCCTCGGACTCATGGCAGCTCTGGGCATCTTCAGGGTTTAGTGACAGGACCCACAACAATCGGCGTCCAGGCTGGGACCTCTCGGCAGATCAGCACAGGTGATTGATGCCCGTGCCCATAAAAGTTATAACTAGCCAGCAATATAACTATTCGGCTGATACCCGCGCACTGAATTGACAGAGCCCCTTTCTATGGGCTAATGTGATGCCGCTTCCCCAGTCTGACCAAAAGGGAAGGGTTCCCCATGCAAAAGAATCCCTACGCTGTAGCCCGCCGGCGCGAGCGCCAGCCAGCAACCATTCCCTTCAGACTCTTGCTGAAGGCGCCCCCCATCAAGACCGACGACTCGGCTATCGCCTTGGACATTTCTTTGCACGGCGCCCGCGTTCGAACCAAATTGTGGCTGGTTCCGGGAGAGTGTGTCGACGTTGTTGCGAAGGAGCGGTTTCCCTTTGCCATTCCTGCCCATGTGGTCTGGTCGCGCGAAGAGGAAGCCACCCACTGGATCTTTGCAGGGCTTGAGTTCTTGAACATGCCGCAAGGGTAGGACGTACCTTCCCATGCGTAACGCCGGCATCTTGGCGGCTCATGTGCCGGCTGGAAGCCTGCGCTACGGATGAAATTGGGACACTCCCTTCTACCCGTTCACATTCCCCCAATCGCTCCTATAATATAGTGATGGAGTCGGCGCCCGCGGATGGGCCGCCGGTTTTTATCCCAAGTGAAAGTCCACGATGAACCCGTGGCGGGAGATATTTCGTCATGATCAAAACCAAAGGTTACGCTGCGGCCAGCGCCAAGGCCCCTCTGGGACCTTATGCATTTGAGCGGCGGGAGCCTCGCGAGCACGATGTGGCCATCGACATCAAATTCTGCGGCATCTGCCACTCCGATATTCACCAGGCTCGGGAAGAGTGGGGGGAAGCCATTTTCCCCATGGTGCCGGGCCACGAGATCGCGGGAGTGGTTACGGCGGTGGGCAGCAAGGTGACCAAGCACAAGGTTGGCGACAAGGTTGGGGTTGGCTGCTTTGTCGATTCCTGCCGCACCTGCGCGCAATGTCAAAGGGGATTCGAGCACTTTTGCGCGAAGACTCCGGTGTTTACCTACAATTGTCGGGAGAAAGACGGCACCCCGACTTTGGGCGGCTACTCCGATAAGATCGTGGTGGACGAGAATTACGTCCTGCGCATGCCGGACCACTTGCCGCTCGCCGCGTGCGCGCCGCTGCTCTGCGCGGGCATTACGCTTTACTCCCCCCTGAAGCATTGGCAGGCGGGGCTCGGCAAGAAGGTGGCGATCATCGGTCTGGGGGGCCTCGGTCATATGGGCGTGAAAATCGCCCATGCCTTGGGCGCCGAGGTCACCGTGCTCAGCCAATCGCTCCGCAAGCAGCAGGACGGCAAACGTATGGGCGCCGCCCATTTCTACGCCACGTCCGATCCGGATACGTTTACCAAGCTTAATGACAGCTTCGATCTCATCATCAATACGGTTTCGTCGCCGATGGATTGGAATCAGTACCTCGGATTGCTGAAGGTCGACGGGTCCTTCGTGGTGGTGGGCATCCCCGATAAGCCCGTGCCCGTCGCCGCTTTCTCGCTGATTCATGGACGCCACAGTGTTTCCGGGTCGATGATTGGGGGCATTCGGGAAACCCAGGAGATGCTGGATTTCTGCGCCCAGCACCACGTGGCTTGCGACATCGAAGTTATCCCCATCGAAAAGGTGAACGAAGCGTATGACCGCGTGGTGAAAAGTGATGTGCGTTACCGGTTCGTGATCGATTTGGCTTCGCTCAAGTAGCTAGGCGGTCGTGC
>CAZCVY010000464.1:0-3119 GCA_964501985.1 uncultured Acidobacteriota bacterium | reverse complement strand
CACGTGGAACCCGCTCACGGGCTGCACCAAGATCAGTCCGGGGTGCAAGCATTGCCATGCCGAGCGGATGGCACTGCGCCTGAAAGCCATGGGCCAGCCGAATTATGCCAATGGTTTTGACTTGGCCCTGCACGAAAACGCCCTCGAACTGCCGCTGAAATGGAAGAAGCCGCAGACCATCTTCGTGAACTCCATGAGCGACTTGTTCCACAAAGATGTGCCGGTGGAGTTCATCACCAAGACCTTCGACGTGATGCGCCGCGCCGACTGGCACAAATTCCAGGTTCTCAGCAAGCGGTCAGACCGATTGCTGGAACTCTCGCCGATGCTTCCATGGGCGCCGCACATCTGGATTGGCGTCAGCGTGGAGACGCTGCAATATTCACCACGCATCGACCACCTTCGCCAAACCGGCGCCATGGTCAAATTCTTGTCCCTTGAACCGCTGCTGGGCCCACTGTCTGGCCTGGTTCTTGATGGCATCGACTGGGTGATCGTGGGCGGCGAATCCGGCCCCGGCGCCCGCCCCATGGACCCAGCTTGGGTTGCGGAGATTCGCGACCAGTGCCTTGACGCTCGCGTTCCGTTTTTTTTCAAGCAGTGGGGCGGAACTCGAAAGAAGAACGCCGGACGAGAGCTTGAAGGTCGGACGTGGGATGAGATGCCAATACTGGCCTCGGCGGTAGGACTCTAGCAAATTCTCCCGGCGGGCGGGCTCGGCACGGGCGAGTGACTCGCGCGGGGTATCGTTCGCTAAGCCATCAAGCTACCTCAACCACGTCATGATGGAGAGGCATAAGTTGGTTGGAGCGCAAAGCGAGCGTAGCGTAGGTGCGTCCTTCATTGTCGCAGAATTCCACCTCGAATACGCCGGGCGCCAGCGGTTCCACCACAGTTCCCACTTGGCCGCGCCGCAAGCCGCGCTCCGGCTTGTCTTCCAGGAGTGCGACGACGGCAAAGGGTTTTAGGTTTTCCATGTCTCACTCACAACACATAGCAACTGGTCAGACGGGGGAAGTCCTCAGCATGCTGGATGATCCAACAACTCCGCACGCTTGCCCGCCCCGAGGGGCCACTCATTTCCAAGTCTATCACGTATCTCTGCCCGTAGTCGTCCCGATCACTTTCCGAAGCCTCCCCTCGAAGGGCAGCTCCCAGCAGCGCCTGCCGCAATACGTCCGCATCGGCCACAGTGAGACCGAGCGCGGAAGCAAAGACTCGAGCCTTGTGACGTCCCCGCGGATGCTGATCGTTCAGGCAGTAATCCCGCAATTTTGCGATGTCAACAATCGCGCGCTCTCCGCCAGGTAGTTTCATTCCCATGGCTCGTAAACATAGAACTGGTAAGCCGCCGCATTAACGCTGACTGTCACCCCGATAAGTTGGGGCGATCTCCTCAAAAGCTGCGGGCATCAGAAACAGTTCCGTACTACGCTTGCTACCTTCCAATCTGCTCCCTCGCTTTTGCTTCCGCAGGGTCAATCACCTTGCTTTCCAATTCTTCCAGCAGAAGTTGCTCGTCTTTGTAGAGAAATGCGGCATGCCGCCTATTATAGGCCTTGCACCTGCCTCGGCAAGGGGTCATTTCCCGATGTATAACCCCGGAGCAAGTAGCGCGCCTGCGGCCTAAGGTCCGCGGCTCTTCCTCCCCTTTTCGCGCCACATCCGCGGGCATGTCATGGCGAAATTCGACGCGTGCCCGTGTCGCGGTGCCCAATCCACAAGCGGGGGACATTGTTGACCATGTCCTCGGTGCGACGCTTTCGAGGTACAATCTGGCAAGCGATGCTAAACCAGACCGAAGCCGAGCAATTCATGCAGACGGTGAAGCACTTCGTCCGGCCACCGGCGATGATCACAATTCCGCCGGGCGCAGACGACACGTACGAACTTGCCGATCCCAGTGTCAGGCACCGTACTCACGTTGCTCAGTGACCCTGGGAAGACATTTCACGACTTCTGCGCCTTTTGTAACATTGAGTCAGCTCCCCCCGTTCAAGGGGTGATCATATGATCCGTCAGGAATGCCAAAAGCTGATTGATTCCTACGTCGATTGGCTCCGCCAGGGACTTTCGGTGGAGGAGGTGGGTGGCTCGTGCGAGCTGACGACGCCCTTCCTCGACCGTCACAACGACCACCTGCAAGTGTATGCCACACGGCGGAACGGAAATATCGTCCTAAGTGACGAAGGGTACATCCTCTCCGACCTCAGAACCAGCGGCCTCGAGGTTGACACCCCCAAGCGGAAGCTGGTGCTGGATAGCGTGCTCAACGGACTAGGCGTGCGGGTAGAAAACAGCCAGTTACTGGTGGAGGCTTCCGCCAAGAACCTCGGGCAGCGGCTCCATTCCCTGGTTCGGGCCATGCTGGCAGTCAATGACTTGTTCGTGATGGCCCAGCCACGTGTTGCCAGCTTTTTCTTTGAGGACGTGCGCGCGTTTCTCGACAGCCATCACGTTCGATACACAGAACGAGTGAAGCTGGCAGGCAGGAGCGGCTACGATCACGGCGTGGACTTCCTAATCCCCAAGTCACGGTCTCGCCCCGAGCGCATTATTCAGGCAATTGCGGCGCCCAAGAGAGAAAATATCTTCGCCTATCTGTGGACTCTGAGTGACACACGGGCCGCCCGCACAAGCGATTCGACGCAAGAAGCCGAAGCCTACGCCTTCCTGAACGATCAGGAGCAGTCCGTCGGTGGGGACGTGATTGAAGCCTTGAATGCGTGCCGTGTCATCCCGGCAGTTTGGTCCCAACGCAGCGAATACGTTCAGGCGCTGGCGGCATAGCGTACCCGCCACGATGAAATCAACGTAGGATATTATCGACGTATAAGGGCACGTCCCGGCAGAATAACCGAAGGGCCGAAGCAGGGTAGCGCAAAGGTGCGCGTATTCTACGCTCCTTTGCGGCCTTTCCCCAATTCCATGCGAGTTCATGCGGGCGTGCCCTGGTAGTGATTGGCGTTTCCGTTTGAAGTACCGCGGAGGAGCGCTGACGGGCGCGCACCTCCTCGCTACCTGCTTGCTCAGTGGGAGAAGTGGACCGCGACTGGCGTACTCTTCAGCCGTCGCGGGCCGGATGAGACATCTGAGTTTTAGAGGTCAAGGACTTTTTG
>CAZCVY010000463.1:0-3177 GCA_964501985.1 uncultured Acidobacteriota bacterium | reverse complement strand
GTTCTGCGCCTGAGTTTCAAGCCCGCTCACGTGACCGCCAGCGGGGCGGCACTAAACGAGCGGGACGACACTCGTGAAGCCGGCTACACGCTTCAGCCGTTATCCGGGGGGGACTGGATTGTGCGGGTGCGCCATATAAGCTCTGGGGACATCAACCTGGGAGGGTGAATTGTGGATATTCCGCAAAGGCCAGCTAAAGGTTGGATGTCGGCAGTCATAGCGCTCGTTAGCCTTTCACTCGTGGCTGGGGCCAAGGGGGCGCAGCTTGGTTACCATGACATAAAGACCGACGCTTCCGGGAAAATTGTCCCTTGGTTTGGCACCGGACCCTCGCAGGCTTACGACCACGATATCCGCCTCCTCTTTGCTTTTTGGATCAACATGCGGAAATGTCCGAATGGCGTGCCCCTGTACATGCAGCACCAGGTGTGGAAGCCCAACGAGGACGACCCGCGTGGCCTCGGCGGCGACCAGATCAACATGGCGCTTTCGTCGTGGACGCTGCTTTACGGCTACCTGGGCGACCCGGCGGTGCGCGCCAACATGACCTACATGGCGGACTACTGGCTGGCGCACGGAATGTCGGGCGAGGGCGACGCCTGGGCCAATCTGCCCTACCCCTACAACACCGTTCTGCATTCGGGCGTTTATGACGGGGACATGCGCGCCGGCAAGGGCTTTTTGCAGCCCGACAAGGCGGCTAGCTTCGGCGCGGAGCTGGTGGTCCTCTACAAAATGACGGGCAACACGCGGTATCTCGAAGCCGCGGTCAGGATTGCGGATACGCTCGCGGCCAAAGTGAAACCCGGCGATGGCGAGAACTCGCCGTGGCCGTTTCGCGTTCACGCCCAGACCGGCGAAGTCCACCATGTGGTGAAGGACGGCAAAACCTACCTTGCCTCCTACACCTCCAACTACTCCGGGGCGCTCGAACCGTTTGACGACATGATCGCGCTCCACCAGCCCCACGCGGCCCAGTACAAGGCGGCAGGCGCGACGGTCAGCGCCTGGCTGAAGGCCTACCCGATGAAGACGAACAAGTGGGGACCGTTCTTCGAGGACATCGCCACGGAAAACTTCTCCAACACGGAGATCAACGCCGACACGCTGGCGCGGTACATTCTCGAGCACCCATCGTGGGACGCCAATTGGAAGCAGGATGCGGCGGCGGCCCTCGACTGGAGCTACCGGTCGTTCGCCAACCACGAATGGGAGAAGTTCGGAGTGACGGCCATCAACGAGCAGACGGCCTACCGCGTGCCCGGCAACAGCCACACCTCGCGACACGCGTCGGATGAGCTACTTTACTGCGAAAAGACCGGCGACATGGCGCTGAAGGACCCCGCGATCCGCCGGCTGAACTGGGCCACCTACATGGTGGATGTGGACGGCAAGAACCGTTATCCCCGCGACGACATTTGGCTGACGGATGGGTACGGCGACTACGTGCGGCACTATCTGCGCGCCATGGCGTCATTCCCCGAGCTCGCGCCGGACGACCAGAATCACCTGTTGCGCACGACGTCGGTGATTCAAACGATCTCGTACGCGAGCGACGCCATCGCCTACACCAAGTTCGACTCCACCTCCACCGAACGCTTCAGGCTAGGTAAGTGGGCTCCGAACTCGGTAAGTGGGGGAACGATGCAGTGGGATCCGAGCACCAGGATTCTCACCGTACACGCAACGGAGAAATCCGTACGCATCAGATAGCGGCCTCATTTTGACGTAGCGCCGCCATCTTGGCGGTTCCGGCGCCGGCTGGAAGCCGGCGCGACCCCCAAAATTAGGGCACGTTCGCATCCAGCAGCTTCGGAATCCTTGAACAGGCGACGACGGCCGGAGCTAAGCGCCGCGCTGCTTGGAGCCTTGCCAGAAGGCCTAAAGAAATTCGTCGAAGCAGACGCGGCGTGCCCCAACTTGCGGAAGCTGCCGCGTGGTTGTACACTCAAATTCTCAGGGTGAATTAATTAGAGAGTGAGGTTGTCAAATGACGTCTCCAATTCGCGCGCCGTGGGTCGAGAAGCGCTCCGGGCCCATCGTGACGCAGATGCATTACGCTCGCCAGGGCATTATCACGGAAGAGATGGAGTACATCGCGAAGCGTGAAAGCCTGCCGACGGAAACCGTCCGGGACGAGGTCGCCGTCGGGCGCATGATTATTCCCGCCAACATCCGCCACGTGGAACTGGAGCCCATGGCGATTGGCGTCGCCGCGAAGTGCAAAATCAATTCCAACATTGGCAACTCCTCCACGGCTTCCAATATCGACCAGGAACTCGAGAAGCTGCACACTTCGGTGCACTACGGCGCGGACACGGTGATGGATCTTTCCACCGGGGGCGACATTCACGAAATTCGCGAGGCGATTCTGCGCGCCAGCCCCGTACCGATCGGGACGGTGCCTATTTATGAAGCCCTGGCCCGGGTCTCGAGAGTCCGCGACCTCACCACTGAAATAATGCTGGAAGTCATCGAAGAGCAGGCGGCGCAGGGCGTTGATTACATGACCATCCACGCCGGGGTGTTGCGCGCACACATTCCCCTGACCAGCAAGCGCATCACCGGCATCGTCAGCCGCGGCGGCGCCATCATGGCCCAGTGGAGCGTGGAGAATAACCAGGAGAATTTTCTCTATACGCATTTCGAAGACATATGCAGGATTTTCCAGAAATACGACGTGTCGTTCTCGCTCGGTGACGGCCTGCGGCCCGGCTGCCTGGCGGATGCGAGCGACGAAGCCCAATTCGCCGAATTGAAAACTCTGGGCGAGCTCACCCGCAAGGCTTGGGAGTATGACGTGCAAGTCATGATCGAGGGGCCCGGCCATATTCCTCTCGATCAAATCAAGCTCCAGGTGGACAAGGAAAAGGAACTTTGTTACGAAGCGCCGTTCTACACTCTGGGACCACTCGTGACGGACATCGCTCCGGGCTACGACCACATCACGTCGGCGATTGGCGCCGCCATGATTGGGTGGCACGGCGCGGCCATGCTCTGCTACGTAACCCCCAAGGAACATCTGGGACTGCCCAACAAAGACGATGTTCGCCAGGGCATCATCGCGTACAAGATTGCCGCTCATGCGGCGGATGTGGCCCGGCACCGCCCCGGGGCCCGCGACCGCGACGACGCGCTCAGCTACGCGCGCTTCCTCTTCGATTGGAACAAGCAATT
>CAZCVY010000462.1:0-3185 GCA_964501985.1 uncultured Acidobacteriota bacterium | reverse complement strand
TTGTTGTCGCCGTACTTATAATCCAGGCCTTCCATCCCTCCCATCTGGTCGCTATCCGCATTGCCGCCCCAAATGTACTGCCCGACAATAATGGACGTCAGGGGACTTCTCGAGAAATCCACCGGACCTCCAAGCGGACCCTCCACCTCCTGTGCCACCAGATGCTTCTTGGGCAGTGTCTGTTCCGTATCGCGGATGACCTGCAACAGGTGACCTACCCACGGACCTGCGTCCTCATGCGAGGTGAAGTTGGACGGCTCGTCGCAAATTTCCAGAATCACGTTGTCATACACATTCACTTCCTCGGTGATTTTGCTCACGTATTCGCTTTGCCGCCGCAGCAGGTCCGCGTGCCGCAGCGTCTGGAAGTCCAAGAAATCGCAATGGCCCACTCCCTGGATGTTGTTTTCGTAATACAGGGGAGAATTCGGCCAATTCACCACGTACTCCGAGTTGAAGAAACAGATCTCGACCACGATCCCACGTTCCGCCGCCTTGGCGATGAAGTCTTTCAGGCGCGCGAAATACGCCGGATCCCACTTGTCCAGGTCGAACTTGTTTCCGCCATAAACATGGCCGGGTTGGTTACTGCGCGCCCAGGGCACGATGGTCCTTGCCGGCTTCGGCCCCAAAGTGTTGCCTTTCACATACTCGTCCACCATTTCCAGCACCGCGCCCGCATAGGGTCGCGTGTAGTTCAATCCATACGCTTTTAAGGTGTCCAGATATTTGACGTAGTCGAAGTCCAGGTTCACCACCGCGCCGTAGTGCTCGGCAGAAGTGATCAGGACGGTGGGCTGCCCATTAAATAAGTAGTAGTGCGGATTCGCCGGATGGAGCCTGATCGGCTCGGCGAGGCCTTGGGCGACGAAAAGAACCCCGGCGAGGCAAAGTAAAACCGTTGTCTTCGACATATCACAGACCTCCTTGGTCTCGTTCTGGTGGAAGGCGAATAAATAATATCTTGGCGCGACGCGGTACACCAGCCGAGGGTGTCTTGGACTGTGATCAACGCGAATCCTGTGGTAGTCTGCGTCCGTGGGTGGCCTCGCGCCGCTCAACGGGGGATACATGAAGGAGAGGATCTCGACTGCGGTGGCGATCTCCCTGATGGTGATCGTGGGTGCTGCTGTCGCGCGGGAGTCTGCGTCAGAAGTGCAATGGCCGGACTTGCAGAAATTCCTGGTCAGCTCAAAATCTGGCAAACCACTCGAGCGAGCGGGACTTTCGCCCGCTGAGCTAAAAGCCGTGCGAGCTGCGCTTACCAAGGTGGTTCATGGGGATGCCTGCCAAGGCGCGCGCGTTGAAGCCTGCGATGCTTTGGAAAGCCACGTTTTCGAAAAAGTACAAATCACCCCCGATGGGCAACCCGCCGTCGTCTTGCATGGCACATCGGATTGCGGTACGTCTGGATGCCCGCTGTGGATTGTGCAAATCGCCGGAGACGGTACCGTGCTGTTAGAGGATTTTGGCTGGGGCTACGTCATCATGCCCTCGCACGAGCATGGCTACTTCGACGTCGTCACGGCCGAAGGCAACCGGGAAGTCAGCCTTACCAGGTGGCGATATAAAGGCGATCGGTACCAGCCGTATCGGTGTGCCTCCATCGACGCAACTGGCGACGGCGAGTCCGCCGGAAATGAAAAAGTCTCGGAGCATCCCTGCCCATCATCGAGTCACTGAAACGGTGCCAGGAAGCATTCTTGCCTAAAGAAAAAAGGTTCCTGTCTGATACCCTATCTTCCCCTGACAACATTGCTCTCCGCGCGGGTTTTGGCTCGGTTCGCGCCGTATTACCTGCCCCGATTGTGAGACTCAATCAGTGGAAGTACAATCAACGGGTCTGGGGGCCCTGTGGCCGGCCTCGCTGAACGGATGGCAATGAATCCTTGGTATAAGCTGACGGCTATCCTGTTCGGAATTGGCGTCACGCTGCACAATCTCGAAGAAGCGATGTACCTGGTAAGCTGGGCTCGTTCGCATTTGACACTTTGGTTCGAGCCCAACCCGAAGGTCTATTGGGTCGTGACCTCGTTGGTTAGCGTGGTGATTTGGGTTCCGATCGTCGGCGTTTGCGTTTCGCCCAAGAGCAGCCATTTTCAAAGCGCCCTCTCAGGATTTGCCCTCGTCATGGCCATCAACGCCATCTTGCCGCATTTCGTCATCAGCCTGGTCAACCATTCGTATTCGCCGGGGGCGGGAACGGGAATGCTGTTCAACCTGCCACTGGGCATGCTGCTGATTCATGGGCAGCTTCGCACCCACGCCATTTCGCCTGCCGAGGTTCGGCGGGAAACAGTTCTGTTTGCACTGTTGTTGACCGTCGGCGCCTTCGGAATCTTGCACGGAGCCCATGCGATTCCAGCCGCGAGGAAGCCATGACCATCCGGAGTCGGGTGCAATATACACCATTTTGCAGTTGCCGCGTTGCGCTACGCCGCTGGCCCTGAAAGGGCCCTCCGTGAGTAGCCGCAGGTTTCAACCTGCGGAAAGGGGACGCCCGGTAAACCGTCCAACCCCGATGGAATTGACCTTGCAAGAGTTCGGCCCCTCCCAGGGCCGGGACTGTTTCCGGTCGACGGTTTCCGTAGGTTTCACCTACGGCTACTCACAGTATCCCACTTCGTGGAAATCGGGGATCTCGACTCGATAACATGCTTAATCTCACGCCTGTGGCCCCCGAGACTCCCCCGCTTCGTTGATCGGCGGACGTGGGGAGGACGATGAACGAATATTCTTCGTTGGCGGCGGGAACCCTCGGGAAGAGACCCCTCATCCGGCCCGCGACGGCTGGTGAGAACGCCTGTCGCGGTCCACCTTCTCCCCGAAAAGAAGGTCCTGAGAAATCAGGCGCTCCCGCGCCCCCAAAAGCGTTTCCCTCCCCCTGGGAGAAGAAGGGTGTCAGCCCTCTGGCGCTGGAACAGCGTGGCAAGCAGGGTCAATATTTTCCCGCCTTCTTCAGCGCCGCCTCGATGGTCGCGAGCGACAGCAGCAGAGACAGCGGTGCGTCCAGGAGCGGCACAGCACCATAGCTCGAATACCATCGTGCTACTCTTTCGTTTTTGGCGTCGATGACCAGCGCCACGCCGCCAACCTCCGCCGAGGCCAAAAGACAGCGCCGGCCCGCCGAGAGCAGAAGTTGTCCGCCCATTCCCCGTCCTTGCAGCCTGCGATCCACCGCCAGG
>CAZCVY010000461.1:0-3205 GCA_964501985.1 uncultured Acidobacteriota bacterium | reverse complement strand
TACTTTACCTCTCGAACTTCGCGGGCGCTGCGGCACCCGGTCCACTGGGCCTCCCTCCGTACACAGGTCCCCTGCCGGACCGCGATCCTACCATTATGAACGGTTATGAGCCCGACTTCTTCCCGGCAAACTCGCTCACGATGCCACGCGTCCAGAACTGGAGCGCGGGATTGCAGTACGAATTGTCGAAGCAGGTGCTCGTGGAGGCGAATTACGTCGGATCGAAGGGAACTCGCCTGTTCAATAAGGACTTCGGTAGCGATTGGGGTCAGGTCAACTCCCGGTTCATGGGTTTGGGCGATCAGCTTGTCGATGACTTCGGAGGCGATTTGAGCAATCCCACCACTGCGGCTACCTTGGCGCAATATGGAATCACCCAGTTGCCCTATTCCACGTTCGAGAATGACAACTACAGTACGTCCATTGCCGCCGGCCTGGCGCCGTTCCCCCAGTACAGCGGCATCATCAACGACCAGCCCACTATGGGCATGTCCATCTATCACTCGCTCCAAATCCAGGCGCGCAAGAACTCCTCCCACGGCTTGACGTTCATCGCGGCCTACACGCTCTCGAAAGACATCAGCGACAGCGACTCCGTCATGTACAACAGCACCTATATTCAGGACTTCTACAACCGCAAGTTGGAGAGATCCATTACCTCCTTCGACTACCCGCAGGTTGTCAAGCTGACTTGGATCTACTCGCTGCCCCTCGGGCGCGGCCAGAGGTTCTTGAGCTCGAGCCGGGGACTCGACCGGATCGTCGGCGGCTGGCAAGTTACCGCCATCCAACGGTACGGTTCCGGCGATCCTCTCTCCCTGTTCGACAATGACGCCAGCACCGTCATCACGCCTTACGTTCGGCCCGATGTCGTCCAAGGAGTAAAGCAGACCGTGCCTCTCCACGGATTGGACGCCATCAATGGAACTCCGTACCTGAATGAAGCAGCCTTTGCCGATCCACCCTTATCTCCCGAAAATAGCTTCCCATTGCGGGTTGGAACGGCGCCCCGCGAACTTCCCAACCTTCGTGGACCGGCTCACCAGGAGGAGGACTTCGGGGTCCTCAAAAACATCCGGATTACCGAGCGGGTGAAACTCCAACTCCGCGGGGACTTCCAAAATGTCCTCAACCGTGTCGGACGAGGCGACCCGGATACAACGGTTAACGACGGCACGTTTGGCGAGATCTTCGGCCCCATGAACGGACCGCGACTCGTCCAATTGGGTGGCCACCTGACGTTCTAATGGTCGGTTCTAACGAGTGGCATTGAAGAATGGTTTTTGAAGTTTCTCAGACCGGCCCGCCCCGCGGCGGGCCGTTTTTTTATGCGGCACAGGCACTCCTGCCTGAGGATGTACTGCGGGCATCCTACCCATCAGCGCTAACTTCAGCAGGAAGGGCTAGAAGTTGCCCTGCCAGCCGGTTTCTGGGCGTTGACTTCCGAATAGCCGATACAGGAGTTGAGCGACTTCGGCCGACACTATGCCCTCATTGGGCAGCGTTCATACATTTCCCGTGGCAGGTCGTATTCGGCAGAACCCACGGAGCCCAGATTCGGGAAAGCACCATCCAAAATACTCGATCGCCCGTTTTGCGTCCGGGAACTCCATCCTGGTGTTTGAAGCCCAACGATGAAGACTTGGTTTCGCGGATGTGCCGACGTTTACCTCTGCTCATCCAGGATTTTCATCAGCAAGGGGTAGGGATTGATCGCCGTTCCCTCCCACCAATGCCTCTCAGGACTAAGGCGAAAGATAGCCAGATGCAGGTGAGGCGCATCAGCAGAGGCGTCGCCGGTCGAGCCCACATAACCGAGGACGTCGCCTTTATGAACGGACATTCCTTCACGGGTTCCTGAGGCGTAGCGATCCAGGTGGGCGTAGTAGTAGCAGTACATTTGCGGCAAATCGAACTCGTAGACCGTGTTGCCGCCCAATTGGCTGTAGAACAGCTTGATGACGGTGCCATCGCCGATTGCCAGGACAGGCGTGCCGCGCGGCGCCATGATGTCGGTCGCTTCATGCGGCTTACCATTGGCGCGGCCCTCGGCGAAAGTGTCACGGGGCATATCGGCGCGCCTGAGGTTCGCCAGCGGCAGGCCGAGGTTTCGCGACGCGAGAGCAGCGAAATTGTCTGAAACCTGGGAATCAATCGTAGTCGCGAGGAGGAGGACCGATGCGGCAAATCCCGCTGCGATTCCTATCATGAGTGGCCGAAGGGAGGCGCGTTTCATTCGGATGCTCCTACTGTGGGGTGCCGGACCGTTTCGCCGCGCTGCGGGCCGTTCGTAGGTCCGCCGTAGACTCTGGACTACCTGCTTTCCCGAGATTTTTCGCCTCGCGCGCCCCGGGACTTCCCGGGTCTTCCTTCAGGATCACGGGCGTGCCCACCGCAACGAGTTTAGCCAGTTCGAGCGCGTCCCAGTTCGTCATGCGAATGCAGCCGTCGGAATGCGTGCGGCCGATCAACCCGGGATCCGAGGCGCCATGTAGCCCGTAATGTGGCTTGCTGATCCCGATCCACACCACTCCCACCGGGCCGTTGGGCCCGGGAGGGATCTTCACCTTCGCATTCGGATTTTCGGCGTCCCAGAAGAGATCGGGGTTGTAGTTGTACCAGGGGTTGTGCACGATATCCGTGACCTTCCACTCGCCAACCGGCAGCGGATCATGAGCACCGCCAATATTGGCCGTTGCGTAAAAGAGAACCTTGCCGGCGGAATCGAGCGCTTCAACAGATGCGGCGCGGATTGGGTCTTTGGTAGCAAGGCCCGTCACCACCACGGATGCCGCCCTCCCCGAATGCGGGGTTATTACATTCGGGACGAGTATTTCCTGGCCGGCGATGTCAAACGGCTGTCCGGGATTGAGACGTCGCAGGAGCGCTTCACTCGCGTGGAACTTCCCCGTGAATTCCTGTAACGGCGATGCGTAGTACATGCCCTTCAGCTTGGACCTGGCCACCATGTCAGAAGGCATAGTTTTGACGAAGGGGCCAGCGATATCCTTGGCGGAAATCGTATATTCGATTACCGCCTCGGCCGAATCCTGCTCGAGGACCTGCCACATAGCCGGGCCCACGACACCGTCCACCGTCAACTGGTTTGCCGACTGATAAGCCTCGATGGCATTCTTGAGATTTTGGCCATAGCGGCCGTCAATCTCGCCGCACGAGAAGTGAGCACGGTCAAGCAGGATTTCCA
>CAZCVY010000460.1:0-3246 GCA_964501985.1 uncultured Acidobacteriota bacterium | reverse complement strand
AACATTTCGTGCTGGATGCGCTCCTGGTCGCGCGCCAGGCGAAACAGGCGGGCGTTCTCTATGACCGTGGCGCCTTCCACCGCCAACGTTTGCAGCACTTGCCGATCGAGCCCGGTCACCGCCGCGGCCTGCGAGCGGGTGTCAAGATACAGCAATCCCAGCATCTCCGGCGGTCTTCCCACAAAAGTCTCTCCCAACGCGTCCGCCATGTGAAGTTTTTGCAAAGGGACCGCAACGATGCCGCGCGCATTGGTGTGAATGATGCCGGTTTCCATGGGGGTGCGGCCGGAGGTCAATTCTTCCAAAATCACTTCCTCCTGGCCGGTCTTCACCACGCGCTCGACGACGGTGCGCGAATAGTCCGTCACCTCCGGGCTCAGGTACACGCCGCCTTTGCCGCGGGCCAGCCGAAGCTCCAGTTCACCCTCGCCCTCTTTCAGGAAGAGCAACCCGCGCTCGGCGTTGGTCAGTTGGAGAGCGGAATCCAGTAAGGTCACCAGCACTTCCTCGAGTGCCGGGGCGCGCAGCATCATCTGCGCCATCTGAAGAAGCAATCCCAGGTGGTGCAATTGCGGGGCGGAACTTTGCTCCGCCGCCTTTTCAAATTTCTCCAGAAGGCCCGGAAGTACAGCCTCTTCCACGCCAAAAGCCAGCGCGTAGGAATCGGTTACGCCCAAGCTGATCTGGTCGCCCGACTTCAAGCGATGAGGCGCGGTCACCCGCTCGCCGTTCACGAACGTGCCGTGACGGCTCCCGGCGTCTTCCAGCAGATAGCCCTCGTTGTCTTTTTGGATGCGGGCGTGGCGGCGGGAAACGCGAGTGTCGAGCAGCACCAGGTCGTTATCGCCCTGCCGACCCATGGTGAATGGCGTACGCGAAATCTCGACTTCACGCTGGTTGCCGAACGCGTCGCGAACAGTGATGTGCGGCAGAGGTTGGGACATGGGGATCCTCGAGTTTCGGACGGCGCTCGCCATTATAGCAAAGGGCGCGATTTGCGACTAACATTCATACACAAACAGTTAAACCCGGATGTTGCGCCCATCCTCGATGCCGTGTACGATTGAGAGTAAGCCAAACGCGCCTGCGACCCTGAGGCGTCGGTAATAAGATGCAGCCTCGACAAATCGTCTTTCCGGATTGAGTCTCACGTCAATGATGCGGTCCACCCATCTCAAACTGTTCTCTCGTTGCAGCCTCTTCATCCTGCTACTAGTGCCGGCCTGTGTTGCGCCGGTCCGGGCGGAAGAGTGGCAAAAACTCAGTCCCCAGGGATATGTCAACGATTTTGCCAGTGTGCTCAATGCGGCAACGGTGCAGAAACTCACCCAGTTAAGTACGGAGGTCGACCAAAAAGCCAAAGCGCAGATCGCGGTGGTCACGGTCAAGACTTTGGAAGGCGATACGCCGGAGGACTTCGCCAATCACCTTTTCCAGAAGTGGGGCGTGGGGTTCAAGGGAACGGACCGGGGCGTGATGGTGCTGCTCGCCACCGACGACCACAAGTACTGGACCGAAGTGGGCTATGGACTCGAACCCATCCTTCCCGACGGCAAGGTGGGCACGTTCGGACGCGGCATGATCCCCTTCTTACGGCAGGGCAATTACAACGGCGCCATGGCGCAAATGGTGGTCCAGATCGCCGACGTGATTGCGCAGGACAGCCACGTTTCCCTCGATAGTCTGGCGGGAGCCGCCCCTGCTGCCGAGGACGACAAGGGGAAAGAGGTGCACCTCACCGGCGGAGAGATCCTCTTTCTTCTTCTCGTCCTCATCATCGTTGTCCCCCTCTTGCTTAAGTTTCTGGGCCCGTGGTTTTTCATCTCTCTCCTGATGGGAGGTGGAGGACGGGGTAATGGCGGCTGGGGTGGGGGTGGATTTGGGGGAGGCGGTGGTGGTGGGTTCGGTGGATTTGGCGGAGGTTCTTCAGGAGGGGGCGGAGCAGGCGGGAGCTGGTAACAAAATCACCTTGAATGGAAGTTCTCCGGAAGCGAGAATTATGAAATCAGAACAAGACCTCACAGACTTGGTGGCCCGATTGAAGAATGACGCCGGAAACAACCTGCTGTCGGTCATCCTTTACGGTTCGGCGGCCACGGATGAATTTCACGAGGGCCATTCCGACTTGAATATCCTTTGCGTCGTGCAAAGTTTGGGCCGCACGGATTTGAGCAGAGTCCACGATGCTTCCGCGTGGTGGTTGAAGAAGGGACACCCTGCGCCGCTGTTCTTCACCCTTGATGAGCTTCACCATTCCGCCGATATTTTCGCCATCGAACTATTGGACATCAAGGCGGCTCACCGCGTGCTGCATGGCGAGGATGTGATGGCCACGCTCAACGTTCCGATGGATCGCCACCGGCTGCAAGTCGAGAGGGAATTCCGGAACAATACGCTGCGCCTGCGCCAGCATTATCTGATGCACCCCGCGGACGCGCGCAAAACCCTGGAACTGATGACCGAATCCATTTCGACCTTCGCCGCGCTCTTTCGGCATGCCTTGATTGCTCTGGGGGAGCAGCCCCCGTCCACGAAGCGAAGCACGATGGATCGCTTGGGATCGGTGCTGGGGTTTGATCCCTCTCCCTTTCATACGATCTTTGAGGTTCGCGAGGGGCACAAGCGTGGGCGCGACGTGGACATACAGGCCACGTTCGACGCCTACCTCGACAGGGTCGCACACGTCGCGGAGGAAATGGACCGCCGGCTGGCGATTCCACCGGCGAAGGGATAAGGAAAACGTAGCGGCGAGTTTACCTCGCCACGAGGCGGCGGAAAGCCGCCTCTAGAGCGGAGTTTGAGGAGGAACGTCATGAAGATACTGCTGGCTGTGGTGGGAGTGGTGCTGGTCTTACTGTTGGTGGTTGCCATCGTCGTGGGCGGATCGTACGTCAGCAGCAAGAACGAAATGGTGCGCAAGAATGAAGCCATCAAGCAGGAGTGGTCGCAGGTGGATGTGGTGTTGCAACGGCGCGCCGACCTGATTCCGAACCTCGTAGCGACGGTGAAGGGCTATGCGAAGCAGGAACAAACCGTGTTCGGAGACATCGCCAATGCCCGCGCCGGCTTGCTGAATGCCCGGACACCCGCGGACAAGATCGCCGCCAATGGCAAGCTGGACGGCGCCCTCGGCAGACTGCTGCTGATAGTCGAGAATTACCCCGACCTCAAATCCAATCAAAACTTCATGGCGCTTCAGGATGAGCTGGCAGGCAGCGAGAACCGCATTGCCGTCGAACGCCGCCG
>CAZCVY010000459.1:0-3295 GCA_964501985.1 uncultured Acidobacteriota bacterium | reverse complement strand
CAGCTTCCCAATAATGGAGGCATGCTGACACGCAATAACGTTCGCCTGACGCTGGAAGGGGCGCGAGCTATACTGGCGGCGGCAGAGAGCAAAGCGCGAGAGATCAAGGTTCCGCAAAACATTGCCATTGTGGATGAAGGCGGTCACTTGTTGCACTTTGCTCGGATGGATGGCGCCAAGCTTTCCGCCGTGGAAATCGCTTTGACCAAGGCCCGATCAGCCGCTCTTCGCCGCGTGCCGACGGGCCCCTCACCCGCGAGCGACCCGAACGTCATGAATTCCCTTGGTCTCGCTTTGGCCAGCGATGACAGACTTACGTGCCTTCGGGGCGGCCTGCCGTTGATGGTTGACGGCCAATGTGTGGGCGGCATCGGAGTGAGCGGCGGCCCCGATGCGCAAGACGTATTGGTGGGTCAAGCCGGAGTGGACGCTCTCGCGAGGTTCTCCGAATGACCTCGACGGCTCAATCCGCAGCAATAAAGAAGCCGGACTATTCCCACGGCAAGCAACTGGCTGAGCAGATATTCCGTGAAACCATGGCGGCCATCGACGTGCGCCACGCCATGCTCGCGAAGTTAAAGATTGAGCGCGACGTTTTCATGGCGGGGGAAATTGCGCATCCTCTTGTCCGACCGCCCCGCGTCGTGGCGTTTGGCAAGGCGGCAAATCGCATGGCCACCGTGCTGCACGAAATCCTGGGGGGGAGGATTGAAGCCGGTGTTTCGGTATCGCCCGCCGACACGCAACAAAAGCTCCCGAACTTCCAATATTTTGTCGGAGGCCATCCCTTCCCGAACGCTTCGAGCATGGAGGGCGCGAGGGCCTCACTTGAACTCATCTCTCATCTCACGCCCGACGACACCGTCATCTTTCTGGTTTCGGGCGGTGGTTCCGCCATCCTGGCGCAACCGATGGACACCAGCATTACGCTTGCAGATTTGATTGAGTTCAATCGCGCGCTCGTTACTTCCCACCTTCCGATTGAACACATCAACGTCCTTCGTAAGCACGTTTCCTCGGTAAAAGGCGGCAGGCTCGCTGAGCGTGCTTACCCCGCGCGACAACTGACGATCTTTATTTCTGACGTGCCCGACGACCTGCCCTCGATGGTGGCCTCAGGTCCGACCATGCCCGATGAGTCGACCGTCGAGCAGGCTTACGAACTCGCCGAACAGAGTAACGTGACCGCGCACTTCCCGGCGACGATCCGGGGGTTCTTCGAGCGCCGGGAGCTGCCCGAGACGCCCAAGCCGGGCGACCCACGCTTTGCGAATTCGCATTATTTTTGCCTGCTGTCCAATCGCGATGCAGTGGCAGCAGCGCTGACGGCGGCGGAAAAGCTCGGCTTCACGGCGGCGATCGACCAGGGGACATGGGACGCTGACTACAAGCAGGTGGTGCACTCGGACTCCGCTGCGCTCGACGCCCTCGCAATGGCACACGATGGCCAACCGGTCTGCCTGGTGGTCGGGGGAGAGGTGACGTGTCCGGTTACGGGCCCGGGAATGGGTGGGCGTAACCAGGCTTTCGCACTTTATGCCGCCCAGCAGATCTCAGGCCAGCGCCGTGTGGTGCTGAGCGCCGGCACAGATGGCCGTGACGGGAATAGTCCCACCAGCGGAGCGGTAGCCGACGGCCAAACGGTTTCGCGCGCGCACGGCCGGGGTCTTGATCCGACTGCATACCTCGCGGGCAGCGACGCGTATTCATTCTTCCGAACCTTGGGCGATACTCTCGATACTGGATTCACGGACAATAACGTTCGCGACGTGCGCCTATGGCTCGACTTCGGGGCCTGAGTCTGCGAGTGCCGCAATGGAAAACCTCACCGGAAAAGTTGCGCTCGTTACGGGCGCGAGTCTGGGAATTGGCCGGGCCATCGCCGAAGCCTTTGGCAGAGTCGGCGTGGATGTGGCCGTCAATTACTTCCGGCACCAGTCGGAGGCCGAGGAGGCGTGCGCGTGCATCGGGCGGTCGGGTCGGAGGGCGCTCGCCGCGCAAGCGGATGTTTCGAAATCTTCGGAGGTATCGCGGCTGGTGAAAACGGTGGAGGAAGGCCTGGGGCCGATCGATATACTCGTCAACAATTCCGGGATCACGCGTCCCCAGCCGCTCGAGGAAATCCGGGAAGAAGATTGGGATGAACTCATCACCGTGAATCTCAAGTCCGCCTTCCTGGTTACCCAGCAGGTGGTTCCGGGAATGCGCGCGCGCCATTGGGGCCGGATCATCAACCTCTCCTCGGTGGCGGCACATATCGGAGGGGTTGTAGGCCCGCACTATGCCGCGTCCAAAGCTGGTATGCTAGGGTTAACGCACTCCTATGCAAAGATTCTCGTGCGCGAGGGCATCACGGTGAATGCCATTGCCCCAGCACTAATTTATACGCAGATGGTGGCGGCGAATCCGCGAGCCCGGGCCGACCTGATTCCCATGGGCCGCTTCGGCCAAGTTGAAGAAGTCGCCGACGTGGCCGTCATGCTGGCGGGCAATGGCTACATCACCGGGCAGACAATCAACGTGGACGGCGGATGGTACATGACTTGATGCTATCAACTATCAGCGCTCAGCTTACAGCTAATGCCTGAGCTGACGGCCGAGTGCTGGTGGCTGACTACCTTTCTTTGGAGGAACACATGCCGGAATCAATCGGATTCATTGGACTCGGAATCATGGGACAGCCTATGGCGCTAAACCTCGCGAAGGCCGGCCACAAGCTGGCAGTCTACAATCGTTCTCCAGGGA
The DNA here is from genome assembly GCA_964501985.1 of uncultured Acidobacteriota bacterium. Lineage (GTDB taxonomy): Bacteria > Acidobacteriota > Terriglobia > UBA7540 > UBA7540 > Bog-366. The sequence continues at coordinate 550 of CAZCVY010000459.1, read as the reverse complement.
AAACCTCTGCCCTGGAAGCGGCAGGCGCGCGCGTAGTCGCAACACCCGCTGACGCCGTACGAGATGCGAGCTTCGTCGTCATTATCGTGAGTGACTCCGCCGCGCTCGAAAGTGTAGTGACGGGTAAGGATGGCATTCTTGAATCGCTGCGCCCCGGGTCAATCGTCATCGATTCGAGCACCATCAGCCCTGCCGTCAGCCGAAAGATGGCCTGCCATGCGGCGGGCAAGGGAGCGAACTGGCTCGATGCCCCGGTTACCGGCTCAAAGCATGGCGCGGAAAAAGGCGAACTGACCTACATGATCGGCGGCGATCGTGAGACCTTTGACCGCGCCATGCCCATTCTTCAGTTGCTCGGGAAGAAGCACATCTACTGCGGTCCGCACGGGCTCGGCCTTTCCGCCAAGCTCGCGCAGAACACCATTCAAGCGACGATGGTCGAGGTTTTCTGCGAGGGCTTTGTGCTTGCCGTCAAGGCAGGTGTGAAGCCGGAGACGATGCTGGAAATCATCCAGTCCAGCATGGCGCGCGCCGGCATTACCGACTTCAA
>CAZCVY010000458.1:0-3312 GCA_964501985.1 uncultured Acidobacteriota bacterium | reverse complement strand
GGGCACGGCGCCCCGCTGGAACTGGGCGCATTGGCCGGAAGGAAACTCCTCCTGATTGTTGAGATCACCGAAGTTCTGGAGCAGGAATCGCTGCATGTTTCCATTTGGGGTTCGGCCGACGGCGAGGACTGGGGGACGCAGGCGGTTTTTTGGTTTCCGCAAAAATTCCATTGCGGCGTCACACCCGCGGCATTGGATTTGGCGCAGCGCCCGGACATAAAATTTCTTCAAGCCCGATGGGAGGCGAACCGTTGGGGCCGAGGTATCCCGCGAACGCGCTTTAAATTTGGTGTCGAAGTGCAGGAATCTGGCCAGTGAGGGTCTGAAGCGCGAGGCGCATTGTGGAACCGGAAGATCCGCAACTCGTTAAAGCGGAGTTCGAGCGCCGACAGTACCGCCGGGTCAAGCTAGTAACCAAAGTTCATTGCGACGCGCTGGAACGGAATGAAATCCTGGTGACTCGTGACGTGAGTCCCGGCGGCATGTTCATCAATACGCCGTTTCCCATTCCCGTTGATTCCGAGTTATCGCTTACCTTCCGGCTCAACCCGATAGATCGGGCAATTACCTGTCGCGGCAAGGTAAAGTTCTCGCGCATGGGACTGGGTATGGGGATCCAATTTCTGGACCTCGGTCAAGAGGCGCAGCACGAATTGCAGAAGTTTGTTGACGAAGCCGCCTGAGCCCTGCCATCTTTCTGCGGGTTTCCGCCCTCTAACTTAGGAGTGAGGTCCGCGATGAAATGTATTTTCTTAGCGCTGTTCGTTGCCGCGTTTCCCCTTGCCGCCGTCGGCCAATCGTCTTCGCAAAAAACGCCGCTTCCGCCGCACCCTAACACGCCGGCCTCACAAGATATCGAGACGGTAACGATCCCTGCGCCCGGCCAAACGCCCACTTCGCCATCCGCCCAAGCCGCGACGGCCGGTTATCTCGAGCCTGCACAGGTGAAGGCCCTGATGCACAAAATGTGGCTTGCGGAGTTCCGCTTAAACGATTTGGTCTCGCAAGTGCATCCGGAAAAATGGAAGCTCACGGCGGCCGAACAGCAGTCCTTCAGCCAGAGTCTGGATTCCTTGCGCCAGTCGATGGCCGCCCAGGAGGATTGGCGGGGGCAGTTTGAAGCCCGTCCCGACAGCTTATATCTGGGCTTTCAAACTTTTCTGGCGATCAGTGCGGTGCTGCCCCGGGTGGACGGCGTGGCGCACAGCGTCGCGCGTTATGAGAATCCCAGCTTCGGCGGGCAATATAGCCAGTCCGGGAATCAGCTTTTCGATTTGCAGCAACAGATTGCGTCACACCTGAAATATTTGCTGAAGAACCAGGACGGTTTGATGCTTGCGACGCAGACCAACCTGGCTTCCTGCCAGAATGAATTGAATTATGCCGAGCGCAACAAGCAGGGGCCTGCGACTCCCATGAAAAATATCGTCCCCGAATTTAAAGGCCGTAAACGCACCGCCCGCACTACCGCCAAGGCGGTCGGCAATACCAAGCAGGCTGAGGCAAAGAGTGCAGCCGCCGGTAAGCCCGCCACGCAACCGCCAAAAACGGAGCCGCAGAATTAGCGGCAACGGGAAATGTTTTCAGTCTGTTGGTTCCCGGCTTCGATAAACGAGTTCGCGAGATGTTTTGGGCTTGGGATTTACTTCCCTGGGTGCGCGAGGTGAGGAATCACCGACGACTGACAACCGGCAACCGACAGCCTTACTGCCCCATCTTTCGGGCCTTGTCCAAAATCGCTGGGCGGGCCTCTTCCATCGATTCGCGCCAGTCCGCATACCGCAGCGTGCGCTGCTCGAAGGTGCGTTTGGCCATGGCGCCGAGAAAGCGCGCCTCGAACTCTCGAAAGTATGATCCATAGAGATGGTAACTGTCGGCCATCTGGCAGTATCGGCCCACTCCCACTTCCCGGCCGGACAGCTTCGAAACTCGCTCGGCAATGCGACGCTGCATTTCGACTAAAGCGAAAATATTCATGAATGCGGCTTTGTAAGCGTCGTTCGAACGGAACCGCACGTTCATGCTCAGCACTAGCGCGCCATTTTCTTCCGTGATCCTGCACCAAACGCTTTGCAGGCAGGCGGGGTCGTAGCAGTCGTTATCCTCCCAGACCTTCCAGGTAATGGCCTGAGCGCGCCGCGTGTAGGGTGTTTCCGCCAGCTTGCGGCAGATAGTCTCGATCTGATCGAAGGGGACAAACGTGGGCACGGTGTAGCGGAACAGACGCTGGTGATAGGTGTATTCCCAGCGTGTGTCGCCGGTATCTCGCTGGTCGCGCACCAAGTGGTCCTTGATGCCTTCCAGAACCTCCATCACATATTCCTGAAGATCCTCAGGGCCGCCGGGAAAATCGCGGTGGATCATCGGCTCCTGGAGAGGTTGGCTGATGGTGATGACCATCGTCGCATCTTTGCTCGGCGCGTCGCCAGGCTTGTCGTACTGAGTTTGGAGGTTGCAGCCTTTCTGGTGAAGCAGGAGGAGCGAATCCTCCCACGCGCGGGCGATGGAATCAGCTTCAACATGGAGAACGGGAATGCCGGGCATGGAACTTTCCTTTTTCGTAGACGTCGATTTCCGCCGGGGGGCCCGCGGTGCGCGAAAACGTAGCGCAGGGCTCGCTCTCCAGCCCTGCGGTTCTTCCAGGCCGGCGCGCTTTGGGCAGGATCGACAACGGCGAGCCTGTCTTTCATCTTTGCGGTGCGCCAAAGAGCAAAAGCCGCAGGGCCGGAGAGCGGGCCCTGCACTACGTCGCCGATACCTCCGCTAGGCCCTTGTCGATCGCGGCGAGGGCAATATCCACGTCGCCCTTCGAGATATTAAGCGGCGGAGACATGCGGACCACGTTGCCGTAGAGGCCGCCTTTGCCCACCAGCAGGCCGTGGACACGCAGCCGCTCGAGCAATTGATTGGCTAAATCGGTGCCGGGCGCTTTGCTGGTGCGGTCCTTCACGAGTTCGATTCCTTGCATCAAGCCCATGCCGCGCACGTCGCCGATAATGGCGTGCTTTTCCTTCAACGCTTCCAGCCCCGCGTGGAAGTGATTGCCGACGGTCTCGGCGTTATCCATCAGACGATCTTCTTCGATCAAGTCGATCGTTGCCTTGGCCGCGACACAGGCGACGGGGTTGCCGCCGAACGTCGAAATGGTCAGGCCCTTGTATGCATCGGCGATTTCCGGCGTGGTCAGCGTGAGCCCGATGGGCACGCCGTTCGCCATGCTCTTGGCGCTGGTGATGATGTCGGGTACCACTTCCCAATGCTCGATGCCCCACCACTTCTTGCCGGTGCGTCCCCAGGCGGCTTGCACTTCGT
>CAZCVY010000457.1:0-3337 GCA_964501985.1 uncultured Acidobacteriota bacterium | reverse complement strand
AGTTATTCCGTCCGAGTGGAAATGGAAAAGCCCAAGTACTTATTGGGAGAACCGATCTTTTGCCGATTTGTGATCCAGAACATCGGGACAACTGTTTTCGCCTTTCGCTATCGCACACCCACGCGTGGTTTGGGCACGGACGATGAACAGGAGCCGCGATACCAGGTGACGGACGCGAAGGGACAGCGGCTTCCCGACCCCGGCCCACGTCCGTGTGGCAGCCCGCAGGGGGCCGCCGTGTACGGCTCGGTCACACTGCCGCCCGGGCAGGTTCATTCGGAGCGTTGGCTGCTGAACCAATGGGCGCAATTCAGCGCGCCCGGCCGCTATCATCTGCGCGCGGAGCGCCGGCTGGCGCTGCTGCAGCCCGACCCGCAGACAAAAAGGTTCGCGGAAAAACCGGCAGCCTTCGCCATGGCCATCGATGAACTCAGCTTTCAGGTCGTGAAATCCACGCCCGCGCAAATTGAGGAGGTTTTCCACCCCTATCTCGCCGCCGTCCAGGACTCCAAGAACCCTAACCCCGCGGAGGCGGTGGTGGTGCTCACTTCCATGCCCCAGCCTTTCTTTCTGGATCAGCTCATCAAGTTGGCGGTTGCCGGAAAGCCTGACCGGTGGGACCGGCGTGACGTTCTGGATGGGTTGGCGCGGCTGAACACCCCCGCCTCCTGGCAGGCGATTCTGAAGCTGTTTCGAGAGCCAGAGAGTGCCGTCGGTGCGGGAAGCAAAGACACCGCCAGCCAGACAGAGAATCCCCTGAGGTCCTATGCCTTGCTTCTTCTGGCGGAGAAGGCGGACCCAGGATTCGTCCCCCCGCTCATGGAGATGCTCGGCAAGAGTCCGGACCCGATGCGGGGCGACATCCTGCGCGCGCTCGGGTTCTTTCACGACGCGCAGGCGGTGCAGGCGCTCTTCGACAATCTGCACTCTGCCCAAGTGACGGACCGGATGAACGCCATTCTGGGTCTGAAAAACCTGGGAACGAGGGAAGTCATACCGGCGATCGTCGCCGCACTCAACGACCCCGAGCCACAGGTTCGACAGGTGGCGAACTTTGCGTTGGAAGGATTGACAGGCCACAAGGTCGGCGCTAACGCCGACCCCTCGCGCGACGAGCCTGCGCGCATCGCCAGCGACTGGCACGCCTGGTGGGTTGAACACGCCGCCAGCTTTTCTCCCCCGCCGCCGGCAGCGTGTCACGACTGGTAATAGGCGCGGGCAATTCGATCCAAAAGCATGTGCGCAGCATTCGTGTCATATGCCCAGCGCTCCGTCAAAGTCCCGCTACCTCGTGGAAGAAAAGCTGGACTTCCCCTATGCCGCGCAAGTCTTCACCCTCCGGCGCGAAGTCACGCAGATGGCGTCGCAGAAATCCCGAACCGAAATCGTGCAGGGCCTCAGCAGCCTGCCCGTCGAACGTGCCACCCCGGCGTACTTATTCGCCTTGAGCCGCGGCCAATGGACCATTGAGAATCGCCTGCATTGGGTACGAGATGTAACCTTCGATGAGGACCGCTCCCGCGTTCGCACCGGCGCCGGCGGACAAGTGATGGCGTCGCTCCGCAACTTGGCCATCTCCCTCCTCCTCGCCGGCGCTCGCTACATCGCTCCCGCCCTCCGCCACTGCGCCCGCTCCGATTTCCAGACACTCCGCCTCATCGGCCTGCGATTTTGACGGAACCCTGGTTGAGGTCTGTGCCGTATCAAGCCATTTAAGAATGTTACTTTGGCACGTGTGCTTGACTTTTCAAAAATTAGGTCTAGAGTGTAGGCAGGAAAAGTAGCGGTTTCGCCGCTCGATCGGCCCGACGGGACGCCAGCGCTCCTGGCTGCTAGGTGCAGTTCGAAACGCTCCCATCTCTTCCTGAAAGGCCCATCCTGCGGCCTCTGTAACCCTCCATCGGTTAGCCTCCACGCCCGAGGAAGTGGGCGCGAATGTGGGAGGACGCCATGTTCCAGATGATTGACCAGACGCACGCTGAGCCTGCGGACCGCAAGATGCTCCTCTATAAGGTCGGCATGTTTGTGGTGGCCCTCGCCGCGGTCGGCGGCGTAATATTTCTTTGCCTGCGGTCCCTGAGTTAAACCAGGGTTACCGCCGAGTCATAGGGAATTGCTCGTTGACGAGCCGCAAGGCCTCGGCGTGGTCGTGTATGCGACCTTCCAACTGCGCGTCCTCGACGGCCTGAAGGATGATCTTAAAGTTCGGTCCGGGATCATAGCCTTGCGCAATCAGGTCGTCGCCGCGCAATAAAGGGATAGGTTTGACTTCTTCCGGCGGCGTTTCTTGCAGCATCCTCCTTGCCATTTCATAGTTGGTGATATCGCGATGGCTTGACAAGCAGTCCAGGCGATGCAACTCGAGGTGTTCCTCAAATCCTTCCATGCGGATAAAGCGAAGTTGGGTCGAGCGCTTCATTTGGGGAAAATCCTTGAAGCGCATATGGTGCCGCACGAGCTCGGCAATGCGCTCCGTTTCACGCGTGGGCAGGCGCAGCCGGATGCAGATTTCCTCCGCCATCCTGACGCCCACTTCCACATGACCATCGAAGCGAATGCGCTCGCGGACGGTAAACGTGGGCGGCTTGCCGACATCGTGCAAAAGCACGCCCAGGGCCAGCGTGGCGGTGGGGTCCCGCAACCCTTCCAGCATCATCAGGGTGTGAATCCAGACGTCGCCCTCGGGATGATACTCGGGGGGCTGCTGCACGCCTTGAAAGCGTTTAATTTCAGGTAATACTTCGCCGAGTAAGCCGGATTCGTCCAGAAGCTCGAATCCCGCGCGCGCCGGCCCCTCGGTGAGAATCTTGACGATTTCATCGCGCACGCGTTCCGCGCTCACCATGGAGATTTGCGGGGCTAACTGCCGGATTGCCTCGAGCGTGGCGGGGTCCAGCTTGAATCCGAAGCGGGCGCTGAACCGCACAGCGCGCAACATGCGCAGGCGGTCTTCACCGAGGCGCTCTACGGGATCGCCGATGGTCCGCAGCCGGTGGGCGCGGATGTCCGCTTGCCCGCCGACGTAATCAAGCACCTGGTCAGCGATGGGGTCGTAGAGCAGACCGTTGATGGTAAAGTCCCGCCGCCGCACGTCCTCTTGCGGAGTATGAGCGTAGCGGACTTCACGGGGGTGGCGCCCATCGGCATAAACTCCGTCGCTGCGGAAGGTGGCCACCTCGACGTTTCCGGCTTCGTGTGGAACGATGACCACTCCGTATTGGGCGCCGACGGTGAGTGCATCGGGAAAGAGCCTCAACACCTCGTCAGGAGTCGCGGCCGTGGTGACGTCGTAATCTTTGGGCGCGCGGCCCATCAGCATGTCGCGCACGCACCCGCC
>CAZCVY010000456.1:0-3342 GCA_964501985.1 uncultured Acidobacteriota bacterium | reverse complement strand
GAAGCTGTGAATTTATTGGCTTTTCCGACTTTCGCCCGCGTGCTTTCAACTACTTGCGGGCCAAAAAACGCGGTTTTTTCAATTAATTCACAGCTTCTGTGGCGTGGGCATCTTGCCCACGCTGTGCGGGAGCGGGACGCTTCCGAGACAGCGGGCAGGATGCCCGCGCTACGCCGGCAATTGTCTCTACAATTTACAACCCTCAGTAATAATCGAGAATACCTGCGAGAGAGATTCCTGGCGCTTGGGGCCACGCTGAGGGTTCCCGCCACTATTGCCTACACGCCGCGGAAATTCGTGGCCAAACCTGAAAAATTCTACGGTAGCCAGACACCAAGTCCGAGTCTTCCCCAATAATGGATGGGTTATTGCTCGGACAATAGCTGGAGAACTGTCTCCGCGTGGAATCGCGCAGCGCGGCTAGGCACCAAGCGTTGAGATGCTAAAGATGAAAAGGGCCCGGGATAATTCATTGAAAACAAAGGGAGAAAGTGCTCCCAATAAGTTGATGAAAACAAAGATCTTAAATTTGTAAAAACTCAAGAGATGTTAAAAATGAAGGTTGCTCCCAATGGTTGATTGAAAACAAAGGGGCAAAAAAAGCGCTCCCAATGACTTATTGAAAATAAGCAACTTATCCTGTTTTGGAGATTAGCTATTGAAAGAAAAGGAGTTAGTTGCTTAAATCGGGCGAGGCGATCTTAAAGCCTGCAGGCTAAATCATGACTTCGGCGGACGATTTACTGGCGCAGAAGACCTTCGATGGCCCAATGCGCCGATACCACAATCGCCGATCGCCAATCACCAATGACCCGATGACCCGATGACTCGATGAACCCATCCCCCGCTGGCCCTGCAACTGCTTGTTGAATAGAGTCGGGAGTGAATTGATGCCCCGAAAAACCCGGTTTCCCTTGTCGAAGGGACAAGTTTGCTGGTGTTACCAGGAGCACCGGCACTCCGAGCCTGCGTGAAAACCCTACAACGAGAGGGTGAAGGAACAAACGATGGAGATTCGCCGCAAAGACGCTTTGGATTATCACCGGCAGGGCCGCAAGGGAAAGATCGAGTTAACACCCACCAAGCCTTGCCGGACGCAATGGGATTTGAGTCTGGCCTATACCCCCGGCGTGGCCGAGCCGTGCAAGGAGATCCACAGGGATCATGACCTGTCGTTTGAATACACCGCGCGCGGCAACCTGGTGGCGGTGGTCTCGAACGGCACGGCCGTGCTTGGCCTCGGCAATATTGGCGCGCACGCCTCGAAGCCGGTGATGGAAGGGAAGGCCGTGCTCTTCAAGCGCTTTGCCGATATCGATGTCTTCGATTTGGAGGTGGGCTCCGAAAACCCCGACGATGTCATCAAGTTCTGCCAACTCCTGGAACCCACCTGCGGCGGCATCAACCTGGAGGACATTAAGGCCCCGGAGTGTTTCTACGTTGAAGAAGTGCTGCGGAAGACCCTGTCAATCCCGGCGTTTCATGACGACCAACACGGAACGGCCATTATCTCCGGCGCGGCGCTGCTTAACGCGTTGGAATTGGTGGGCAAGAAAATCGACGAGGTCCGCGTGGTCTTTAACGGCGCGGGTGCGGCGGGACTAGCCTCCGCCCTGCACTACGTGCGACTGGGAGTGCGCAAGGAGAACATCACCATGTGCGACATCTTCGGCGTGATCTACGAGGGCCGCGCCGAGGGCATGAATCCTTACAACTCACGGTTCGCCGTCAAAACCTCGAAGCGCCGCCTTGCCGAAGTGCTGGAAGGCGCGGACGTTTTCGTAGGACTTTCCGTGGGCAATTGCGTGACCCCCGAAATGCTCAAGCCCATGGCGGAGCGGCCGATCATCTTTGCCCTGGCCAATCCCAATCCCGAGATTGGATACGAGCAGGCCAAGGCCGCCCGGCCCGACGCTATTGTGGCCACGGGGCGCTCCGACTTTCCCAATCAGGTGAACAATGTTCTGGGTTTCCCCGGAATCTTTCGCGGAGCGCTGGACGTGCGGGCGCGGGCGATCAACGAGGAAATGAAGGTGGCCGCGACCCATGCGCTCGCCGCCCTGGCCAAGGAAGACGTGCCCGATTCCGTGTTGCGTGCCTACGGCCTCGCCCGGTTGCAATTCGGGCCGGAATATATCAACCCCAAGCCCTTCGACCCGCGCGCGTTGATTTGGGTGTCGGCCGCCGTGGCGGAAGCCGCCATGCGCACGGGGGTGGCGCAGGTTCAAATCAACCTTGACACCTATCGCGATGAACTGGCCCGCCGCCTGGCCAGAACCTACGAGGTCATGCAGAACGTGCGCCAGCGCGCCCAAGCCGAGCCCAAGCGCATCGTTTTCTCCGAGGGCGAGCACGACAAGGTGCTGCGCGCGAGTCACCAGATTATCGAGGAGCGCATTGCTTACCCCATTCTGCTCGGCCGCCCCGTGATTGTCGGCAATCGGCTGAAGGAACTGGGCTTTGAGAACATGTGCCCAAAGGTGATCGACCCCGCGCATTCCCCCCACTTTGAGGCGTACGTGCAAGAATTCTATCGGCTGCGCCGCCGGGGTGGTGTGACCCTGGGCACTGCGCGTGAGCAGATGCTGAATCCCAATTATTTCGGCGCCATGATGGTGCACATGGGAGATGCTGACGGCTTTGTGGCGGGGGTCAGCCAGAATTATCCGGAGACGATCCGGCCCGCTCTGCAGATCGTCAAGACCCGGCCCGGAGTGCATCGCGTGGCCGCCGTTTTCGTCATTGTCACCAAGAAAGACGTCTATTTCTTCGCTGACACGCACGTCAACATCGACCCGAATGCGGAGGACCTAGCGGAGATTGCCGTGCTGGCCGCGGAAGTCGCCCGCGATTTCGGCGTCGAGCCGCGCGTGGCCATGCTCTCTTTCTCCAACTTCGGCAGCAACAACCATCCGCAATCGGAGAAGATGCGCCGCGCGGTGGAGTTGGCGCTGGAGATAAATCCCGAATTGATGATCGACGGCGAAATGATGGCCGATACCGCGCTGGTGCCGGAACTTATGGAAGAAGAGTATCCCTTCTCGAACCTCAAGGGCGGCGCCACCGTGCTGGTGTTCCCCGACCTTGCGGCCGCCAACATTGCCTATAAGATGATGATGCGAATCGGCGGCGCGGAATCATTGGGGCCCATCCTGATGGGACTGTCGAAATCCGTCCACGTGCTTCAGCGCGGCGCCACCGTGGAAGAAATCGTCAACATGGCCGCCATTGCCGTCGTCGACGCGCAGAAACACAGCGTGCAACTGCAAGTCGTGCCGCGCGCGCCCGCGGCGTGAGGGAGTTTGCCAACACTCTGGTCAACAGTTATGGGCGGGCTACGTC
>CAZCVY010000455.1:0-3365 GCA_964501985.1 uncultured Acidobacteriota bacterium | reverse complement strand
CGTGCTCGCTTCGAGTTGGTTTAAGGCGGATCATTCAAACCTCTTCCCGGCCGATCTTAGCGGGCCGTAGAATACCGCGGACTGACGCGCGGCGGAAGTTCCGTGTTTGCCTTCCTCCCCCAAATGATTGCTCCCGAAGGCCCGAAAACCGTCCATAACGTCGTCAAAACGGCTCCCATTTCGATCCCAAGAGTGTGATTTCTCGATCGACATTCTGTCGCTCGACCCTGTGTTTTCATACACATAGTCGGATCATCCTGCATTTTTAACATCTTTTTGCGCCGCGCGGCTGTTCCGCGGCTTTCTAACTCATTTAGTTTCAGTGATTTGACTTTGCCCTGCTTATTCACAAACTTCTATTAACCACTTATATTTTCACAAATATAGCCGCTTCGGGAGCAGTTTCTCGAAAAAGGCGTCCGTAACCCCCGGTTCTACGAGTAACTTGCTTTTTTTCAATAACTTGAGTTTTTGCCTTCCCCCCGGTTTTGCCTCCGGCTCTACCCGTAACCGTACGTCTTTTCATGAGCATAGTCGTTTTCCGAGAGTAACAATGGGCGGGTGGCTCGCGGCAGGGGGGTCAGTCAACGATTCCGGCCAAAAAGCCAATACTGGGCAGCCGACGCCATGCCTGTCCAGCTCAATCTGCCCTCTGCTCTCCGTCCGCAGATCGTGTTGCCGGAGTGCGTAATGCCGCCCAAAGACAACTCTCCACCCTCCACCCCAGCAATTTAATTGCCATAGGCTACAGACATTTTGACCATGATCCCGCCGGCGGTAAGCCATCATAGCGCGACCTGTTCTGTAGGTCCGCGGCTATTCGTATCCTGCCCGTAGCGAACAAACCGCCGACCTACAAAACAGGTCCGCGCTTGCTGGGGAGCCAAGTACCCCTCTGCGGATCTTTTCCAGCATCCGATCCCAGTTCCCAGAACCCAGCACCCCGTTCCCAACTTCTGGCCCCGGTGCGCCGCGGTGCGCCTCGACTCGGACGGGGAAAAGTGTTATGCTCCGGCACTTTAAGGGAATCAACTATCCTGGCGTGAACCTGCTTCGCGTACCCACTTTCCGGCGACTCGGGTTCAACTCTGGCTTCCACGCCGTGCATACTGAAAGAGGAGGGGTATTCCGATGGCTCAATTCTGCACAAAATGTGGGACCGCTCTGACCGAAGGAATGCGATTCTGTACGGGCTGTGGAGCCACGATTGACGGGCCTACTGCGCCGCCTCCCCCCGCGGCCCCGCCGCCGGATATGTTCACTCCCGTGGCGCCGGCTCCGGCCGCGCCCCGGCTGGATGCAGCGGACGTCGTCATGACCCCTTCCATCCCCGTCCCGCCAGCCGCGCCCGCGCCGGCGAAGGGGGGCTCCGGCATGAAGATCGTCTTGATCATTGTCGGAGTGTTCCTGCTGCTCGGAATGTTACTGGTCGGGTCGTGCGTCTTCGGCATTTATCGTGCCCACCAGCGATTGAAGCGGTTTGAAAAGCAGGTTCAGACCACGTTCCCTGTGCCGACAGGCTCGTCCCAAGCCCCAATTCAACCCGGTGAACCAGGTGGCGCCGCCGTCGATGCCGGAGCTCTGGCTTATCCTGGGGCAGAAAGCCCGGGGGGCCAAACGGGAGCCATCCTGGGAATGGCGGGGCTCAAGATGCAGCAGTTCACCACCTCAGATTCCGTGGATAAGGTTGTGGCCTTCTACAAGGATAAGCTCGGGCCCAACGCGGTGGTGGCGCAGGGCGCGAACCAAGCCTCGGTCCATCTTGCGGAACAGAATTCGGTTGTGAACGTTGCCATCGCGGCGGATAGCGCCTCTGGGAAAACCAAGATCGTCATTACCAGCATCGGAAAATAGTAGGCCTTCGGTTATGCCGTTCCGCCAAAAAAACACCGCGAGGACACCATGAAGCGCTCTTCCAGGTTTTTGGTTTTTGCCGTTTCTATTCTGTCGTGCGTTTCGTTGCTCGGGGGGCAGGCGACCAATGCCGCCCAGACCTCTACCACTCCTCCATCCGCTCCGGCTCCAGCGCCTGCCGCTCCCACTGCAACACCTACCGTTCCTGCCGCGAGCGGCAACCCTTCAGTGATGCTCCTCAAGCAGGGGCACACGGAGGGTATCCGCGCGAAAGCGGCGCGGGACTTGGGCAGTCAAGGAGATCTCTCAACCGTTCCCGCGCTGGCGGACGCCCTGACCGATCCCAGCTCCAAAGTGCGCCGCGAGGTGGTGCTGGCGCTGGCGCAATTCCATCAGTCGGTCGCCTTGCCGCCGCTGGAGCAGGCCACGAAGGACTCGGACGAGGGTGTGCGGGTGACCGCCGTGCAGTGCCTGGTGGGGTACTACACTGGCGTTCTGCCGACCTCCGGCTTTACCGGATTCATGAAAAAAAGCTACCAGCGTACCGTCAGCCATTTCTCGGGGGACGATACGAAGGTTGACCCGGGCATCACCATCGATCCCACCGTCATCACGACGCTGATAGCGGCGATGAAGGACACGCGCTCGAACTCGGTATCGCGCGAGGCGGCCAAGGCGCTAGGAATCCTTACGGCGAAAGCAGCAGCCCCGGATTTGGTGGCCGCGGCACACTCCTCCGATCCGGACTTGGCCGGCGAAGCCTTGAATTCCCTCTCCAAAATCAAGGTCGAGAGTTCGGGCCCCCAGCTTGTTGACTTGCTGGATTCGCCCAACAAAGACGTTAAGCGCGACGCCTGCACGGCCGTTGGGATTCTGCGCGCCAACGCCGCTCTGCCCAAACTGCAATCGATTTACCAGAACGATCCAGACCAAAAAGACAAGGTCGCCGCGATCCAAGGTCTGGCTTACTTGGGTGACAAGCAATCTGTTCCGGTATTCACCAAAGCGCTGTGGAGTGATAGCAAAGATATCCGGCAGGCGGCGGGCGAAGGACTGGCGCGCGCCGCGGATCCCCAAAGCCTGAGCGAGCTCCAAAAAGCCGTAGCGGTGGAAAAAGACGCCGGCCCCAGGTTGGCCATGAATTTCGCCCTCGCCGCTTTGGGTAACGCGGATGCCCTGAACAACGTGATGAGCGACCTGGGCTCGAAAGTACGAGGCGATGTCGCCCGCTCTTACCTGATCGAGCTCGCCCGCAATCCGACCTTCCTTCCTAAACTCTACACTTACTTGCAGAGCCCCGACGCCGGCGTCCGCAAGCAACTGTGCGTGGTGCTGATGTACAGCGGCGACCAGACCAGCCTGGAACAGCTCGACCGGCTCTCGCATGATCCTGACACTGACGTGGCGGCGACGGCGCTGCGCGCCAAACGCGCCATCCGCGCCCGGGCGGACGCGGCGCCCGCGGCAAAGTCGTAAGAGAAACCTCGTAGGGGCAGGCCTCGTGCCTGCCC
>CAZCVY010000454.1:1840-3373 GCA_964501985.1 uncultured Acidobacteriota bacterium | reverse complement strand
CTGAACATGGAAATGGGGAACCAGTCGCGGGTGGGTTCGGTAATGCCAGTCTGCTTTTTCACGTCGCCGGCAAGATGAGCAAGCGTGTAGCGCTGGCGCAAACGGCGTTGCGGCGTGATGTCCTCATCGCGTCCGGTGAAGGAAACAGGTTGGAAGGCGACAAAGGCGATCTTCTTGGGATTCTCGCGCGCAAAATTCACGATGGGGCCCACCTGGTCGTTGTTGACGTTGTTCACAATGGTGATGACCAGGATGATCTCGATGCCCGCCGCGTGCATGTTCTCGATTGCGCGCAACTTCACGTCGAACAGATTGCCCACCTGGCGATGGCCGTTGGCATCGTTGCCGATCCCGTCAAATTGCAAGTAGGCGTATCGCAAACCCGCTTCGAAAGCGCGGCGGCAGAAATCCTTATCCTTTGCGAACTCGATCCCGTTCGTCGCCGCCTGCACGCTGTTGTAACCCAGCTTGCGAGCATAGCGAATCGCGTCGATGAAATAGGGCGACATGGTCGGTTCGCCACCTGAGAACTGCACCGACATCTGACGGCGCGGCTTAATCATGATGGCGTTGTCGAGAATTTCTTTCACGTCTTCCCAAGTCAATTCATGTACGAAGCCGACCTGGTTGGCGTCCATGAAGCAGGGGTCGCACATCATGTTGCAACGATTCGTCAGGTCCACCGTCAGCACCGAGCCGCGCCCGTGCTTGATGGAACTCGATCCGTGATTGTGCAAGCCCTCGTCATTGTGGGCGCGAATGTCGCGGCCAGGGAAGTTGCGCTCAATCCAGCTCAGGAACTTGGCGTCAACGGCCATCATGTCTTCGAAGTGTCCGTGGATGGGGCAATCCTTCACCATCCATACTTCGCCATCGCGCTCAATGATGTTGGCTTTGACTTCGCCGGTCTTCTCCGTGAGCAATGACTGCCAGTTCTCATCGCCATTCATGATCTTGGAACGCGCTTCTTTCACGCATTCCGGGCAGAGTGAATCCGTCTGGCGAGGCCAGCCCAATTGGGGCTTGGTCTTCTGCCATGATTTCAAAAGCGGCTTGTCCGACCACTTGGGCGTGAAGGTGGGATTCGGGCGGTACTTATTGAAGAACTGAACTGAGTCGAATACAACGGTGGCCGCTGAACAAACGGCTTGGTCCACGTACTTCATGAGCCGCTGACCTCTGATTCTCGGCATAGTGAATTATCCTCTCCCCTTAAAAAAGATGACGAACCAGCATTCGCTATAAACCCCTGCGAGCCTCTTCGCGATCCGTGGGAAATCTCTTTCCCAAAATCCCCGGACCATTTTCCCCAAATAGTCCGGGCAGTGTACCCCTGGGGCTTGTGGATAACTCGCAAATCCCAGCTAGTCCCCGCGCCTGTTCGATCGCTTCGAGGTTGCCTCGCCCTGTTTCGCGCCGCTGGGACTGACAGAAGCTAAATGTCCGAAAGTCCCAGCGCCGCAATTATCCGTGCAAATGGTACGGGTTATAGGAGTTAAGGTTAAGAAGTTTGTGTTAAACGGCTGTTTTGAC
>CAZCVY010000454.1:0-1740 GCA_964501985.1 uncultured Acidobacteriota bacterium | reverse complement strand
GGTTGTTCGGAAGGGAGGCAATCCCACACGTTGGGCGAGGTCCTGGAATCGCGCGTCGGAACGCAAATCGTCGAACAGGGGATCGACGCAAAGGTAGATGAGCCAATTGGAACGTTCCTTCCAGGCCTTTTCCATCCACCGGAAAGCCTGGTCGTTTTCCCCCAGCCGGGTATAGAGCGCGGCAAACCAGCAGGCGGGAACGTAGCGGCGGTTCGCGCAGCCTTGCAGTTGCTCGATTCCGCTACGAAGCTGGTCGTGATGCCCGGCGGAGAGGACCCGGCCCAGCACGGCCATGGGGATTTCCTTCCCCCGCGTGAGGGCAAGCGCGCGTTCATATTCTTCCGCCGCTTCCTCGCGGGCGCCGGTGCGCTCCAGGACAAAACTCAGGAGCGTGCGCGCGGGAATATAATCCGGCCGCAGTTCCAAAGTGAGCCGCAGGCGGTTGACGGCGCGCGCGTAGTCGCGAGTGAGGTAGTGGATGTAGCCAAAGTCCGTGTTGATGGCCACGGAAAAGGGATCGATGTCGTGCGCCGACTCGATTTGAGCCAGCGCCTCATCAAACCTCCCGAGCGCGGCAAGCAGGCCTGCGTAAGAATCATGCGCCCGGGAATAATTGGGGTTTAAGGAGATCGCTTGGCGATACTCCCTCTCCGACGAGTCCCAGTCCCAGTGATAGTTTTTGAGGATACACGCCAAGGCGCTGTGACCCGCCGCCAGCCGATCGTCAAGCTCCAACGAGCGTCGAGCCGCAGCCTCGGCCACGGGCTCGGACACGCGCGGCGGAATCGCCCCGTAGTCGAGCTCACAGGAGAGAAACGAATGGCAATCCGCGAGGCCGGCAAAGGCGAGCGCATAATCGGCATCAATCTCCACTGCCTGTTCATAAGCCCGGATCGCAGCGCGGACGGATTCTTCCGTGCCCTGATGATAGAGGTATCGAGCTTTCAAAAAGAGCTGGTAGGCCTCCGGCTGGGAAGTGGGCCGGTGGGTCAGCAGCCGTTGCTGTTCACCACTCAGTTGGACCTTCAGGTTCTCAGCGATTTCCCGGGCAAGATCTTCCGGCAACGACAGCAAGTCTGCGCACGGACGAGTCCAGCGGTGGCCCCAGGCCTGATTTCCGGTGGCAGGATCGACCAGCTCGGCCTGGACGCTCACATTGCCGCACCAAAGCACCGCCCGTCCGGTAACGACGGCTCCCACGCCCAACTCCCGGCCGATTGCCGCGGGATCCAGGTTCGTTCCTTTGTATCGGAACGCCGTGCTCCGCGCCACAACCTTCAACTGGGGAAAGAAGGAGAGAACATTGTTCAAACATTCCGTGATTCCGTCGCTCAAATAATCCGCGTCGGGGTCGGGGCTGCCATTCACGAAGGGCAACACGATGAGCGAGCGGATGGGGCGGCTTTGGGCTTCGACGGGCAAGATGGGCGCGATCAATCGGTAGCCCCCTTTGGGAATGGTCTGAATGACCTGCGGCGCCTTGGCATCATCGCAAAAGACCCGGCGCAGTCCGGAGATGGCGCGCGTCAGCACATCGTCGGTCACAAAGGTGTCCGTCCACACGGCGCTGATCAGGCACTCCTTCGGCACGACTTCGCCGGCGCGTTCCGCCAGATGAACGAGCACCTGCATGGTCTTCGGTTCCAGGCGAACGGATTCGTCTTGCCTGGAAACGGTGTTCAGCGTGGGTTGCACTAACCACGGCCCGATGTGGAAGTTCGTGTCCATCGTTGCCTGCGC
>CAZCVY010000453.1:2197-3387 GCA_964501985.1 uncultured Acidobacteriota bacterium | reverse complement strand
GCGACAGCGGTTTCGTTGGCGTCGGCGGGCCGGATGGAGCAAAGATGGGGAATGACCCGGCAAGCCGCCAGGTGTTCGACCGGTTCGTGCGTGGGCCCGTCCTCGCCCAGAAAAACGCTGTCATGAGTGAACACGTAAATTGCGTGGGCGTCCATTAACGCCGCGAGGCGGAGCGACGGCCGCAGGTAGTCGGAAAAAACAAAGAACGTGGCACCATAAGGGATTAATCCACTCAGGGCCATGCCATTGAGAATTGAAGCCATGGCGTGTTCGCGAACCCCGAAGTGGAAATTGCGGCCGCCGTAACTGCCTGGCTCGAAATCCTTTTCACCTTTGATCAAGGTGTCGGTGGAAGGCGCAAGGTCGGCCGAGCCGCCCAGCAGCGTGGGAAGAACGGGGGAAAGTGCATTGAGAACCTTGCCGGAGGCCTGCCGGGTTGCCATGGGCTTTTCGGTGGAGCTGAAGGTAGGAATCTTTGCTTGCCAGCCTGGCGTCAGTTCGCCCCGAGTATACCGGTCCCATTCCGCCGCGAGATCCGGAAAAGCCGCGCGGTAAGCTGTCAACTTGGACTGCCACTCGGCCTCGGCTTTGGCGCCTTTTTCCAGCGCCAAGCGGAAATGGGCGCGCGCCGCATCCGGTACCAGGAACGCCGGCTCGAGCGGCCAGCCGAGATTCTGCTTGGTGAGTTTTACTTCCTCGACGCCCAGCGCTGTGCCATGCGCCTCCGCGGTGTCATGTTTGTTGGGGCTACCGTAACCAATGTGCGTGCGAATCATGATGATCGACGGGCGTCCGCGTTCCGCTTGGGCGGCGCGAATCGCCGCATCGATGGCCTCCAGATCGTTTCCGTCACTGAGCTTTTGGACAAACCACCCGTAAGCCTCGAAACGCTTGCCGCGATCTTCTGTAAACGCCAGTTGGGTATTGCCTTCAATGGAAATGTGGTTGTCGTCGTAGAAATAAATCAGATTATCAAGCTGAAGGTGGCCGGCAAGTGAGGCCGCTTCCGAGGATATGCCTTCCATCAAACAGCCATCGCCGGCGATAGCATAGATTTTATAATCGACAATCTCATGCCCCGGCCGATTAAAATGCGCGGCCAGATACTTTTGGGCAATGCCCATGCCGACGCCGTTGCCGAACCCCTGGCCCAATGGACCCGTGGTGGTCTCAATTCCCGGGACCAACCA
>CAZCVY010000453.1:0-2097 GCA_964501985.1 uncultured Acidobacteriota bacterium | reverse complement strand
CTCTTGATCACCTTTTCGATCATGGAGAAAAAGGCGCTGGGGTCGAGCTTGGATTTCGCCGCGACTTTAGGGCCCGGCATCCCCAAACCCATTTGCAGATCCTCTTCGTTCCCAACCAGGACGTCCACGTGTTCGACGATGCGCGCGATCACCGCCAGGGCGCGCTCGTGGCCGCCCCAGATGTTCCAGAGCTTGGCGCGATAGTTCAAATCGAAGGAGGTGATCGCGCCCGCCGCCTTGGCCGCCTTCATGCCTTCGGCAATGAGCTCGCCAGTGGTTTCAGACAACGCCGCGAAAATTCCGCCGCTGTGAAACCAGCGGATTCCCGAAGCGAAGATGGCCTTCCAATCGAAGTCGCCGGGCTTAAGCATCGCCCCCGCCTCGTTCGCACGATTGTAGAAAACCACGGGAGCGCGCACGCCGAAGCCGCGATCGCTGTAAACGGCCGCCATGTTGGGGCCGTTCACGCCATTGTGCTTGAAATGTTTGTAGAACGGCCTCATGCCCATGGCGCGTACGCGCTCGGCTATCAGGTCACCAATGGGATAGTCGACCATCGCGGTTGCTATGCCCGTTTGCAGGCGAAAGCAGTCTGCCAGGTTTGCGGCGCAGTTGAATTCACCACCACTAACATGAATTTGGCATTCGGTGGCCTTGCGAAACGGAATGATTCCCGGATCGAGCCGGTGGACAAGGGCACCCAAGGATAGAAAATCGAGGGCCCCCGATGGTTGAATGTTGAGCCCATATTTCATACTTAATCCCTCTTTCACGCGTTGTATTGGCCCGAGGCCACTTTGCCGCCGCGGCCGGTCCAGTTGGTGTGAAAAAACTCGCCGCGTGGCTTGTCAATGCGCTCATAAGTGTGCGCGCCGAAAAAGTCGCGCTGCGCCTGAAGCAGGTTGGCGGGCAGGCGGGCGGCACGGTAGCCATCATAAAAAGCCAGTGCCGTGGTGAAGGCAGGCGTGGGTACGCCACCCCTGACGCCATAGGTGATGGCACGCCGCCAGGCCGCTTGATAACTGGTCAAAATCTTGGCGAAGAACTTATTCAGAAGCAGGTTGCTGAGCTGTGGGTTCTTGTCATAGGCTTCCTTGATCTTGCCGAGGAAACGGCTGCGAATGATGCATCCGCCGCGCCACATCAGGGCAATCCCGCCGAAGTTCAAGTTCCATTTCTGATCCTTGGCGGCCTCGCGCAGCAGCATGTAACCCTGGGCGTAGGAAATAATCTTGGAACAGTAAAGCGCGCGGCGAACGTCTTCCACAAAAGTCGCGCGGTCGTGCTTTTTTGCGGTGCGCCGGGGCCCCTTGAGGATCGCCGATGCTGCCACCCGCTCCTCCTTGATCGCCGAGAGGCAGCGGGAAAACACCGCTTCCCCGATCAGCGTCACGGGCATGCCCATATCCAGCGCACTGAGGCAGGTCCATTTGCCCGTGCCCTTCTGGCCGGCAGTGTCCAGGATTTTATCAACCATGGGCGTGCCGTCCTCATCCTTCTTGGCAAAAATCTGGCTGGTGATATCGATCAGGTAGCTATCGAGTTCACCTTTGTTCCAATCGGCAAAAACTTCGTGCAGTTCGTCGGCATTGAGACCGAGCACGTCTTTCATCAACTGGTAGGCCTCGCAGATCAGTTGCATATCGCCGTATTCGATGCCGTTGTGCACCATCTTTACGTAATGCCCGGCGCCATCTTCACCTACCCAATCGCAGCAGGGCGTGCCGTCTTCGACTTTTGCCGCGATGGCCTGAAAGATTTCCTTCACGTGCGGCCACGCAGCGGGATTGCCGCCCGGCATGATCGAGGGCCCATTGCGCGCGCCTTCTTCGCCCCCAGATACACCCGTTCCGATGAAGAGGATGCCTTTTTCCGCGAGGTATTTCGTGCGGCGGCTGGAGTCCGGCCAGTGGGAATTGCCTCCGTCGATGAGAATGTCGCCTTTATCGAGGTACGGCAGGATTTCCTCAAACATCTTGTCGACCGCGTCACCCGCCTTGACCATGAGCATAATACGCCGGGGTGGCTTGAGCAGTTGGACAAACTCCGCCATCGAATGCGCGCCTACCACTTGCGTGCCCGCAGCTTCGTTCTTGA
>CAZCVY010000452.1:0-3388 GCA_964501985.1 uncultured Acidobacteriota bacterium | reverse complement strand
CCACGAACAACCGCAAGGCGCGCTTCTACACGCTCACGCGGCTGGGCCGCAAACAACTCGTCAAACAGACAACCAAGTGGCGGCGTCTGGCGGCGGCCATCGGGCGGGTTCTCGGACCCGAGGTTGGGAAGAGTTAGGCCGGCGTAGCGCGGGCGTCTCGCCCGCTGTGGCGGGAGCGTCCCGCTCCCGCCAGGAACGCGCGGGCAGGATGCCCACGCCCCAGCGGGCAGGATGCCCACGCCCCAGCGGGCAGGATGCCCGCGCTACGAAGTACGTTTCTGGGGGGAGGTTTAATTTGATGCTCTGGCGAAAACGCAAGCCGAGTGACTTCCGCGCGGAGATTGAAGCGCATCTCGAACTTGAAGCGGAGCAATTGAAGCAGCAGGGTTTGAGTGAAGCAGAGGCGCGCATGGCGGCGCGGCGGGGTTTCGGCAACGTCACCCGCGCCGAGGAGCGTTTCTACGAATCGGGCCGCTGGCTCGCGTGGGAACACCTCGCGCAAGACCTCCGCTTCGGCCTGCGCACCTTGCGCAAAAATCCCGCTTTTACCGTAGTCGCTGTGCTCACGCTGGCGCTCGGCATTGGAGCCAACACCTCGATTTTCAGCCTGCTGAACGCCGTGATGCTGCGCGACTTGCCGGTGGAAAAGCCGGAGCAACTGGTGCTTTTGGGAACGGGAAGGGTGAGTGGGGCCACCGACGATTTCGCGAGGACTGACCTCTATTCGTACCCTTTCTATCGCGAATTGCGCCAGGAGAACCCAGTCTTCTCCGACGTGTGCGCCATGCTGAGCACTTCCTTTGCCAAAATGCACGGCGCGGTGGCGGGAAATGCGGTACTGGAACCCCTGAATGTCCAGTTGGTTTCGGGCAGCTATTTCTCCATGCTGGGCATCAATGCGATGCTGGGCCGCACTTTCACGGAGGCGGAGGACGAGCCCGCCGGCGGTCACCCGGTGGCCATGGTCAGTTACTCCTGGTGGAATCAGCGCTTTGCCCGCAACCCTGCCATCATTGGTAAGACCGTGACCTTGGGCTCGACGGTTTACACCGTCATCGGCGTGACACCCGCAGGTTTTTTCGGCACCGCAGTCGGCCAAGCGCCCGATGTGTGGATTCCCCTCTCCATGGAAAAACAGGTTTCGCCGGGATGGAACGGTCTCGAGGATAAGATGTTCGAGTCCCTCTACATCCTTGGTCGGCTCAAGACCGGAATCAGCGCCGGGCAGGCGCAGGCCAATGTGAACCTGCTGGCCCGGCAGATCTGGCAGGAGTTTGCGGGCGCCACCCTCACCAAGCAACAGCAGGATGCCCTCGCGCATGCTCAGATCGAACTTACTCCGATAAGACACGGACTGCCCCACATCCGCTATGGGACAGCATTGCCCCTGCAAATTCTGATGGCCGTCGTCGGGCTGGTTTTGCTCATCGTGTGCGCCAATATTGCCAACCTACTGCTGGCGCGCGCGTCTGCGCGCGAGCGGGAGATGGCGGTGCGGATGTCGCTGGGGGCCGGCCGAGGGCGCCTGATTCGCCAATTGCTCACGGAGAGCTTGCTGCTGGCCCTGCTGGGAGGCGTGCTGGGAGTGGCGTTTGCCTATTGGGCCGGCAATGTGCTACTGGCCATGATCCCCCACGGCCCCGAGCCTTTGCCCCTGGACGTGGCGCCCGACGCTCGCGTACTGGGGTTCACGTTCATCGTGTCCACGGTGACCGCGCTGCTTTGCGGGATAGCGCCTGCCTTGCGCGCCACCCGCATCACCTTGGGCAGTTCGCTCAAAGAAGGAAGGGGGAGGATTTCCGCCGCCACCCGGACGCCGCTCGCGAAAGCGCTGATCGTTTCCCAGGTGGCGCTGTCACTGGTGCTCCTGATCGGGGCCGGACTGTTCCTGCGCACCCTCGTGAACCTCTCCAGGATGACTACCGGATTTGACAAGGAGAACGTTCTTCTGTTTGGAATCGACCCGCCGGCGGTTGGCTACAAGGAGGATTTGCGCCTCACGAGCTTGTTCCAGCAGATCGAGCAGCGGGTGAGCACGCTGCCCGGTGTGCGCGCGGACAGTGTTTCGTTTTTCACTTTTGACGAGGGAGAATGGAACGGCAGTGTTTCGGTCATTGGGCGAACTCCCACGCCCGAAGATGACATGGCCGCGACGCACAACGTGGTGGGCCCCGGCTATTTTGCCACGATGGGAATTCCCATATTGCTCGGCCGCGTGTTTGGCCCCCAGGATACCGGGGCTTCGCCCAAGGTTGCCGTCATCAACGAGACGTTTGCGCGATGGTACCTGCCGGGCGGTTCGCCGATCGGTCGACGCTTCGGTTTGGGAGATGATCCTAAACACAGCAACGACATCGAAGTGGTGGGAGTGGTGAAAGACGCGAAGTATGAGAACTTGGGCGAGCGGCCATTCCCCGCGGCCTACTACCCTCTTACCCAGTACGTTCAATACCTGAACGATTTTGAGGTCCGCTACGCAGGTGACCCGGAAGCGATTATCCCCGAGGTGCGCCGGGCCATTGGCCAGGTGGACCGCAGCTTGCCTGTGGCTTATTCCGGAACCATGGCCCAGAAGGTCAACCGTTCCCTCGCGAGCCAAAGCTTGATTGCGCGCCTTTCGACTTTCTTTGGTCTGCTGGCGGCATTCTTGGCGTGCATCGGCATCTACGGGCTTACCTCCTATGCCGTGGCTCGGCGGACCAATGAAATCGGCATTCGCATGGCGCCGGGGGCCGAAGGGACAGGCGTGCAGTGGATGGTGATGCGTGAGAGCCTGACGCTGGTGGCCATCGGCGTGGCGATAGGAATTCCCGCGGCGCTAGCAGCGGGCCGTCTGGTTTCGAGCCTGCTTTACGGCCTTAAGGTCACCGACCCCATCACCATGGCGATAGCCGCGCTCGTGATGATCGCCGTCGCCGCCCTTGCCGGTTACCTGCCCGCCCGTCGCGCCGCCAAAGTCGATCCCATGGTGGCGTTAAGGTATGAATAAGGCAGTGGATCGTGAAGAGTGGCCAGTGGCTGGCAGCGGGCGGCACCGCCTCGAAGCCGATCTAATGCGTTCTGTATTGCAAGGTGGAACAGTGGCGTAGCGCGCCTGTTTTGTAGGTCCGCGGCTTTTGCTTGCCCGTCGCGGACGAACCGCGGACCTACAAAACAGGTCTGCTACGGTTCTGCACCACAACTCCGCGGAGGTTTATTTCGATGTTCTGGCGAAAGCGCAAACCGACCGACTTCCGCGCGGAAATCGAAGCGCATCTCGAACTCGAAACGGAGCGACTGAAGGAGCAGGGCTTGAGTGAAGAAGAGGCGCGCATGGCGGCGCGGCGGGGTTTCGGCAACGTCACCCGGGCCGAAGAACGTTTCTACGAATCGGGCCGCTGGCTCTGGT
>CAZCVY010000451.1:2261-3501 GCA_964501985.1 uncultured Acidobacteriota bacterium | reverse complement strand
CATTTTGACCCTGATCCCGCCGCCCGTGGTTCCCACCCCTGGCCCTCCCTCGAGCCCGTTCGCGCTGCCTTATCCGAGCAGTCGCTTCCGAGCCTGGAGCTGAGCGGGTGCCGCAAGGAGCCGACTGCCGAGGCCTCAGCCAGCCGGGCGAGCAGTATGCGCCGTATCATCACCACAGCCAACTCGAGCACGACCAGATGTACTATCTGGCGAACCCGGGGCATTATCATGAAACGTTGATCTTGGACATTGCGGGAGGAACCTACCGGGAAGATTGGATTGATCCTGCTTCGGGCTCGGTCATCACCAGCCGCACGTTCACGCACCAGGGCGGTAAAAAGGAATTCCGCACCCCGGAACATACACTCGACATCGCCCTGCGGGTGAAGCGCATTCCCTGAATGGTTTGTGCGGGCGATGACTCGATCGAGGCGAAGTGCGGCCTGGCGGCCGCGACCAAAACCGGTAAAACGAGGTGTCCCCTCCCGCCACAACCTGCGAGCCGATCAGATCGGTGGTTACTTCCGTGAAGCGTGAGGCGGAAGTATTACACGGAGTGGTTTCCCATTCTGGAATGGCGGGTTCAAGGGGCGGGGCTGGTAGTCCCTGTGCTTTTCACGGCCCCGAGCTTTTGGAGTTGGCGATCATCAGTAATCAAGATGGCGGCGCGCTCGACGGCTGTAACAGCGATGATTGCGTCAGGGAGCTTCAGGCGATACTGCGCGCGCAAGGTGACAGCTTTATATCGATCAGCGCCCGCTCGGCGCGGTCGAGACCCACTACATCGACCGCGTCGGAAAACTGCTGGAAAAGGCTGCGATCGTTTACGTTGAGGTTGGGAAATGCGAGAAACTCGATTTCAGACAGGATGGAAATTCCCACCCAATCCGCCTGCTGCAAGCGCTGTTTCAAAGCCTGGTCACCGCGCAGTAGACGGACGATAGCGTTCGTATCCAACAAATAGCGCTCACCACTCATCGCGCAGCTTCCTCTGCTCTTCGAGGGCGTCGCCTTGCCATTGAAGCTTTCCAACAACCGCGTCGAAATTGTATTTGGACCCGTTGGACTGCGGCGTGCTGCCCACTACCAGGACGAGCTCCACGGCGCCAGCCGGAAGTTCCACGGACACATCCAGCCGCAACCGGCCGTCCGCCCCAACCTCACCTTTAGTCTTCACGACCTGCATAGGGCGCTCTCCCCGCGAAATTCCCGGTTTCTTGAAGGGCTTTTCCCTAACCCC
>CAZCVY010000451.1:0-2161 GCA_964501985.1 uncultured Acidobacteriota bacterium | reverse complement strand
CTGTCCCCGTCGGGCCAGTCCTCAACACCGCTGTTCAGTGTCGAAAACCAGGGGAACGTCCCGTCTGTCGCCCCGTCTCGACTCTCTCGGAGAATAAATTGTGATCGGCCGGACCGAGACGGATGTATATTTTTGACTGCCGGAAAGCCAAAAAAGTTAATTCCGGTGATTATGCAGGTATCAACAGCTCCAGATAAACGAAAGAGAGGATTTACCGATGGGCGATAAGGACGGAACCGGGAAAACGGCGCTCGACCGGCGCAATTTCTTTAAGACCGCAGGCATGGGTCTGGCCGCGGCGGGAGTCATACTGACTCCGCGGGAAGAGGCGCGGGCTCAGGCGGATCTCGAGAAGTTCAACCTGGAACGCATTGCCGCCAACTCGTATGGAGTGCGGAACCTTTTTAAGGAGCGGCCCTATCCCGGCCGGGGGCGCGGCGCAGCAGGGCGAGGAGATCGCGAGGAGGGGGAGACGAAAGACTTCACCAATAACCCGAACGCCGCCGGTCCCCTGGCGGTGGCGAAGGCGGCGGAAGAGGCGCGGGCAAAGCTTCCCACGCCCGAAGAACAGAAAAAGAAATACGGCGAAATTACGCTGCTGGATTTTCCGCAGTTTGCGAAGGATACGTTTCCCGGCGTGACGCACCTGGATTTGTATTCGGGGTTCTTTGGCGATGTGGCTGACAACAGCATGTTCTTCCCCGAGGGATCCGCGGACCACGGATTCGATCCTCTGAGCCCTTCCGGGCGGAAATGGCTGGATCGGCTGGCCAACGTCTGCGTGAAGACCGGCATGAAGGTGCAGCACATTTCGAACAATGCGCCGACGAATCTGGCGGAGTATGGTTCGCCGGAAAAGGATGCGCTGCGCAAGGCGGGAGTGGCGATGGGCAACAGGTGGATTGAGGGGCTCGCCGTGCTCGGAGTGAAGTCGATGCGCATGAATTCACCACGGGCGCTCGGGCCCCCCATCCGTCCGAATGCGGTTCTGCACGGGCCAGGCGACGGATACCCGCGGAACATCGATATCGTGCCGATGATGGCGGCGGCGATTGAGTCCTATAAGGCGATGGCGGATTTCGGCGGGAATTACGGAATACGCGTGACGCTGGAAAACCATTGGGGATTGGCGGCGGACCCGATCAATATCCGGACGATCGTGGATGAAGTGAATCATCCGTATTGCGAGGCTTCACCCGATTTCGGCAATTGGGAGCAGGAATACATGCTGGTCAACGGGCTGAAGGCGCTGGCGCCCTACGCGCATACGAACGTCCACGCGAAATTCTGGGACCGCTGGGGCGACAAGAATAATGTGCAGCGTTCGACGAGGATCATGCTGGCCAGCGGGTTCAGGGGGACGTTTGCGCTGGAGTACGAGACCGGGCCCTGGGACCAGGTCGAGGGGTGTAAGTACCTGTTTAAAGAAGTGATGACGGCGCTGTCGACGCCGACGCCGGTAGTCTGACGCGGGGGCATGGAAAAGTTGAATCCCGCCTATCCTTGTTGTACTATTTGAATGCGTACGTTATCGCGAAGGAGTGGCGGCCATGCCGAGAATAGCGGTTGAAGATAACAGCCGAATGTCGTTGCGGATTCGATCGGAGGAAAAAGCATTGCTTTTGCGTGCGGTGGCGCTCGACCATACTGACCTGACGGATTTTGTCATTCGTAACGCCTTGCGGGCCGCCCGCGCCATCATCGCGAAGGCCGATCATCTGCAGGTCTCCGCAAGGGATAGCTTACGGGTTTTGGAGTTGTTGGAGAATCCGCCTGCGCCGAACGCAAAACTACGGGCAGCCGCCCGGGCATTGCCGAAGCGGCGATCCTCATGACGGGATGGCACGAAGAGCCGATCGGCAAGAGACACGACCGGGAAGCGTTTGACTGCGGCGATGACGCTCTCAATGAATTCTTGCGCCGCTACGCCCGCCAGACCCCTGAGTTGGGTGGTGCGAAAACGTTCCTGGCCATTGACGATGCCGATAACAAAACCATTCTAGGCTTCTATAGCCTTGCCCCCGCATCACTTGCCTATGCCCGCACACCGGAGATCATTCGGCGTGGTTTGGCGCGGCATGACGTCCCGGGCTTCCGGCTCGCACGCCTGGCGGTGGATCGCAGGCTGCAAGGACGGGGAATGGGCGGACAACTTCTGCTC
>CAZCVY010000450.1:0-3502 GCA_964501985.1 uncultured Acidobacteriota bacterium | reverse complement strand
GTCGCTTTGTACGGCCTTGCGAACGGTCAATTCGTCTCTTCCTCTCGCGACTTCCAGCCCGCTGGAGCGACTTTCTCCAGCCACCGCGGGTGCGCGATTCGACTCGACCAACTATCAAACTAGCATTTTGGCCTCCAAACCTAGCGTCGAGGCCGACAGACTGACCGATATTCAACGGAAAAAGGGAGACGCTCCTCTTTCTTCTCCGGCGCCCTGGCTGCTTTTGCCTCCATCTCGCTTGCCCCGAGGAAACTTCGCGAACTTTGACGTTGCCCTGCTCTACCGGCGCCGAGTTTTGCAAGAGCACGGTCTCGAAGTACAATACCATCGGTTTTTGAATCGAAAGGAAACGTCGCGCCGCTAGCCCCAGACGCGCGAAGGAGTGAGTCGCGGTGGGAGCGCGAGTTCAAACGGCGGCGGTCTGGGAAGCATCGGGCGCTAAGGACGCACTTCACGCAAAGCATCCGAGACCCTCAAGGAACAAACAATTCGCGGAACGGCCAGGTGGACAGGGTTTCGCGCGGATAGTCGCTGCTGGGGTCCTGATTCTCCCACTCGTTGCCTTGCTCATGGCGTGCACCGGCAGCCAGAACTCTACTTCGACCACATCCGGATTTTCCCTGCCCTCAGCCTCGCTGCCCCCTGACCAACGCGCCGACGCCTTGCTGGCTCAGATGACCCAGGACGAGAAGATCCAGCTCGTCCATGGCGCGGGGGGAGCTGCCGACGCGGGCGTCGTAATCCCACGCGGAGCGGGGGGCTGGGTTCCCGGCATACCGCGGCTCGACATTCCCGACCTTTATTTGGCCGACGGCAGCGTGGGGGTTGCCAGTCAGGTGGGCCCGGCGACCGCCCTTCCATCTTCCATCGCCAGCGCCGCGACTTGGGACACCAATCAGGCTTACGAATACGGCCAGGTGATCGGCACCGAACTGAGGGATTACGCCATCAATGCCAATCTGGGAGGCAACGTTAATCTGATCGGACGCGAACCGCGCGATGGCCGCACCTTCGAAACCAAGGGCGAGGATCCTATTTTGGCGGGGAAAATCACAGCCGCTCATATCAGTGCGATTCAAGCTCAGTACGTTCTTGGGTGTATCAAACACTTTGCCCTGAACGATCAGGAGACCGGCCGCGGCACCGCTAATGTGCAAATCGACGAGCGGGGGATGCGGGAAAGCGATCTGCTGGCCTTCGAGATCGGCGTCGAGGACTCCAATGTGCAGTCCGTCATGTGTGCCTACAATCTGGTGAACGACACCTATTCCTGCGAGAATTCCCATCTACTAAGTGACATCCTCAAGGCCGATTGGAGGTTTCCGGGCTTCGTTATGTCCGACTGGTGGGGGACGCACAGCACCGTGGCCGCAGCATTGGCCGGGCTCGACCAGGAGCAGCCCGATGACGTCTATTTCGCCACCCTAAGTTCAGCGGTCGCGGGCGGTCAGGTGCCGCAGTCGCGCCTGGATGACATGGTGCATCGCATTCTGCGCGCCATGTTCCAGGTTGGAATCTTCGATCATCCGGCGACGCCGCAGCCCATCGACACGGCTACCGACGGGGCCGCAGCGCAAGAGACTGAGGAGCAGGGCGTCGTCCTGCTGAAGAACGCCGGCGCGCAACTTCCGCTGAACGCATCCAGCCTCACGTCCATCGCCATTATTGGATCGCACGCCGATATAGGCGTTCTCTCCGGCGGAGGTTCGGCGCAGGTGATTCCTACGGGCGGGCCCGCGCTCACGGAAGGCTACCCATGCCCGCCTTGCTCGGTGCCGGTGATCTGGGACCCGTCCTCTCCGCTCCAGGCGATCAAAGCCCTGGCTCCCAATGCCACGATACAATTCAACGACGGGACGAATGCCGAATCCGCGGCTTCGCTCGCCGCCTCCTCCCAGGTGGCCGTCGTCTTTGTCAGTCAGTGGGCGAGTGAGGGGATGGATCTTCCGAGCCTGAATCTCACGGATGTTATCCACGCCACTCCCATCGATCAGGACGCGCTCGTGGCGGCGGTTGCCGAGGCGAATCCGCACACGATCGTCGTCATCGAGAGCGGTGGTGCGCTGGTAATGCCGTGGCTGAGCAGCGTCAGCGCCGTGCTGGAGGCATGGTATCCCGGCCAGCGAGGTGGGCAGGCGATCGCCAATATTCTCTTTGGGAATGTCAATCCCTCGGGCAAACTGCCCATCACGTTCCCGGCCCGTGTGGCTGATCTGCCGCATCCAACCATCGCGACTCCCCCCGACTCCACCACACCCTTCCCGGTGGTCTATTCCGAGGGCTTTAACGTCGGCTATAAATGGTACGACGTTAATAACTTCGTGCCGCTTTTTCCCTTTGGCTTCGGACTATCGTACACCACCTTCTCGTTCACGAACCCCAGCCTCGCCAATAACCTAACGCTGCGCGATCCAAACTTCCAGGTGACGTTTGACCTTACCAATACGGGTTCGGTCGCTGGCGCCGAGGTTGCACAGGTCTACCTGGGACTGCCGCCCAGCACGGGTGAGCCGCCCAGGCGCCTCGTCGCCTGGCGGAAAGTCTCGCTACCACCCGGCGCACGACAAAATGTGACCATCGAGGTTGATGAGGACGACTCCGCTCACCCCCTGTCCTATTGGGACGTCAATTTCAGCACTTGGATGGTTGCCCCCGGTAGTTACACCGTCTATTTGGGCAACTCCTCCAGCAAGGCGAACCTCCGCTTGGTTGGTACATTTCAATTCGGGCGTTGAGATTAACCCGCGAAGCAAAGCCAAGTTAAATCGATACTCGCGGGGCAGCCTTGTTATGGGCGATCGCGGGACGCTGGTTCAGACGGTCGCTTGTAGGCACCTGAGGTTTCGCAAAGCGACCTAGCGATGCCCACCCTCGCGTCTCTCGGGGGTTTTGCCCTTTTGCTTTGTCCGGAAATCGCAAGCCCTAGAGAACAACGTCCTGCCATACCCGATCAGCGAAAATTGTCTATAAGTTACTGAAAATAATAATAAAATAATTCTTGACATAAATACGCTCATCTTTTATTATGTGTTTGTACTTAGGAAATAGAAGTCAACAGACTGGAGGATAACTACCATGGCGATTGTTAGATTTGAACCATTTCTCAACCCCGTGACCACACAGAATCAATTTGAGCGCATGTTCCGCGAGGCCTTCTCTCCCGTATTGGGTGAGAGCGAAGCTTCGACCCGCACTTGGGCGCCCCCCGTGGACATCTACGAGAACGGCGACAACCTGGTGCTGAAGGCCGAGCTGCCCGGCATCAACCCTGACGACGTTGAGATTCGCGTTGAGGACAACACCCTGTACCTGAAGGGTGAGCGCAAGTTCGAAAAGGAAGTGAAGGAGCAGAGTTACCACCGCGTCGAGCGTTCCTATGGGACCTTCACGCGAACCTTCTCTCTCCCCAACAGCGTCGACTCGGACAAGGTTGCGGCAAACTTCAACGACGGCGTTCTGACGCTGACGATGCCGAAGAAGGAAGAAGCGAAACCGAAGACGA
>CAZCVY010000449.1:0-3507 GCA_964501985.1 uncultured Acidobacteriota bacterium | reverse complement strand
GCTTGATTGACGCGGGCGCGGCGGCCGTGATGCCGCTGGGAGCTCCCATCGGATCCGGGCTGGGTATTCAGAATCCTACCAACATCCGCATTCTGCGCGAAATGATTACGCAGGTTCCCTTGATTATCGATGCGGGCGTGGGCATCGCCTCCGACGCGGCCTTTGCCATGGAACTGGGCGCGGACGCAGTATTGATGAACACCGGCATCGCCGGCGCGCAGGATTCTGTACTGATGGCCGAGGCAATGAAGAACGCTGTGCTGGCGGGCCGCCAGGCCTTTCTCGCCGGCCGCATGACGAAAAAGCTTTACGCCACGGCGTCCAGCCCGCTGCAAGGCGTGGTAGGGTAAAAGTCAACACACGTCAGACGGTCTTACGTTCAGCAACCGGGCGAATCGGCGAGCGACTATTGCTTTTGCAGGTCGCTGAGCGCGGCAAGGATTTCGTCGCTGTGCTCGGAGGGCTTTACCCCCGTCCAAATCTTGACGATCTTGCCTTTCGGATCGATCAGAAACGTGTTCCGCGTGGCCATACCTCTCTCGTTCAGCGATCCATATTCGGCCACTACCTTTTTCTCCGTATCCGACAGTAGTTTGAACGTTAAGCTTTGCTTCGTACAAAAATCCTGGTGGCTTTCGGTCGAGTCTACGCTTACGCCCAGAATCACCGCGTTCTTTTCGTTGTATTTCGCAAGGTCCCGCTGAAAATTGTGTGCCTCGATTGTGCAGCCCGGAGTGTTGTCCTTGGGGTAGAAGTAAAGCACCACCCACTTGCCTCGATAATCCTGCAAGCTCACCTTGCTCCCATCCTGCGACGGCAGCGTCACCTCAGGGGCGTTCTGGCCAACTTGGGGAAGGTCGCCGGCGTTGGCCAACGAGAATGCCAACCCGACAAACATTACGGTCACGACGAGACGAGCGACGTGGATCATATTCACTTTTTTTACCTCCTTAGCCCTTGCGAACAACATACACGTTTCCCGGAGGACCCGCAACTGTGGAAAATCACCGTGCAGAGTCGAGAGGAAAAAGTATTGCAAGCGGGTAAAGACGGCGTCCAGATTTACGGCTAGGGTTGGGCAGCATTCCCCTTGGCGGGGGCGGGCGGAGGATTGGCGGGGGCTTGATCTGAGCGCGTGTAGATTTTTTCGCCCCGCTTGGCCAGGTGCATCTGCTCGCGTGCCAGTCGCTCGATGGCGGCAGGGTCCGATTTCAGTGACTGGTTTTCCTTTCCCAACTGTTCGTTTTCCTGTTTGAGTTGCTGGAGCTTTTGTTCAAGCGCGTGGAGTTCCTTCTGCTGCCGGCGCAGGGCCAGAAATCCGTTTTCGCCGAAAATGTTGTGGACAATGAGCGCGACGGTCAAAAGCAATAGCACCAGGATGCCATTGCGAAAGAGCGGACTGGTGTTGAAATTTGAATCGTTCATAGCTTGCATGCGACCGCTCAAACGCGCAAATCGGTGAGTTCACCTCAGGGCATGGCAACGTAAATCCAACTTTATGAGGTAAGGGTCGCACCTCCGGTCAGGGCTTGCTTCGCCTGCGGCGCTCATTGTATCTTCAGTGGCCAGCCCAATGCAACCGAGCTTCTCCGGCGAAAGTTTGGCCGCAAGGAGTGCCTGTGACCGATAAGATCGTCATCCTCGTGACCGTGGCGAGCAAGGAAGAGGGCCACAAGATCGCTCGGCACCTGGTGGAGAGCCGTCTCGCTGCGTGCGTTAATGTCACCGGAGCCATCGAGTCCATCTATCGTTGGAAAGGGGAGATCAGCCAGGACCAGGAGTACCAGCTTTTCGTCAAGACCACGCGCGAGATGTTTCCCGAAATCCAGGCTGCCATCGCAAAGCTGCACAGTTATCAGACGCCGGAGATGATCTGCCTGCCGATCATTGATGGCTCGCGAGAATATCTCCTGTGGGTTGATGAGTCGGTGAACTCGGCCAATCCCGTTGACAAAGACGATGCGGACTAAGCGCAGAGGGCTCCGATTCTGCCGAGATGGGTTATGATAGAAAGTCAATGACCATTGGCCGAAAGCAAGGCGGGTTTATGCCTCCGCAGCCATTAGGGAGTAGTAGTTTGTGCGAGTCGCCGGGAGCGGACCGGTTCTTGCTCATTGGAGCTTCTTTGAAAAAGGAGATGCAATCTTAAATGTCATCGTCCCAACACAAAAAGCATTTCGTGGCCGCGTGGTGCGCCACCAGCATTCTGTTTTTCGCAAGCATCGGTCACTCCGCGCAAACCCAAAGCGAAAAGCCAAGTACGGATACCACGAGCATGACCGTGATCGTGAAAGACAACGATTCCGGACAACCGGTCCCCCAAGCGCACATTACGCTGGAATTCTTTGAGCCCCACGGTCCAGCGATACCGAGGAAGCCGAAAAAAATCTCCTACAATGCCAAGACCGACATGGACGGCCGATGCAAATTGGTCGGCATCAACAAAGGACCCATAGTGTTGACCGTTATCGAGCCCGGACATCAGACTTATGGCAAAGAACTGCAATTGGAAAAAGACAATCAGGTCTTCGAAGTCAAACTCAAAAAACCACAGCCGCTACTTTAAGCGCGACGTGGGCGCCACGTCAGACTCTTTGTCAAGTGACTTTCAGAAGCTCCGACAGTCTTCAACAAAAAGAAATTCCTAGATAGATTCAAGGATTCGTCGTGGGCATTTCCATCGCCAAGGAGGATGGATTTCTCGCGGGAGCGCAAGTTTTTTTTCGATGAAGTGAATGCATCAGGTTGGTGCAAAGTGTTAAAACCCCTTGGTGGTTTTAATCTTACCGTAACCTGGAGTGGACTTTTCCACAAACTTTTCAACAGACCTGTTGAAAATTCTGCTGAAGGGCTTGCTGGGCTTTCGTTATCCAACAATATATATTATCGGAACTTAACTGTATGGTTAACAAGGCGGTGGACCTGCAATAATCTTAACGGATTTCTGCGCCTTGCAGACGAAAAGGCTTAAGGTTTCGATGGGGTCTTAGCGACGGGCGGACCCAATGTCGGCCCTTCTGAGAGCTTGAGTGGGGGAGCGAAGTACTGGTCGTCCATCCACAATGTCGTACTCTTTTTCACCTCTGCTAGCGCTGCGTCCACTTTTTCCTTTTGCAGGGCCTTATCGATTTCCGGCGTGACGTCTTTAAGATCAACGTGGCTATGCCCCGTCACCTGGAAAAAAATCAATGCCTGGGGGATATCGACGGGCTCAGAAACTTCGCCATCTTTCAAAGCAAATGCCACTTTCTCCATCTCCGGGCGCATGCCGCCACGCCGAACCTTGCGCGGCTCAGCCTCGATCGTCACCTCGCCCGGCGCTTTGAAATCTTCGATGACTTTCTTGATGTCGGTGCCTGCGGCCGCTTCCTTGCGAATAGCTTCCGCGCGTGTTTTCGCCTCGTCCGCGGCAAGGCCCTGGCTCGCCGGGGTCGGGTGTGTCGGATCGGGTTTAGCGTCCACAGCCTTCTTGCGGATGACGAATTGGCGCACAAGGATCTCGTCGTA
>CAZCVY010000448.1:0-3515 GCA_964501985.1 uncultured Acidobacteriota bacterium | reverse complement strand
GCCAGATCGCGCAGGTGAGCCGGGCGGGCTTCTACCGCCACTATGCCGAACACGAGCCCCGCGAGGCCGACGTCGCGGTGCGCCCCTACGAGGAGAATTCAACAAAAATCCTCTCCCGCCGGAATCTTTGTCCCTATTCACCTAGCCTCTGGTCGCCAACGTGCTGATATATCCACGGGAGTATTGTCGCGTGGGGGAAATAACACACCGTCATGAACTACGTGGTACTGGATGCGGCAAAAGGTCCGCAGCCTGGAGCCTCGCCCCCAGCCCCTTGGACCAAGCATGCGTGTCCAAAATAGCATCTGGCCATCAATTGACGACCTGCGGCTTCGCCGCTTGCTCTGCGGAAAGGCTGCGCCTTTCCGTTGCCGCAGATTCTCCCCGATCTCGTTCGTGCCGCGTGGAAGGCTATGCCTTCCGAGCGGCACGAACGAGGAGTGAAGCGGTCAAATCAGCCGAAAAGGCCAAGCCTTTTCGCACAGCAAGGGGCGGAGCCCGACCCAAATGCAGGCGCACCCCCTACTTTGGACAATGATGAGTACCAAGTGTCCATCCCTAGCCCTCTGGCGTTCAGGGCTCAGGACGTCTTCATGCCACTTGTTAAAAAAACCGGCCAACATGCGGGAAGTCCGGCGGCGCACGAACTTGCTGCTGAAAGTCCAACGCCGAAAGGGGCAACTGCCCGAAACGCGCGAGGTAACCCACGATGTAGTAGAAAAAGAAGGCACTTAGGCCTCGGGCCAAAGAAATTCTAAAAAATGTATGTATATGATAAAGAATAATTTAGTTGGATTCGAAGTCGCGGGCGGAGGGAAAAAAGGGGAATTAAAAATGCAGGCTACTCCTACGATGTTATTGAAAACAAACGGAGGGAAAACGTCAGCCGGGGCTACTCCTACGATGTTCATGAAAACAAGCAACTTATTTCTGTTTACCTACGATATCTATGAAAATGAAGGTAGTTGTGCGCCGAGGTTGGCCGCCCCTAAGGCCCTTGAGGGCGCGACGCGGGGGGCCGGAGTGAACCTCGCGGCGGCCCATTTCCGGCAACGGGAGCAAAAAAGAATTATTAAATATACGTTCGAAGCCGGAATGTCTTTGAAAACAAAGGATCACAAGACACAATGCCCGAAACAAAACAGACTTTTAGGTCCTAATTTTCGACATTTTTATGTAACTGATGCCCATTTTGCAGAAAAATGCTACTTTGCGACGACAAGTTGTCAGCTCAATTCGTTTTCTCGCGGGTTTGTTCGTGCATGACACGACCCAGTCTGAAATTGCGGTTACTTTCTGGCCGAATCCTCGCGAGGCTTGGCCTCGATGGCGGCGCTTCGGCGCTACTTTGCGCTTGCCCACACTACCCGGTACCGGTTATCGGTTGGACCGGGTCGACAGATGAACGAAGAATGACGAGGTAGTGGTGAGGATGGATCGTCCTCAATTCGGCGGCCCACACTGCCCGAACTTCGGTTATCGGCATTCCAAGGCCAGAAGGCGTGGGGATCTGCTCACGCTTGAGATCGTAGTCGTTGCAGCTCGAACTTGATGTCAAATAGCAGAAAAGTCGTTCCTTATCGTCGTCGATCGGTGCCCCAGGGCGGTCGGCCGGTCGTGTATACTCCCAAGGTCAGGAGTGGGGCTGCCGCATTTGCCCCCGGCCGCACGTCTGGAGGTGAAAACTTGCGCAGAGCCGCCGCGAAAGCCCTAGTCCTTGTCTTGGCGCTCACGTCCCTCGGGCTCTGCCTGCCCGACGCGCCTCCGGCGCTAAAGCCTTACCCCGGAACGGGGATGTTCCTACTGCTTTCCG
The DNA here is from genome assembly GCA_964501985.1 of uncultured Acidobacteriota bacterium. Lineage (GTDB taxonomy): Bacteria > Acidobacteriota > Terriglobia > UBA7540 > UBA7540 > Bog-366. The sequence goes on along the minus strand of CAZCVY010000448.1, from coordinate 1,702 downwards.
ACATTCATTTCGACCCCTACGCCGACGCCGCCATCATGGAAAAGCTCGGGGCGAAGCTGAGGGAGGGTTGTCCCGCCTCCGGCTCAGCGTCGTTTCCGAAGTTTGGCAAGGATGCCAACTATCCCCTCCTCAAGTCGGCGCTCGACGAGGTGGTGGCGACGGCTGCGGAGAATCATATTCACTACGACTACGTGATTGTGACCGGCGACTTCCTGGCTCACAGTTTCGACTCCCGCTACCGCCAATGCGTGGGCGGCGGGGATGAGGCCTACCAGAAGTTCGCAAGCGACACCCTGGCGTTTGTGGATGGCATGATTGCGCACGCGCTGCCGGGCGTGCCGGTTTTCGCCGCGCTGGGAAACAACGATTCCGATAAGGGCGACTATGCCGAGCCTAGCACAGCTTTCCTTCACAGCGTGGGACAGGACTGGAGCCGCGCCTGGGGGGATCTTCCGGCCGGGGCTCGGGCTGCCGCGGCGGCGTCGTTCGAAAGGGCGGGGAATTATGCCGTGCCCGACCCCGCGGTGGCGAATCACCAGTTCATCATTTTGAACAGCAACCGCTGGGCCGCACACAATGCTCGGGCCTGCGGCGAGACCGATCCCGACCCCGGCGGACAATTCCAATGGCTGGGAGATGTTCTGGGCACGGTTAAGCGCGCAGGGGGCTCGGCCACGTTGGTCATGCACGTACTGCCCGGCATCGACGCAATGAGATCCTCGATGGGCCAGCCTCAATCGCTCTGGACCGAGCGCTGCACGGAAAAGTTCGTGGCGGAATTAACAGCTTACCGGGGAGTTGTGCGCGAGATTTACGCCGGCCACATCCATCGCGACGACTTCCGAATCCTTCCCGACCGGGAGGGGAAACCGCTTTTGCCGATTCACATTGCCCCATCGATTAGCCCCATCTACTTCAATAACCCCGGGGTGGAAATCGGCTGGTACGATAAGCACACCGGCGAACTCAGAGACTACGCGACGTTCAAGTTGGATCTCACCCTGCCCAACCCCACCTGGACGGCCGAATATGTGTTCTCTCGCGCGTATGGGCACCCGCGGCCGGACCTCGCTGCGCTGAAGCAACTGAGCTTGGAGATTCACGAGAGCAGCCCTCACTCCGGCGTTGGCGAAAAATGGGCGAACTACTATACGGTCGGCACCGGCCCGTTTCTGACTCCCGATAATTGGATGAATTATTCCTGCGCCCAAACCGAAATCACCGTCGCTCACTTTGCCCGGTGTAAACAAGCCGCCGCCCGCCCAAGGCCTTGACTCGCGACGCGGAAAGATGTATCCATGTTAGCTTTTTCGCAGGTGGGACGCACAGGGACAATTAGTCCGAGCGATCCTGCCACGATGCGCCGAGGCGCATCAATACCCGCGGAGTCCCACTCTGCTCGACGCCGCTGGGAGATGCCTTCGAGCAGGAAGTTTTGACTTGGCGCTTTCGCCAACCCCGCAGCGCACCGGCCACCGAAGAGTAAATCCGCCGGCAGCAAATTCGAGGCCCTCATGCTTGACGCATTACTCGTACATCGCTTGCACTTTGCTTACACCGTAACCTTTCATTACTTGTTCCCGCAGCTCACCATGGGTTTGGCATTGCTCATCGTGATTTTGAAAACGATGGCGCTGCGAACCGGCGACGAACATTACAACGAAGCAGCGCGCTTCTGGGCGCACATCTTTGGCATCAACTT
>CAZCVY010000447.1:0-3530 GCA_964501985.1 uncultured Acidobacteriota bacterium | reverse complement strand
GGAAGAGAATCGGCAAGCGCCCGCCCCGCGAGACGGCGTTCCCACCGCCTCGCCGCGGGTGACGTATCGCAGCGCATGCTGCCTCCCGCCCGCAAAAGGGCTTGAGTAACTTCCCCCACAAGGGTATAAAGAGCTTCGCTATTGGGCGATGTCTACCCAAGGATACGTTCCCGTGCCGAAGCAGCCCGAAGCCTTTTCCAGAGTTTTGATTGACCAGGCCCTCAGAGACAGTGACTGGGATCTGCTCGACTCCCATCGCGTGCGTTTTGAATCGAGCGCGCGCGACGGGCGTGCGGATTATGTGTTGCTTGGCCAACACGGACCCCTGGCTGTTTTGGAGGCGAAGGCCGAGGACAAAGACCCCTACGACGCCAAAGAACAGGCGCGCGGCTATGCTGAGAACCTTCGTGCGCCCTTTGTCATTCTGTCGAACGGCCGCGAGCACTGGTTCTGGAACTACGCCCGAGCCGATCAACAGGATGCCTATCGCATCGAGCGGCTACCTTCGCCGAAAGACCTCGAACGCATCCGGCTGAAGAACCTCCAGCCACCGCGGCCCTTGATGACGGAGGTTGTAACGCCCGATTACGTAAAGCCCTTCAAACCTGACATCAAGCTTTGGGGATTCCAAATCCGCGCGATGGACGAGGTGTGCAAGCAATTCGACCGCGAAGGCAGGCGCAAGTTTCTACTTGAGATGGCGACGGGAACCGGGAAAACGTTACTTTGCGCAGCCCTGATTCGGCGCTTTCTTGCTACCCGCAACGCCGAGCGCGTGCTTTTCGTTGTTGACCGCATCGAATTAGCCAAACAAACCATGGAGGACTTTGGCGTCATTCTTCGCGAATACAGCCCCGTCGTTTTCAAAACGGCACGGCATCGGCCTTCGGAACTCCTGGGTTCTTGTGTGGTCGTGGCGACTCTGCAATCTTTGATGGTCGACCGTCGTTATCGCGAAGAGTTCACACCCTTTCATTTCGATTTGGTCATCAATGACGAGGCGCACCGGTCAATTTACGGTGATGCGCGCGAGGTGGTTCAATTTTTCCAGGCGACGCGCATCGGCTTGACGGCGACGCCTAAGGCCTATCTGAAGAACATCAATGTGGACAAGTTGGGACGGGAAGACCCCAAGGCGCTGGAAGCCCGCCAGCTTCGCGACACTTACCATTATTTCGGCTGCAAGCCGGGCTTCCCGACTTTGCGGTATGACATCATTGACGCCGTCAAGGATCCTGAAGGACCTTTCCTCTGCCTGCCCAAGATTTTCGATGTGCGCACCGACATCACCACGCAGGCACTGGCCGAGAAAGGTTGGGCCGTCAGCATCAACGAGCAAGAGGAAAATTACAAAATTCAGGACCTCGAACGGAAGGTCTTCACTCCTGAGCGGAACCGCGTAATGTGCGAGGCGTTTTTGAACCACGCGCAGCGCGATCCTTCCGGGCAGCTTGGCAAGTCCATTATCTTCGCCGTGAACCAGAACCACGCCACGGCACTCACCAAAATACTCAATAAAATCCAGCCTGGACTGGCCGTCACCATCACCTCGCGCATTCCCGATTCTTCCTCCATTGCCAAGGAATTCCGCGATGGAAAGAGGAAGGAGCGGGTAGCGGTTTCGGTGGATATGCTCTCGACGGGCTACAACTGCCGCGACTTGCTCAATGTGGTTTTGATGCGTCCCATTTTTTCTCCCACCGAATATATCCAGATCAAGGGCCGGGGAACGCGACGTTACACTTTTCGCATTGGCAACACGGAGTACCAGAAAGAATACTTCTTCATTCTCGATTTTTGCGGCGTCGCCGAATACTTTGAGGAAAAGTACGATTACTCAATTCCTCTGAAGTTGCCCAAGCCTAAGGTAGAAGGCAAGGACAAACGCGACCGCACAGACGAGGATGACAACGGGAAAGGGGGAGGAACTGAAGGCGCGGAAGCTGGCGAAACGGGCGGCAAGCCGGGAATTCCAACCTGGACGGGCGTCGATAAGGTCATCTCGGAAGAGATTCGCATTATCGGCCCCGATGGCGAGAAGGTTGACGTCATGACTTTCCGCGGCTCGTTCGTGAAAGACGTTAAAGATTTCGATGCCAAGGATGAGGAATTCCATGAAGCCGTGCAAGATGAGGATGACGATGCCGTGGAGACGATCATGAATGAGCGCTTCTTCCACAAGCCGGAGATGTACTATTCGCCGGACAAGCTCGTGACGGCGTATGGAGTTCCGGCCCCCACTCCGAGTTTTGTTTACGATGCTCTCGGGAAGAGACGCTTGCCCACCAAGGACCAGATCGTTGGCGATACAGTGGATTCCATCGCCGCCCGTTTCAACCTCCGCTATAACGAGCAGAAATGGTTGAACGCCACGGCCCAACTGATAGCCGACGATCCCCAGGCGCTGAAACGGTTCCTTGAAGGGGACATTACCGTGTTCAGTTCCACGCAGTTTGCGAATCTGGGGGGATTTGAGGCGTTGGCAAGATTTGACAACCGGGACGTAGTGTTCGAGGATTTACGGCAGTCGACGATGGTGAGGCAGTCGGTACGGGGCTCGTCGACAGAGCAGACATAGCAGTTCGTAGCGCCGGGCTTTAGCCCGGCACCTGTCCGGATAATAGCAGTGCCGGACTGAAGCCCGGCGCTACGAACCCCTGTGGCCCGAACGGGCGCCCCGATGCAAAGGTCACTGATGGAATTCCGACGCAAGAACATTCGACTTCCCCGATCCCATTATTTCGGGCGACAATGGTACTTCCTCACCACATGCGTGGAGGGACGCATTCCGCGGTTGGGAGACGCCGCGTTGGTTGGCGAACACATGGCATTGCTAAATGAGGGTGCTGACAGCAAGCACTTCGCAATCCAGGCGTACTGCTTCATGCCAGACCACCTTCATTTATTGGTCAATGGAACACAGGAGTCATCCGACTGCCTGGCGTTCATCAATGGATTCAAACAGAAATCAGGATTCGACTTTAAACAGAAATGTGGGCAACGTCTTTGGCAGCACAAGCCCTACGATCACATTCTGAGATCGGACGAAAGATGGGAACCCGTCGGCTACTATATCTGGATGAACCCAGTGCGCAGAGGATTGTGCGAGAGACCGGAAGAATGGCCTTTTTCGGGTTCGAACACCATGGACTGGCGCCGAATGTTAACGCCTCCCGAAGAACTATGGATTCCCCCGTGGAAGCGGGGCAGCACGTCGTAGCATGTCGTAGCACGTCGTAGCGCCGGGCTTTAGCCCGGCACCTGCTTTTACCGGCACTACGCCCTAGGAAATCCGCCCGCTGCCCAAAGAGGCAGCGCTTCAAACCGAAAGAGGTGCCGGGCTAAAGCCCGGCGCTACGAAATACGAAACAAACCTCATGACCATGCAACCGGCATCACCAAATGGCAGTAATTTCCACTCGTCCGGCCTCCGCCAGAAAGTGGATTTGCTCATGGATATCCTCTGGGCGGGTGGCGTCAACAACCCCATGGATTCCATCGAGCAGCTTTCCTATTTGATCTTCCTTCGC
>CAZCVY010000446.1:0-3626 GCA_964501985.1 uncultured Acidobacteriota bacterium | reverse complement strand
CGGTGAAATATGCCGAGCGCGCCGTGCAACTCTCCGGCGGACGCAATCCCGCCTATCTCGATACCCTGGCGGCAGCCTACGCCGAGGCGGGAAGATTTTCCGAAGCGGTCTCAACCGCGCAGAAGGCTCTGGACCTCGCCGAGCACCAGAACCGCGAGCCCCTTGTGGATGGCCTGAACACGCGAATCAAGCTGTATGAGTCGCAACAGCCCTACCACGATGTGATGGAAGACGCGCAGTAGGGTTGCCCGCACGGATAATCATAAAGACTTTGGGCCAGGCGGCTGGTAGTGGGCTAAATCTGTGTTGCGGCCTTTTGCTTCTGAGCAAGCCTTATGAAATACTTGCTCCCATGCCTTCGAGATTCCAAAACGGAATGCAAGGTGTGTTCCTCGCTGCTGCTGGATTGACCTGTCGTGGCTTCGTGGTTTCGCTTACCGCACGAAACGCTTTCGGCGCGGACCTTCTCGTCACGGACGATAGGTGTGAACATGCGTGGTTCGTTCAAGTGAAGACGAACCAAGACGCGTCGGCGAATTTCTGGCTGCTGAACGCCCATACCGAAAAACTTAAGAGTGACACCCACGTCTACGTGTTCGTCGCGCTCAGAGGGAACCAACGCCCCAGCTTCCTTGTTGTTCCGAGCCGCATCGTCGCGGAGAACGTCTTGAAGGAGACGGCCAGAAGTGGCAGTGTATGGTACTCCTTCATGCGCGATACGAAATGGCCCCACAAGGACGAGGGCTGGGAGGAAAGTTTCGGAAGCCCTAGCCGCATCCCCGATCCAGAGAATCCTTCCCCGCCACTCCCAAAACCTGAAGAATTAGGGACACCGACTTAGGGCACTAGCCAGCACGGCTAGCTGGCGGCCCGCCCCTCCGAGGCCGACACCAATCAGCAACACAGATTTAGCCCACCACCAGGCGGCTGGTTTGCTTGCAGGCCGCATTTCACGTAAGATAACGAAGAGGCGTAACGACGAAAGGGGCCGCTCGATGACGATCACCTTGCCGCTTGAACCTCAGGAAGAAGCCCGTCTCAAGGCTGCGGCCCAGGCCAAGGGCCTCTCGCTGGACGCGTTCGCGCGTGAGGCGCTTGACAAGCTCCTCGCCGAGGCGGCGGCTCAACCGGCGAAGCCAAAGAAATCGGCCTATGGACTGCTTGCCAAGTACGGGCCGGGTCCGACGGAGGAAGAGATCGACGAGAATCGCCGGGAAATGTTCGCAGTTTCGGCGTAGGGTTGTCCCCGCGCTATGGGTTTGGAGAGTAAAGAGATTGGGCCATGCGGTGGGCCGGTGTCACCCACTATGCCGTTCATCGTGGGGCTTGCTGTTTCTCTCGAAGCGTCCATTCAATGTCGGCCTGCTGGAATCGTTCTTGGAGGTCCGCGGCGCGATGAGCGAGGAATTCCACAAGGGCGGCCCGAACCGCCTCCCCTTCATCCCGGAACCATCCCGTTTCTACCAGTCGCGACAGCTCCTCAGCAATCTTTTCCGGCAAATCCACATTTATCGATTTCACAGTATTTCCATCCTTTGAGGTCGTCCCCTAACGTAGTTCCCTAATAACATTATACGTCATGGAGCTGGGGTTTTTCGGCTTCGACTTCGCGATTGGGCGAATCCTCTGCGGAATGATTCTGGGAGGCATGGGCTCCCTGCCCGCGCATTGTGGCGGGAGCGGGACGTTCCCACGCCGGCGGGCGAGACGCCCACGCTACGCCCGAACGATCTTGGTTTTTACCGATCCGTTGCGCAGCCCGCATCCGTAGCTGCCTAATCTGAATCTAGCGCCGTCCTTTCGAGCGGTGCGCGAGATTGTCCATTCCCACTGGGCCACACCCGCCCAGAACTTCAACGATCACCACGTAGGCCGAATCTGCGGGCTAGAGACTACACGTCAAAGTGATGAAGCGGGTTGTTCCCGAGGCGCCGACGTACGGTCGGAACCACCGGGCAGTCCGTTGCCGATATCAATAGAGTTGCACGGGAGATTTCGCAATTGCCTGTCAGAGGTATACCTTTGGGAGCGGCAGCGCGCCCCGCGGGCAGCAAAGCGTCAGGGTTTGACAATGAGATGACACCTTAGGTGCCTCTCGCCGCCGGGGCCGTAGGCGCGCTCAACCTCTATTGCTTCACGTAGTGCACGTTGATCAGGGATTAATGCATTGGGGTCATAAATGAAGAAGATCAGGTCGTCGCACCGAGGATGAGTCCTGTACATTTCAATGTCGTCGTGGAGTTCCTTGGACACCAGGCGGCCATGATCCTCGTCGCGAATATACTTAGCGTCCACTACAAAACGTCCCGCCGCAGATGAGAAATCTTTGATCGCATACCTGTTACCGGACTTATCTGCTGGTGATTCATACACCAAGTCTACGACCCAGGGGCGGAGAAGCAAATAAAGTACATCCTGGACGTCCGCCTCAGATTCGATGTTAATAATTGCGCCAGCGCTTCGCCGGGTATTCAGGTAACGGACACACGCATCAAATTCCCGGAGGGCGAGCAAAACGGGACCTGTACGCTGAGGCAGAGTTGCACTTGCGGAGCTCGCGCCGGATCCCATGCGCGACAGCCCTCCGATCACCGCTGCGGCTGACTTGAGGTTATTCGATGTCACGCCCATAAATATACTTTGCAATGTCCTGGATGATTGCCTCGTATTCCCGCGTCGTTTTGTTTTCTGGCAGGTGAATGTGCAGGTCAATCTGGACGGGCGGGAGGCACATCGCGGCCCCCGCGACCGTCCCGTCACGTGCCTCGGCGCCAGGGACTGCTTTCGTTCCGGCACCTTGACCGGCGACTAGGGCGTCAAAGGTTGCGTGCTCGCTTAGGGCTTTGAAAGTCTGGATTTGTAGGCGCATCACTCTCTCGCCACCGCCGGAGTGAATGTTGAAGAGCTTCCTAAGTTCGTCGTCTGACTCATTCTGGGGTGCGATGGCGCTTTCGAATAAGGGGCGATAGACCTCCTTAATTCGCTGCGCAAGCAGAGCGGGACCGGCTCCAGTTTTCATGAACTCGGCGTAATCGTTCGTAGGTTCCCCAGCCTGCCCTAGAAGTCCTAGGGTTCTTACAACTCTGATAGCAGTTCTCGCGTTGCCGTCACTCGACACACTCCAAGCCTTTAGGGTTTCCAATGTTAGCTTCGCAGGCTTCGGGCGCTTCGGAATCTCCGCGAGCAGGCGGCGTAGAACATTGGGCAGAGTGGTGTATGGAAATCTCGGTTCTCCGCTTTCCTCAGTTTTCTTCGGCATCTGCAAATCCTCCGGGTCTTGAGGTTGAACTACGCCGAGTGTGAGCTTGCTGGACCGATCCCCCCGGCGGTTTGAGCTGGGCCCTGGGACTTAGTATCCGGTACCGTCGGCACACCGGGCGCTGCTGAGTCCTCGAACGCCTTTAGAATAGGCCTCTCGCGCTCGCTCAGCCAGTTGGCGCAACGTTTGAGCTGTGCGCGCTTCTGAGCAGTGACTTGCTCGTCGCGGAAGTGGGCTAGATCGTTTCGCGTGTCAGAAACGCCCTTAAGCATGTGTTCGACGTCTTCCTCATTGAGATGAATCGCCCCCTTGCAGCGCCCCCAGCACACGTCATCGAAGAAGAGTTGAACGTACTCTCCAAGCGTTA
>CAZCVY010000445.1:0-3684 GCA_964501985.1 uncultured Acidobacteriota bacterium | reverse complement strand
ACAAGGGCAGCACTAGGCGGGGAAAATAAACTTTGGTGATCACATGTTGCTGCTCCACTACCACAGCGGTGGCGCTCTGCAAGGCGCCGGCAAAGTACATCCAGGGAAGCAAGGCGCTATAATAAAAGATGGGGTACGGCAGGCCGTGGGAGTCCATTTTCGCCAGCTTGCCGAAAAAAAGGCTGAAGACCACCATGGTCATGAAGGGCTGAATGACTGCCCAGGCCGCGCCGATGGCGGTCTGCTTATAGCGAACTTTGATGTCGCGCCACACGAAGAAATAGATTAACTCGCGCGCTTCCCACAGCTCATTGAAGTCGATATCCAACCAACCGCGCGGCGGAGCAATCCGCAATACAGGAAGTTCAACCGGAACAGCTTGCTCTGCAAGTTCGTTTGTCACTTCTTCTTACCCGCTCCTTCCTGCTCTCTCAATTGGCGGACGTCCTCCAATTCGATTTGATGCATCAGAGCTCCGCGCCTCTCAAAATACGCCGCGACCTCGGTACCGGCACGCTGCGGCACAGCTGTGAATTGATTGCGAACCATCTGCCTCCACGATATGGGACCTCGGGCTGGGACCATGTGGGTGCCCCACTGGAAGATGAATGCCCAGTTCCAAATTATAAGGAGCGCAATAACCGAGCTAGCAATCGCCATCGCTCTCCGTTCTTTTCCTAACCACTTGGCAAGCTCGCTGAGGGAAACTGCCAAACCCAGAATACAGATAGGAGTGAGTGAAATGAAGAACCGATTCCCAAAGGAGGAAATCCCGTCCCAACACGAGTCGATAGCGATAAGGTAATAGAGGGCCAGTACTGCAGTGATCAGGCATGCTGCCATGGGCCGATCCTGCTTAAGAAGAAGGAAGAGCCCGACAACAGCAGGGATTACGATGGGCGTCCACACCACTACGCCATGATCCGACGAGAATAGGACTGTAAGCAAACGTGGTGAGGCCCAAAGCCCAATGTCCACATCTCCATATCCGAACGACAACGGATGTCCGTAGATGATCTGCCGTGTAATCAGTGTGGGCGAGAAGGCGACCAATGTGGTAAAGCAATAGAGCAAATTCACTTCGAAAAGCCGGCTAAAGGCTTTCCAGTCATGCCTCGGGGTACGCCAAGCTCGCCAGTAACCCTGCAAAGACTCAACGAATGGGACCAGCAGCAATGCTATGTTGGCGTAATAAACATCCAGCACTAGCCCCGAAATCAGCCCTAAAATCGCCCATTGTCCGGAGGTTCGTGCACGGCGGGTTCGTTGCCAGTACCAAAGGAAAATCGCAACCGCGAACACCGAGTGCGCATGCGACCACGAAGGATTGAAGTACATGTAAACGGGGAGAGAACTCGCGAACCAGATCCCCAGAGCTGCAAGCCATGCCCAGCGTTCCTCCGTGTAGAGGCAAGCCAGCCGAAAGGAAATAAATATTCCCAGGAACCCATAAAGCGCCGTGGCGAGCGCCATCGCGAGCAGGTAAGGCCGAGAATAGCCGTTCGCCTGCACGTTGATCCCAAGTCTCTGGAGCGTCAACATCGTGTAATGGACGGGCAGGAGGAAGGGTGCCCAGAGCATGGAAGGTCCAACCGCGAAATGATTGTCGAGATGGCCGGTCGGAGTGTACTGGCGGGGATCAATCGTCCCATCCGGCCGGACCCTGCCCATGGAGAAGCTTTCGTTCGCGGCCCGCCAGTCCTTGGCGAAATCCAAATTATGCTCGACCAGCAGAGACCGACCGTAGGCGTAGTACCCAACGCCGTCACCCCTAACCCAGGGGTTTACTAAAGGTAGGGTTAGGAAAAAGAGAAGCAAAAGGACTTGGGAATATCGATGAGGTGGGTGGATTAGGGTAAGGATTTGCGGCGCGCGATGGCTCGAAAGAGTATCGGTGGGCAACGGAGCCTGGGTCAACTGGATCATTCCGACGTTCTCGCTGTGGTGGTCACTCCGGGCGGAGACGCAACTTGATGCTGGGGGACCGGAGATGGCTTGGCGCTCAAGCTGTAACGAAGGATGCACCAGAGAGCTCGGATGCCGTCCTTCCAGGTTATCTTTTTCCCTTCGGAATAGGCGCGCCCGTAATATGAAATCGGGACTTCATACACGCGCCATCGGTTCTTGGCAATCTTGATAGTGATTTCCTGCTCGAACCCAAACCGATCTTCCTCGAGACGCAATCCCTCAAGGGCTTCGCGTCTGAACGCCTTGTAGCAAGTCCAAACATCAGAGAGGTTCAGGTCCGTAACCATGTCCGACATAAGGGTTAGAAGCCTGTTGCCGACGTAATGCCAGAACAAGTGAACCCGATGCGGCCCACCTCCCAGGAAACGGGAGCCGTATACCACATCGGCCTCGCCGCGGTCAATGGGTTCAATAAGCCTCTGAAGATCCTGCGGGTCGTATTCCAGGTCGGCATCTTGAATGACCACAATCTGGCCTCGTGCTTCCTCAAACCCTCGGCGCAGCGCTGCCCCCTTACCGCAGTTCTTTTCTTGAAAGAACACTCGGATGTTGTGAGTGGACAGTCTCGCTCCTGCTCGGGGCAGCAACAACTCACTAGGGACCCCACCGGAGCGTAAACCCACTTCGGCCAGCAACTCCCGAGTCCCATCCGTCGAAGCATCATCAACAACAATAATCTCCTTTGGCAGGTCTACATCCTGCACCCGGACGAGAATCTCTTCGATCGTGGCTCGCTCGTTGTAAGCGGGAATAACCACCGACACCATTCGCTCCGGGTTCGGGTTTATTCGCGATAGGTTGCGAATCGAACGAGTTTCAGACATGGTCTGAAGCCTGGGGAAACGGGAGCATACGTCGTGGCGGAGTCGGTTTTGCGGTGTGCGCCAAGTGCGTTACACAGCTTCTTGGCTTCCAGTGATCAAGTTAAAGTAGAACTGCCGGATGAATGGTCCATTGAGAGGACTCTGGTCCTAACCACGAGGCTTTGTTCACGCCAGGGTGGGTCGAACTAATTCCCTCTTCGATGCATAGCCATGGGTCACCTTGTCGATGACGACAGAAAGCGGCGTCGACGGACGGAAGCCGGTGAGCCGCATGAGCTTTTCCAGCGAAGGAACACGCCGGGCCATATCCTCAAAACCCGGCTCGTACGCCTGGTCGTAGGGAATGTATTCGACAGCCGAAGTACTCTCGGTCCTTTCCTTAACTAAGGAAGCCAATCCCTCTATGGTAATTTCAAAGTCGTTGCCGATATTCACGACCTCACCCACCGCGCTGTCCGTGTCCATCAGTTTCAGGATAGCTTCAACCGCGTCACCAACATAGCCAAAGCAGCGGCTCTGCTTGCCCGTCCCGAAGACCGTCAAGGGCAGGCCGTCAAGGGCTTGGCTAACGAAAGTTGGCAGCACCATGCCGTAGCGGCCAGTCTGGCGGGGACCCACGGTATTAAATAGCCTCCCAATCACCACGGGCAAATTCCTCTCTTTCCAGTAGGCTAATGCAAGGAACTCATCGAGGGCCTTGGAACTCGCATACGACCAGCGCGCCTTGACGGTGGGACCGAGCGTGGTGTCGTCGTCTTCACAAAATGGGATCTTGTTGTTCTTGCCGTAGACCTCAGAGGTTGAAGCTATGAAAACAAGCTTATGCTTTTTGGAAGCCGCTTCGAGAACCAACTCCGTTCCCTTGACGTTTGTTTCGATCGTGCGGACCGGA
>CAZCVY010000444.1:0-3724 GCA_964501985.1 uncultured Acidobacteriota bacterium | reverse complement strand
TGCTACTAATTGTGAGTAAACGAATTAAAATGAAAGGGATAGGGGTAAAGTGTCGCTGAATTTATCGCCATGTGAAAACAAATTGCGCGGAGCCCACGTCAGCGAGGGGTTGACATAAAGAGGACCGATGGTCAGTGATAAAAATAAATGATCTTGCACTCGGCCGGCGGCCCTCCAGTTTGGAGGGTTAGGGCCATTTCTCGCACCTGGACTGGACGAATCACTATGGCGGCGCAAACCGACATTCTGTCGTGCGGCGACTCCCCGCCGTTATTCCCCGCCGCGATTCGTCGCGGCAAATAACCAACCCGGTCAGGCAGCACTCGTTCCGGTCGAACGGGCAGGAGCAACCGTCACGCGATTGCGTCCCTCGCGTTTGGATTCATACAGTGCCTTATCGGCCGCTTGGATGACGTCTTCCAGCGCCTCGCCGTGTTCGGGGAAGGCGGCGACTCCGATGCTCACCGACACTTGGGGCAGTGGGGTTTCCGTGCCGGACGGCACGACCATCGCCGTTACGGCCATGCGGATGCGCTCGGCCACCAGGGCACAGGATTCCGCGCTCGCGCCGGACAGCACCAAAACGAACTCCTCTCCTCCGTATCGCGCGAAGAGGTTTGACTCCCGGATGGATTCCGATACGGTCTTGGCGAACTGCCGGAGGACGCAGTCGCCCGTGGCATGGCCGTAGGTGTCGTTAAACTGCTTGAAGTGGTCCAAGTCGAGAAGCAGGAGGCCCACCGGCCGTTTGTCGCGGCGGGCGATGGCGAACTGCTTCCGGGCGTAATCCTGCATGAAGCGGCGGTTATAGAGCCCGGTCAGCGCATCGAAGTTGGCTTGTTCCTCCATGCTGCCAAGATGCCGGAGGTTCGCCAGCGCCGAAGCGGCCCCGCTCAGATAACTCTCCAGCACCCGCTGGCGGTCGGCTGTCCAAACATCAGCGGCCGTGTGCATGCGAACGGAGCCGATGATGATGCCGCCCGCGATCAGAGGTCCGCAAAAGTAGCCGCCTTCCGACGGCAATGCGAACTTGGAGGGACAGAGCGCCTGCACCCGTACGTCGTTCGCCATGAACGAGCGCCCGGCGCGCACGGCTTTGCAATCGTGCGGTTCCTCGATGACCGGCCGGGGGCGAACGTCCTTGGGCAAGGGTACGAGGGTGGCCACCGCCTCGAGAAAACTCGATTGCAGTTTGAAGATGATGATTTGCGTCGGCAGAAAGCGTTCCTTGAGCGAGTGCAGCAGCAAGTCGTAGACTTCCACTTCGGAGGTGCATTGAGCCGCCGCCTCCGCGAACCGGGTCAACGACGCCATTTCCTCCCGTTCACGCCGCAGAGCCGCGGTCATGCGAGAGAAGCTCCGCGAAAGAGCGCCGAATTCATTGTCGGCCTGCCAGGGCAGCGCGGGAGTGAGGTCGCCCCGACCCACCTGTTCGGAAGCGAGGATGAGCGCGAGCACGGGAGCCTCGATTTGGCGCGTCCAGACTTCTTTCAGCACAATCAGGATAACCCCCATGAGGACCGCAAGACTGACCCCCGCCACGAGCACTTCCCACATCAATCTTTCCGCGGCCTGCATCTCGTTGACGTTTTGCTCTTCATCCTCCCTGCGCAATTTGGAGGTTGCCGTTGCCATCGCGGTAAAACGCTGTTGGCCCTCCGGCATGACCGCGGTTGAACCCGCCGGAGCGCCGCCCATTGCCATCGCGGGCTGGGCCCATGAACTGCAAAACTCCTCGAACTGCGTCCGCAGCCGGGCAACTTCCCGCAGGTGGTCCGAGTCGGCGGCTTCCAGGTCGCTCAGCCTCGCGAGGTCCGCGAGCGCATCGTTCACCCACGGGTCGTAGGAGACCACGGCACTGGATTGATGTGAACTCGTGAATTTCTGTACGGCAAAGTAGATCTGCGAAACGTGTCCCCAGAAGGACTGATTGCGGGCAACTCGCTCCCGGGATAGCGACGCCGCGCGATTGCTGTTCGCAACGCTCCAGTAGGCGAAGAAGGCCAGCCCCACCGCGCCCAGCAGGACAAATAGCGGGGGCAGGATGAAAAGAAGAATCTGTTGCCGGATCTTGAGATTGCGGATTGTGAAGGCCATAAATCAAGAAGGCGAGCAAACACGTAGTATTCCCAAAGTTCGCTGCACGGCAAAATACCGCGATTTGCGACACTCGTCAAATCGTGAACTTGACTGGGGAACATTCTATCGCAAATGAGGAGTCTACTTAGACGCAGGCTTTAATCTCCATGCTTGGAGTTTGGGGAGCGGCGTCAGCTTAGGGACATGGAAACCATGGGGGAACATCACCCGGTCCCAGAAGTCGGGGGAATCATCCAGCAGGGGAAACCGGCGACCGACGGAGCAATTCACTAGAGGCACTGTCCCGTCCCCCATGGCCTGGCGGCCCGTGAGGGAGGCAAGGTCTTCCCGCATGGCCTTGCGCTGATCGCCGCAGAGGGCGGATTTCCCTAACGGGCGGCGAATTGCCCGCGGTCTGCCGTCTGTTGCACTGCGCTTTCTGCCTTCTGCCCACTGCCTTCTGTATTCATGCTCTCCCGGGGCCGATACACGAAAACGATCCTGCCTGGCTGGGAAATCGCGGCGCGCTCCGGGCGGAGGCCGCAGCCCTTCACCAGGCGCTCCAGGACTTCTTCCGCGGCATAGGTGGTGTAGGCCTCACGGTAGAGGAGTCCATCCTTCGAACCCTCGCTTACATGCCCTGCGAAAGATGGGCTTTGAGGGTCTTTGGCGCTTCCTACGCTCCAGTCGCTGAATTCTCCCCCGCCTTGCCGAATGTGCTCCAGGATGTCCTCAATAATTTCGCTTTGGTTGAATCGCATGGGAGTAACCTCCAAACACCCGTCACCGCCGCAACTGATTCTTTCACCAGCTCCTCGCTTACGAAATCGGAGGCGGGCCGAAGGCGCTCTGCCCTGGACATGATCCCCGGCTGAAAAACCGGGATACGTGTTCTGGCCCCTATTTCCTCTCCCCTGTTTCCGTCAGCGTCAAAGCGAAGCGGGTTCAGGACCGGAAGCTGCGCGCGGATAGCTACGGCAACACGTAGCGCCTCACGCCGAGATATATCAGCAACGCACCACCGCACAGAAACCATAGACGGCTGAACCAGTGCGGCAAGTGGACCTTACGCTGACTTCGAAATCCCGGGAGTCGGATATAGAAACCCTCGGCAAGGAACAACCCGAAAACTATTACAGCTACCCCCATGGCAATCAGGAGGAACGGAGATGCCTTCATAGCCGGAACCATTCTTACCTCCCTCGGCATCCAGCGTTTGTCGTAATGTTGAGATAAGCGCCGGCACCGATGTTTGGTGTCCCTACATAGAAACCCACTCCTCCGGGAGATCCCACCAGCCCGGCAGCTCCTGCGACAGGCGCAAAAACCAAGGGCTCGAAGTGCTGGGTGTTCACAGCGGCGCCGCCGCTCGCACTCCCTCCTCCAGCTTCTACGAGCAGGTTATTGCTCCATCCGGTGTTTGTGTCGTACTCCCCCAGGTAGCCCAGGAAACCTTCCGCGCCCTGGTACTCTCCATGCGCTCCTGCGTAGCCGAACGCCCCGCCGCCGCAGGTGGTTGGCGCAGCATTGGCGATAGCGTGAAGGGAAGGGGGTCAGGTACCCTTTCGTCGCCCCTTTCCCTCTCCCCCGAAAGGGGACGCGGTAGGGACGGTCATTGCTGGCCGCCCCCCGCACAGACCCGTAC
>CAZCVY010000443.1:0-3732 GCA_964501985.1 uncultured Acidobacteriota bacterium | reverse complement strand
CACTTGGCCCCTTTTGCTTTAGAGCCCACCCTTGCCGCTCCGGAGGAGTGTTCCATTTGGGTGATGCATTGCCAGCCCTGAACGCCCGCTGCCCCGGGTCGCCCGGCGGCAAATCTGGTCGCATACATACACGGCAATGTATGCGCCACCCGCGGAAGCCGAGGGACACTCGTGCCAGTCCCTCTCCCCCAGAAGAAATGGCAAAAGCACATGCATACGTGATAGAGTTACATTTTCGAAACTACGCACCGCGCCCTGATTGCAGAGCAGTTACCGTTGCGCCAATCTTACGCAGAGTCTCTATGCCCGCCCCAAATATTCCAGCAATGACGACCGGCAAGGTGAAAACTGAGTTTCTCGACTACGATCCTAATAATCCTCGTCTTGTTGAAGACGGAATTAAGGATCCCTCTGAGTCTCAGATTATCTCAGCACTCGCTGACACTGCCGATTTGGCAGAAGTGGTCGAGTCAATTGCAGCAAATGGGTACATTGATATCGAACCGATGATCGCGCAGCGCGTCGGGGATCGATGGCGTGTATTAGAAGGCAACCGGCGCCTTGCAGCGATTCGCATCCTGCAAAAGCCTGCACTGGCAATTGGCAAAGGTATTTCCGTACCAGAGATCAGCGCCGAAAACCTCAAAACACTGAAAGAGGTGTCGGTTTATTCGGTTGTTAGCCCGGACCAGGCACGCGAGTACATCGGGTTCAAACATATCAATGGGCCGCATAAATGGGATGCGATTGCGAAGGCACGGTTTGCGGCCGATTGGTACCGCAAGGAAAAGAGCAAAGGCCTCACCATCGAAAAGATCGCTCGGCGCTTGGGGGATGGCCATGACACTGTGGTGCGCCTCGTAAACGGAATGTTCGTTCTTGATCAAGCTGAACAGACGAAGATTTATGACATCAAGGATCGTTACCCCGGTAAGCGCTTCGCATTTTCCCATCTATATACTGCGCTGACGCGACCCGGCTACCGGGAATTTCTGGGGCTGCCCGAGGACTGGCGCAACGATGATCCGGAGCCGAATCCAGTTCCTAAGAAGAATCTTGAAAACCTCAAGCTGGTTCTGATCTGGCTGTACGGGTCGAAGCCGGACGAAATCAAACCTGTCATCGCCTCCCAAAACCCCGACGTAAAATTCTTGGCGGAGGTGCTTGAAAATCCGCGCGCCCGGATGACCATGATTGCGCGCAATGATCTTCGAGAGGCTCACGCCCAAATCGAGCGAAAGGGTGCGCGCTTCGAGAGCGCGCTGGTCACCGCAAAGCAGGAAGCGGAAGTTGCCCTGTCCCAGGTCACCGGATTCGATCCCGAAGACTCCACGCTGCTGGAGATAGGCCGGGATCTGTGCGATACGACCACCCAGCTCTACTCAACCATGTCGTCCATTGCGAAGAAAGCAGCGTCGCCGAAAGGCAAAAAATAAAGCTGTGCTGGCTGTTCCAGACGAAACTGTCCATCGGACCAAGGTTGCAGATTGGCTCGAACTGAAGGCGCTTTCCTCGCCGGATGGGCGCGTCGGCTTCGGAACGTTGGTCTCCGCCGCAGCTATGGCTGAGGATGAGCAACACGAAAATATCGGGGATGAAGATCAAGCCGAGGAACAGTTTGTTCTGGGCGTGCAGGGGGAGATTGATCGGCGGCTTAAGAACGTTGGTGATGATTACCCTTTTCGCGTAGATGACAAGGGTCACGCGCTGCAATTTGCCAGAACGGTGACTCAGGTAGGTTCCGTTTACCTTTTCTGTCTGTTCCTCTCGCACGCTTTTGATCGTACGCTCGTGCCGAAAAAACTTGCACCCAAGGTTACAGACAAAGTTCGGGATCTGTTTCAAGCCTGCGCCACGGTGGCAGCTGGCGGATACGTCGGGGGGCCGGCGATGTCGTTCGGCTTCCCGCGACCAGATGGATCTACCTTCCTAACGGCACTTCACAGGGTTTATAGACTTTCGGTGACGGGAAGCCACTCAGTCGGCCCCGTGCGGCCGCCTCGAAAAAGATAAAGGACAATGGCATCGACATCATTGCGTGGCGGCGGTCAATCGACAATTTGCCTGGCACATGGTACTTGATCGCTCAGGTCGCCTCCGGGGCCGATTGGAAGCATAAGAGCGTCAAGGCGGACCGGGAGCATTTTCATAAATACTGGTTCAAGCATCAACCTGGGTCGCAGCCGCATGATGCGATGTTCATCCCATTCGGGTTGGAGCCCGAAGACCACGACGATAGCGTTGCCTATGAAAAAGTATTGAAGGACCACATGGACAGCGTCACCTATCGATACGGGGACTTGATTTACAGGGACCGCGTTGCGAAACACTTGGCAGATGGCTTGCGGCTTGTGGCGGACGGTGAGGAGCACATTCAACGCGTCCCTGACATAAAGAAGGTCGTGACTTGGGTGAACAAATACACTGAAAGGCTGCGGGCCGAAGCATGAGCAACCGCCATCGTTTTCATTCGATCTGCCCTTATTTTGCGATGTTTCCGGAGGCATTCGTTCGGCGGAACGTTCTTGCTTGGTCGAATCGTGACGATATTGTGCTCGACCCGTTCTCCGGCCGCGGCACTACGGTTCTTGAGAGCTTACTGAATGGCCGCCGGGGCATTGGGGTTGACACAAACCCCGTCGCTGTGTGTTTATCAAAGGCAAAGGCGAATCCGCCGTCGTTCGACGAAATAGTCCGCCGCTTGGATGCGCTTGAGTCTCTGAGCTGCCGTTTCAAGCCCAATGCACCGGAAGTCACTGACGAGTTCTTCACTTTGTGCTTCCATGAAAAAACCCTGCGGCAGATTCTATTTCTCAAACATGCCCTTGATTGGCGTGGTTCGTCGGCTGACTGCTTTATTGCCGCTCTTAGCCTTGGTTGCCTGCACGGGGAGAGTCACCGGACGGAATTGTGCTTCAGCAATCGGATGCCGCGCACCATAAGCACCAAGCCAGCCTACTCGGTTCGCTGGTGGCGAGCCAACGGGTGTGTCCCGCCGCACCGGGACGTTTTTTCGATCTTGCGGACCAGCGCCGCCTACCGCTATGGTTCTCCGCCGCCATCGGTAAAGGGTCGCGTTGTGGAGGGCGATGTTCGCCGAGCGCGAACACTGCTACGGTCATACCTCAACAGAGTCAAACTCGTTATCACCTCGCCGCCGTATCTTGACATCACCGATTATCATGAAGACCAATGGCTGCGACTCTGGTTTCTTGGAGGCCCGCGTAAACCAATCACAGGACAAGGCAAGGACGATCGGCATCGGCGAGTTGAGTCATATTGGCAGTTCCTTCGCGAAGCGTGGCGCGGAGTGTCCCCTCTCCTGCAGGCATCTGCGCAGGTGGTAGTTCGCATCGGCGGCACACGCCTCAGTGAGGAGGCATTGCGAACAGGCTTGTTGGCCTCACTCAATTCAACGGGGCGCCTCTTTGAACTGGCAGAATCCAGGACAACGACCATTCAGAACGGACAGCGGCGCGTTTTTCGGACTGCGCCCGATAGGGCTTCTGTCGAGTATGATTTCCGGTTTGAACTCGCCTGATGCTGGCGGGTGGCGGTCGCGGTAGGGATGCTGGTTACCCAGCACCCCCGCATAGATCCGCGGATGGCGCATACATTGTCGTTTATGTATGCGACACAGGGGATGGCGTTGCGATCCGGAGCGGCCACGGTTCAGCGCGGGTGGTCCATGGCTAACAGGGAACGATCCTCGCGGTAGTAAAATCTCCAACT
>CAZCVY010000442.1:0-3743 GCA_964501985.1 uncultured Acidobacteriota bacterium | reverse complement strand
GCTTAATTCCTATTGCCAAGGATTTTGCAGTGAATGGTAAACTGTCCCCAATTACCGTGTCTCAGCCACGGGGTTCACTCCAGACTGTCCCCCGTTCCCATGAAACGACTAATAATTTGCGATGAACATCAAGATTTCCAGAAGGCCTAAGATGCCAAGCGCAATGAGCGTCCAACCCAATATTTTCAGTTTTGGGTTAACGCGAATCTCCCAGCCGACCAAAAGGAGGATAACTGACATCAAAATCCCGATCGCGATTTTGAGCGCGTCAGCAGACATTTTATTGTTCAGCGGCGAGCTACCGACTGACTACCCTTCGGCCCTCGCGGGGGTTGGAATCTACGGTGCGGTTTATAACTACCACGCAGGAAAAATCTCAGTCAAGATAAATTGTAAAATTTGTAAACAAAGACTTTATTTAAAAATACTATATTACATCTTATACAACACAGGAATCATAGGTCTGTGAAGTATGCAATTCCGAAAAAGAGCCCCGCCCTACAGAGAGCGGGGCCTTGTATGGAGAAAGTTGAGAATCCGGTGAAGATCCGAACACTCAAGAAAGTTATAGAACTGCTTCGCCTAAAAAGCAAGATAATTTGTAAAGTTTGTAAAGGAAGGCTTATGTTACTAAAAACTATATGACTCAACAATTTACTGAAACCTGGGCCAGACGCAACGCTTACCAGGTTTTTGGTATGTATTCTGCCGCGTACTGTTTGGCGGATGTGAATCGTACCCACTCATGTGAATGTGGACAAAATAAACCGGTATAACTTGCCAGTCCCCGTTCGCCAGGATGGAATCGCTGCTCCTTTCGCCTGGGGCTCCCTCATTCCCTGCAATATGCCGGTATATCCCGGCGCTCACCCCGACCCCTTTCCCCCCTCCCCTCGCGAGTGAAGGGGGATCGCCGTTTCCCCTTGACCTGCACCTACATGGATGACAACCTTTCTCCGCCTGCCGCAGATAGTGAGGCTTGGATGAAGGAAACCGCGCCGCTTTTCGTGAGAACACTTCTGGTTGTGGATCGTATCATGTCCGCGATCTGGCGCACTTCGGTGATGGTCCGGGACGAAACTCTGTGGGCGTGGGCCTCCAAAGTTGACCGCGAACGGACCAATCGAACCATCTACAGCGGGCTGAAAACCTACGTTCCCGGAGGCGGCACGTTCGAGACAGGCCTTTTCGATTGGGAGGCCGAGGTCCTGAAGTCGTCATTTCCACCCACCGGCCGTATTCTTCTCGGCGCCGCCGGAGGCGGTCGCGAGCTCGCGGTGCTCGGCAGAATGGGCTACGAGGTTGTCGCTTTTGAACCCGTCCCCGCACTTGCGGATGCGGCGCGAACGGTGGCCTCTGCCTATCCTGGAAGCAGAGTCGTCCGTGCGTCTTACACGGACATTGTTGCTGCGGCCGAGAATGGATCCGGCCCGCTTGCGCCCGACGTTTGTGGGAGGGAGTTTCACGGCGTCATTCTGGGGTGGTCGAGCTTTTGCTATGTCTGGCGAGAGGATCGCGAGGCCCTGCTCCGGGCGCTGCGCGCCGTTGCCCCCCACGCCCCAGTGCTCCTCAGCTGTCTCATGTCGGAACCCACCCCGCAAGGCAGAATGGGCAGTCTTCGCCTGGTGCTCAGGCGGTTGCTGCGCTTTGCCGGCTCTCGATCTTTGGCCGAGCCTGGTGATGCATTCGAACCGTGGGCGGGTTTTTTCCAAACTTTAACCTCCGAGGAAGTGCGATCGCTTGCTGCCCGGACAGGCTACAAGCCGGTTTGCGTTAAGGGCCCTCCTGGTCCCCATTCGCTACTCGTACCGGAGTAGCTGGAGCGCCATGGGGATCCTGCCTGAAAACGGAACTTGCTCAGGAAAACCGGGGACACTCGTTACACTGGTTTTTCACGGGTGGCGGCTGGGACCTCCGCGGTGGGGCGAAGGTCAACGTTCTCTGCCTCGGATCCGCAGCGGCTGCGTCTGGGTGAGGCAGCGCAGGAATTTCGAAAGATCGCCGTCCGCCCGACGGTGGAGCACGTAGCGCCAGTGATTCGGCATTAGAGCATCTATCTCTGCTAGCGGCGGGCAGGGTGGTTGGGGTCGGTGAATTCGAGCAGTTCGATGGGCGCGCCGTTTTCGACGATGAACGCGACGCGGACGCCGTCGGATGGGCTGTTAGGAGGAATCAGGATTTCGCGGCCAGCAAGCTCGGAGGCGAGATCATCCACTTCAAACGCGACGTGCGGAACTTGCCGGACGAGATCAGGGACCGCTGCGTCCGCTTCGAAACGCATCCACTCCACGCCGAATTCGCTTTTGTCGTGGCTGACGACAAAGACTTTCAGGTGTTTCAAGTGGGTCTCCCCAGGCTTCGCTTCGGTTGTGGGAATTCCGATGTGATGGTACCGGCGCATGGTTTTTCGCTCTCCGTAGAACTGGCACAAATTCAACGCTATCGTCACCGCGTTGGAAACCGCACCCTCGTGACCGGACTTTTAAGGCACGAAGTCAATTGTACTTCATTAAATATTCTCAAGTACTGACGCCCGAACGCCCAGGGTCCCGTCAAAGTTGAGGCAGCGTGGCGGCCCCGAAGGGGCCGAAGGTCATTAGCCACGGGCGGAACCCGTGGGAAGCGGGCCAGAGGGACGGTCGACCCCGACGGGGTCGAATATCTCATCTGCACTTGTCCGCAGGTTTCACCTACGGCTAATGATCTTGTTCCCCTTCGGGGAACTTCCCGGACTTTGACGTGGCCCCACCAAACGCCCGGCTTTCTTGACCGCGCAGAGGCCTTGTTGTTAGGTTAGAGCGTTCGGCACCTTACCGGGGTCGTGAGCATTGATGGCAACTCGTGCACGAGGGTTCAAAGCCGCTTTGACGCGACGTGATTTCCTGGGTGTCTGCGGTTCTGCCTCCGCGCTGTTCCTCCCTGCACCATTGTTCGGGGCGGGCGCCTTTCTTTTCTCTCAAAAGGCCGCACCGCTGACGGCTGCGGCGAACCTATCGTTCCAGGACTATCGGATTCTCCCTCAATACCGGACGCGCTCGCCCCTGGAGGAACTGATCCGGAAGGCCCGGGAGAAGGTGGACGATTACCCCAGCGAAAAGTATGGGCGTGAAATCGAAACCCTCTTCGCCCGCTGGGCAATCGACCTGCGCCACGGGAAGGATGACTCGCGGCCGCTCGCGGCATTCCTTTCGCCGGGGCTGGTGGCGGCCTCGCCCCGCGCCCAGGTGCTCGAAACCGTCCGCGACGATTCCGTCCTCATCGTCCGACGCGCAAAGTTTTCCCCGGAATTGCCCCTGGGGCGAGAATCCTTTCTCGAGGAATTGCGATCGTCGCTCGCTTCGCTCTCCGAGGTACTCGTCGCCGAGTTCAAGGTGGCCGATTTGCAGGTCACCTCGGAATCGCCATTGCGCATCTCGACCGACGTTCGCTACACGCTCGTGGGCACAGGGCCGGGGATTCACCGCGTCCAGCGAGTCGGCGCCTGGAAGATCGATTGGGAGCAAGCCGCGGCGGGAGAATGGATGGCGCTGAAGTGGCAACCCTTGACGGAAATCCAGAGCCTCACCGCTCGCCCGGTATTCGTCGACGTCACGGCCGCTGCGCTCAAGGACGTCTCCTCTTTTCACACCCAATTACTTCCCGGAACGGATTATTGGCGGACCGTGCTCGATGGCGCCACCGCGATCGACGTTTATGGAAACAACGGCATCGCGGCAGGTGACTACGATAATGATGGATTCGAC
>CAZCVY010000441.1:0-3745 GCA_964501985.1 uncultured Acidobacteriota bacterium | reverse complement strand
CCTGGAGTTTCGGGCATGACGCGTCGGGCTTAAGCCTGCTGCCTTCCCACGTCCGAATTCCCGAACAACCACCTCGCCTCACCCTCGCTTAATTGTCGGTATTCGAGTGACGATTTTCGATTGAAGGAATCGACCGTCGTCAGTCGCCCATATTCGAGTCCGGAGCTGAGCCGAAAATCCGCAGCTTTAGGGGATACCATTCGCCCGCATGTGCGAAAGTCCCCCAAGTCGCGACGTTAGCGTTCAGCGATCAATCCGCGCGGCTCTCGACTCGAACGGTCTCTCATTCAGCGTCGGCGGGTTGGATTCGCAATCTCCCGCCGGGCTCACACCATCAATCATAGCGAGGTGATCATGAAGCAGCTTGTGAGCTTGGCAGCAGTTCTCTTACTTGTGAAGGCCATGGCCTTTGCCACCATCTTTGGGACGGTTCGCGGCATCGTGCACGATCCGCAGCATCGACCCATTGCTGGCGCCCACGTTACCTTAAAAGCCCAAGACTCGGATTGGGGCCAATCCCAAGACTCGAACCCCAACGGTGAATTCACATTCAGCTCCGTGCCCATTGGCAGTTACACGGTCACCGTTACTGCCCAGGCGTTTGAATCGTTTCAACAATCGGTGATCGTGCAGTCCGACACCAGCCCGGTGCTTCATTGCCAGTTGACGATCTCCGGGGTGAAGCAGGCAGTAGAGGTTTCAGAAACCCCGGTCGAGGCGACAACCGACAGCGTCACGCCGACCACCATGCTCGACCGGGAGGACATTCAAGAAACCCCGGGAGCCGATCGCACCAACGGCATGGAGATGATTACCGACTACGTTCCGGCAGCGTATGTAACCCACGACATGCTGCATATGCGCGGCGGCCACCAAGTGGAGTTCCTGATTGACGGCGTGCCCATTCCCAACACCAACATTGCCAGCAACCTGGGACCGCAAATCGACCCCAAGGACGTCGGCGAACTGGAAGTCTTCCGGGGCAGCTACGACGCCGATTATGGCGACCGCACGTACGGAATCTTCAACATCGTGCCGCGCACCGGATTCGAGCGGAACAACGAGTGCGATTTGGTTTTGAGCTTTGGGAATTTCTACCAGACCAACGACCAAATCAGTTGCGGCGGCCACAGCGAACGTTTCGCTTACTATGTCAGCGCGAACGGAAACCGTAGCAACTACGGCCTTCAGGCTCCCATTGCACAGGTCTTTCACGATGCCGACAATGGCTACGGCGGGTTCGGATCATTCATCTTCAACCCCAATCCCCGCAACCAATTCCGGTTGGTCACTTCCCTGCGGCAAGATTATTACCAGATTCCTATCGATCCCAACCCGAATTCCACCGGCAACCAGATCCTAGAGTCATCGGGAGAATCCCCGAGTTACGGCCTGCGCGACGGCGAGCGAGAGCCCGACGGCTATGTAGTTTTCTCCTGGGTGCGGACCATCAACCCCAATCTGGTGCTGACCGTATCTCCGTTCTATCACTACAACGGCGCCGACTACCACGGCGGGCCGAACGATTATCCCGTCATCTCGACCGTCAATCAGACCGCCAACTACGGCGGAGGACAAGTCGAATTGAATGCCGGGTTCTGGAAAAACGACCTCGAAGCGGGAGCGTACGGGTTCGTCCAACACCAGTCCAACTACTTCAACAACCAATTTACCGATGGCAGCCAGAACTTTCCGCCCTCGTCCATCGGCGTTACAGGAGAAGTCGGCGCGCAATTCATCAACGACAAGTTCAAAGTGACGCCGTGGCTGACGTTGATCGCCGGCTTGCGCGAAACCGAGTTCAATGCCACGATCTCAGAAACCGCCACCGACCCGCGCTTCGGGGTCGCTGTCAAGGTTCCGCGACTGAACTGGGTGTTTCGCGGCTTCTGGGGTGAATATTACCAGGCTCCGCCGCTGGTCACGGCCACCAGCGCGCTGGCGGGTTTGGCCGCGAGCCAGGACTTCAGTTTCGCGCCCTTACACGGCGAGCGCGACAATGAATACCAGTTCGGCGTCATGATTCCCGTGCACGGCTGGACCCTGGACGCCGACAACTACCGCACCAAGGCCTGGAATTGGCTGGATCACAACAACGTTGGCGAATCGAATCTATTCTGGCCCATCACCTGGGACGAAGCGCTGATCCAAGGATGGGAACTCACCCTGCGGTCGCCCGACCTTTGGCACCGCCGCGGCCGCCTGCACTTGGCCTATGCCAATCAATACGCCGAGGCTACTGCGCCCATCACCGGTGGGTTAATCTTCTATGTCCCGCCAGGGTTCGGGCCCGTCGACCACGACCAGCGCAACACCTTGAACGTGGGGTACAACACGCGTCTGCCGTGGCAATCCTACGCTTCCGCGAACATGTACTATGGCTCGGGATTCACCAACGGCTTGTACGGAACGCCGGAAGCCCAATATCCCGGCCCCTACCTGCCTGCCCACGCCACGGTGGATTTGGCGGTTGGCAAGACTTTCGCGGAGAAGTACTCCCTGTCGCTGACGGCACTGAACGTCGGGGATAAACGCGTGCAACTCGATAACAGCCTGACCTTCGGCGGATTCCATTGGAACGATCCACGACAAGTCTATGTGGAGTTTCGCTACCGATTCCACTACTGAGAAGAGAGGCGCCAAGTGTCGGGTGTCAGGCGCCAGAGGCGCGCACCGGCAGTATCAATGAGCAAGAAAGTTTGAACGGTAGGCGTCACCATCGTAGTGACGGCTTGCTGCAGACCGCCTTGGGGACTTGGTATGATGGAGGGTTTCTCAGCCGGAGGTTGTTGATGTGCGCGCGACGGTCGATGGCTTGGCTCGCGAGCTTAGGGCTGCTCTTCGTTCTGGCTGCATGCAAAACACAGCCCGCCTTGCCGCAGCAGAGATTTGATTTGCGCGGGAAAGTGGTTGCAGTAAACAAGAGCGAGGGCACGGTGACGCTGGCGCACCAAGCAATCCCAGGATACATGGCCGCCATGACGATGGATTATCGCCTCAAGGATCGGTGGGCCTTCGGCGTTCTCAAGCCGGGCCAAACGGTCACGGCAACTTTGGTGGTGGATGGCGACAAAGCCTGGCTGGAAGGGATGGTCGTCAGCGAACAGGCCAAGCCGGAGACTACCTCGCTTGCGCCCCCCGAATCCGCTAGCGATCCTCTCGGAAAAGAAGTACCGGACTTCGCCCTCACTAATCAGGACGGGAAGCGCATTCATCTTCATCAGTACCACGGCAAGGCCTTGCTGCTCACGTTCATCTACACGCGTTGCCCGCTTCCCGATTTTTGTCCGCTGATGAGCAGGAACTTTGCGCAGATTCTGCGGGAGGTACGCAGCGACCGCAGGCTTTTCCCCACGACACACTTGCTCAGCGTCAGCATCGACCCCCAGTACGACAAGCCTGCCGTTCTGCGAGCTTATGCTTTGGACGTCGCGGGCAACCCGCCTCCCTTTGACCATTGGGAACTTGCCTCCGGCACGCCTGAGCAGGTTCGCAAGGTTGCCGAGTATTTTGGCCTGAAATACTGGACCGAAGGCGGCCAGATTGTGCACGCATTGGTGACCGCCGTGATCGGTCCCGATGGAAAGGTTGCGCAAATCTATCGTGGGAACGATTGGCAACCTGCGCAAGTTCTCGGCAATCTCCGGGATTTACTTCGAACTGCAAAATAAGTCTCGCCGTGGGTCCGCTGTGTCATCAACCATAACTTTGGCGTTTGATCAGGTTATGGTTTATTCTTGTCCTC
>CAZCVY010000440.1:2473-3752 GCA_964501985.1 uncultured Acidobacteriota bacterium | reverse complement strand
ATCAGAGCTCCTGCGCCACCGTGCTGATGCTCGATTGCAGCCACAGCATGATTCTTTACGGGGAGGATCGCTTCACCCCCGCGAAGAAAGTTGCCATGGCGCTTTCCCACCTTATTCGCAGTCAGTACCCAGGCGACACGCTGCACCTTGTCCTCTTTCACGATACGGCGGAAGAGATGCCCCTCTCGGAGCTTGCGCGCGTTCGCGTGGGACCTTACTACACGAATACGCGCGAGGGCTTGCGACTGGCCCAGCGCCTGCTCTCGCGGCAGAAGAAAGACATGCGCCAGATCGTGATGATCACCGACGGCAAACCTTCAGCCCTAACGCTTGAAGACGGGCGGATTTACAAAAACGCCTTTGGGCTCGATCCCCTGGTGGTTTCGGAAACCCTGCACGAGGTGGCGCGGTGTCGCCGCAACGGGATCCTGATCAACACCTTCATGCTGGCGCAGGATTATGGCCTGATTAATTTCGTCCAGAAGGTAACCGAGATCTGCCGCGGCAAAGCTTACTTTACTACTCCTTATACTCTGGGGCAGTACCTGCTGATGGATTACATGAAGAAGAAAGTCAAGCACATCCACTAACTAATCGGATTAACGGTTGAGCCGGTGATCGGGCGAACGGGAAACAATTCCGATACGATGGATTGCTTGGGCTATCCGATCACGCCATCTCTTGATATGTTGCGCGCACCATGACGCTTCGCGTTCTGCTAAGATACGTTTCCAATCTGCTAGGGAAGAAATCAATGCCGATTTTGAGCTCGGGAATGTCCGCTCCGCCCTTTCAACTCGTGACGACTACGGGTGAGCGGCTCTCGTTGGCGGCTGCACTTGCCGGTGGCCCAGTTCTACTGGCTTTTTTCAAGGTTTCCTGCCCGACGTGCCAGTTTACCTTCCCCTTTGTCGAGCGCATCTACCGGCAACTGCGGGAACACGGGGTAAGGATCTGGGGAGTGGTGCAAGACAAGCCCCAAGATGGGGCACGATTTGCCGCGACCTTCGGCGTGACCTTCCCCATTTTGGTTGACGAGCCG
Organism: uncultured Acidobacteriota bacterium; assembly: GCA_964501985.1. GTDB lineage: Bacteria > Acidobacteriota > Terriglobia > UBA7540 > UBA7540 > Bog-366. Next base: position 2,710 of record CAZCVY010000440.1, on the reverse strand, counting down.
CCCTACACGGTTTCACGGGCTTATGGCCTCGCGCACGTGCCGTCACTCTTCCTCATAAAGCCTGATGGGAAAGTGGAGATGTCGGGCGATGGCTTCGCGAAAGCTGACCTGCTGGCCATCCAGAGGTCGCTGGCAGAGCAGCTTTCCGCTACCCCCACGGAACTTTTCCTTCCTACCGAAAGAATCCCCGAATTTAAGCCTGGTTGAGGATCGAAAAGCTAGGCTTGGTCCAAGCCT
>CAZCVY010000440.1:0-2373 GCA_964501985.1 uncultured Acidobacteriota bacterium | reverse complement strand
CAAATTCTACGCGCTTCTTGTGTTTGGGCAGTTTCTTTCGCCTGTCCTGGTGGGTTTGCGCCGAGGGAGGCGAACCCACGCGCAATCGTGCCTGGCGTTTGACCTCGGTGGTACTTTCGAAGGGTTTCGGCTTTTTGCGGCTCATGGTCGAAGTGGGCGACGGTCAGTACCGAGTGGCTAGAAACAAGAATCCTCGTCTAACCACTGGCCACTCTCCACTGCACTTAAGCTTCTGGCGGAAGTGTGTCGGAATCGAACCGACCGGCCCACCATAGGCGGGCCCACAGGATTTGAAGTCCTGGGCGAACACCAGCCCGCATGCACTTCCACATTGATTCTAAATGGCTTCCTTCTCAGCGTCAACTTGAGCGCTTTTCACTGTAGTGAGAACTGTAGGTAGTAAGGGCCGATCTTGGGGAGTTCCGGGCAATTCGGCCCGCGCTTGTGCGTTGAGAGCTTCCAGGCGCTCAACTGCCCGTTCGAGAGCTTCGGGTGTTGGGTGAACGTATCGCTGGCTCACCGTGATGCTCGAATGACCCATGAGCCGCATGATCGTGAAGGCGTCCGCTCCAGCCTCACCTAAACGAGTGCCACAGGTGTGCCGTAGGGAGTGAATTACGAATTCTCCGGAAAGCTTCTGTTTCTCTTGTAACCCCTCGTGCTGACTGCGAACGGTGAACCGCGACACTGGCCCGGTGTCGCAAACGATCCTGCGTCAATTAGACCACCCGGTGCGCCTCTGGTGCCAATGTCCAGCACTGGGGGAAATAAACGCCGCGCGGACGGGAGGAGAGAAACGCGAACTCGAAAAGCCGCGAAATGGGGTGAACTCCAATTATTCGTCCATTAGAGTCCTTGATGTCCTTTTCGACAACGAGAACATGTCACCGGCCGGGCCGTTGGGGTCATCGATGCGAATGATTACTTTACCGTCGAGAGAGCGAGCGTCCATCATCCAGCGAACATCCAAGTAGCCGAATCGATACATGCCGCCCAGTAACTGCCAGCCCACTGGGACTTCCATGGAGAAAGCGCCTTCGGCGGAGTCGGTGAAGCGCACCCAGTTGAGTCCAGCGGCTGATTTGGGCAGCGAATTGGCAGCGGCGCCGTAGGTCATGAGCGGGCATGCTACCATCACTACCAGCAGGTTCAGGCAGATTGCCCAAATATAGTCATGATGATGCAGACATTCTCTCGTCGGTTCGACCCCTTCAACCGGAGTTCCTTCCATGACTTCAATAACGTGACACAGTTTATACCCCTCTGGCCCGCTCGTGACGTTGTGAAACGATTTTTCATCGGGAGAACTCCCTCGAAACCGGGATTGTACCGCACGATGGAGTTGTGGCTCGGCCGCCCCACCGTGCTCGTCAGCAGCGACGTGGTCCACGCAGCCTTTCCGCGTCTCCCGAAGCTGTCTGTCGGAGGTCATTGTCAGTAAATTTCTGCGGGGATTTCCCAGCACAGTGGCTTGTAGCAGCCCGCTACTCCCGTTTTGCAGTTAGAGGATGGTTGCCCAAATTTGGGCGTAACGCCCGCCTTTTGGGCGGCACGTGCCAGGCTGATGTTCAGCGCTATATTTGAAGTTCTTACGGTGCCCCGTAGGTTTTGGTATTGCCGTTTCGGCTATTCGTCACCGTGAACTGACCATCTTCCTGCGCGTCAAGCTCGATCCAGCTTGTGGTCAGATCCCGACCGATATTAACAATGAAGGGCTCGGGAGCGTTCTCAGCTTGCGTGGCGTTTTTCGAGTAATGCAACTGCCACACATCCTCAATTCGCGGAGAATTACGAATCGTCCGCAAAGCATCCGACGCGCCCCCCTTGGTTTCACCATTGTTGACAATGGCGACGCGCGGGCGCAGCGCATAGACAATAGCGGGGCAGTTCGAAGCATCCAGACCATGGTGAGTACTTAGATAAACATCCACCGTTCCAATCTTATTATTGGGGCAGGCCAACTCCATCTCTTTATTCCAAGTCAGGTCACCCAGGTCAATGATGCGAAACTTCCCAAACGAAATCAACGTGCCGATGGACTGCGCGTCCTCCGAAGGATCGGAAAGGTGAGGGGGGGTGGAATCGCAAACCCGGTTGACGGCGCCGGCACCGGGCAAGGGTGAGGCGATTTCCTCGCCGGCAGAAGTCAAAACTCGTACATCAATCCCAGCAATAGGAATGCGGTCACCCGGCTTGGCCAGAATGTGGTGGCCCTTTTCCCGGACCTGCACATAATCTCTTACCAATCCTTCTGTCTCGTCGTCTTTTTCAACTTCCGGGCCATGGTCGATGAAATTGCTGATCGGAAGAAGCTTTGCAAGTTCCGGTACGCCTCCGACGTGATCCGAATGGTAATGCGTGATCAGAAGGTAG
>CAZCVY010000439.1:0-3759 GCA_964501985.1 uncultured Acidobacteriota bacterium | reverse complement strand
CAGTTCACTAGATCAGCCAGGCTTGTCCTGGCGCTACCAGAGTAATTTTTCTCGGCGAAAAACAACTCTGCGCTACGCCGCTTTTCACTTGACATCCCCTTTCATAGAACCGTTCCCCTGACACCGAATCCTATCGCTTTCTGACACCATTCCCCCCCTCCCGCTTGTCTGGCCCCTTAATCTCACCATTGGTCGGGGTACTCGCGGTAATTGAACCCTGGTACCTTGCACCCATCTTGGACCCGGAACAGTTGAAACTCCCAAAGGGCGCGCGGCGTCCTAAGCGCAGCGTCGAGGGGCTGGAGCGTCGCGCATAGTTTCTTTGGATCAAGTCTCGCCACAGCCGTACCTTTTGGGGAGACAACGCGAAGCTCCACGTCGCCTATCAATAGGTGATGAAAGGAGCCCAAGGCCTCTACTTTGTCCGATATTCGCCAAGACAGACCGGCTTGGTCGAGACCCTGAAGCAGATGATGCATCTCGCCTCCGGTTATATAGGTCGTTTGCCCCTCCAACAGGACTGGAGCCATCTTGAGCCGGGGGTCTCCCGGCTTGACCACACGAAACACCAGGGGTTTGTGAAAGTATTTTCCTGGAGATGGATTATAGTAAATACGGACCGCGGTCTCCGCATCACCTTGGGTGCTAAGGACGGTTGGCCCGCCGCTCTTCTGGCCTGACTGCATTCCGAATGCGAACGGGAGAGCTGGGACCAGTAATACTATGTATAATAATCCTATACATAAAATATACATTGTGAATATGTCCTCCTTAAGAAAATGGTCAGTGAATGGTCCATTCGGGATTTTCACGTCTCAGAATGTCCAGTGAGCGCTGCTGTTCTAGGGAGGAAGGGTGTCAGGTACCCTTTCTTTGCAGCGGCGAAGGAGAAGGATTGCGTCATGGGCAGAGTCCGGACGTTAACGCGCTCAAACCCGGACGAAGAAAGGGTAGCTGGCCCCCTTTCCCCTTTCGAGAAAAATTACTCCGCGCTACGCCGCTGTGGGGCCTCACAGCGCAGGCCCAGACTGTGGCAGGCATAGACCAGAGCTTCCCGGGTGACCTGCCAGAAATCCGCGTAACGGTTCATCAGCGCCCGCAGCCAAGTATATTCGAGTTGACGCAGGCGCCAAATCCGGCTCAGAGCCTCCCCCCGGCCGGGAAAGATTCTCTCCGCTTTTCCCTGAACAGAGAAAGGGTCGAACAGGGTTCCATAAGCGTCGAAAACCCAGGCCTTGATTTGAGTGCGCATCGGATTAGCCCGAACAACTCCTCAAATGGATGCGTCGGCCGGCGCCAGCAAGGCGGCAACCTTAGGACTCGCCCACACCACGTTCCTACGCCCACCGTGGGCAACCAGAAATTTCCGCGACTGCAAGTATCCCCACGCCGCGCCGGCGAGACCAGCCGTCTGCTTCCCGCCCAACGCATAATGCAGATCGCGCCAAGTGCGGCCATCTGGTGCCGGTCCTTTGTAGCCGCGCTCCATGATACCAATTCCAGGATTGGGCAGGTCCGTCTTGAACAGGATCAACTGAAAGCAACCGCACCCGGTGTGCGGCGCTTTGTCGAGGGAATGCAGTTGGACGCGTGTGATCCTTCCTCCCGTAAGACGCGCTGCCGCCTGGTTGGCGCCTGACCACTCCCCGGCGGTGGGGTCCATCAACTCGCCCTTCGGGCAGGTCCCAAAAGAATTAACGCCGAAATGCAACTCACGGTGATGGATGTTGGTCATGTCATCGTACCCATAGAGGGCCCCGGTTTTGATGAACTCGTAGGCGCGACCGCACTGCGGGGGCCGCTCGGGCGTGAGAATGCACACGTGGTCGGGCGCAAAAGCTGAGCAACCTACGCAGGTGACGAACTCGGGAACGCTCTCCTCGGTGGCCGCCGCAATTTCTCGCTTCCGCTGAGTCCGTTCGGCCAAGACCTTGACCTCCAGGTCGATCAGGCGTTCGCGGCCGAAGATGACTTCCGCACGCAATTTGACGATTCGTGGAAACTCATTACGGATTGCCGCGATCAGGGACTCGCCAATCCGTTCAGGGGGCAGGTCGAAGTCGCGCGCAAGTCCCAGCACCAGTCTCCCGGCGGAATGTCGCGCTGAAACCCCGCGCATTCTTGAAAAGACGCGAGCCGCGCGAGACTCGATATACCGGCAGTCGAAAGCGTCGAGGGGTTCGGCGTCAACCGTCAGTAGAATCCCCATCGCACCAGAAGGTGTTCCCGTCACGCTGACACCAGGGACTTCAACCTTCCCTTTGCGCAGCAGATAAAAGCTCCCGGGCGTGTCTCCCCACGTATTACCGAGCTCGAAGTGGGACTGAACTTTTCCCAGGTTCAAGTAGCCAGGCAAAGGCGGGATGTCGGCATGATCCAAAAGGCGCCGCACGCTGGGGAGACTCGCCACGGCATCGACGATTTCATGCAAGGTTCCGGCAGCAACATGGCGTCCGAGCTGAAAGGGGTAGTCTTGAGGCGTGATGGCGGGGACGCCCACCCGCATGGCGGCAAGCGATAGCGTCAATTCCAGGTCACTCAGTTTTCCGCGCCCCACGACCAAACCCGAGGTAATGTCTTCAATGAAGTGGCCGAGCAGATGGGTGTCGCCAGGTACTATCCCTCCATATACGAAGGCGTAGCGCACCAACACATTCAGCAAAGCATAAAGGCTGGTACACGTTTCCCCCGCTTCGATGAATCTAAACTGCCAGCGCGCGTTTACCGCTGCCTTAGTTTCATCCTGATTCGCGTTGCCGAGGACGACGATCCAGCCATTCATGCGCTTGCTCGCGAAGACCTCGGTCAGGAAAGTGTCGTCGTCAGGCACCGATGCGGAGATGCCAGGCTGGTTGGAGGCGTAAAGCTCAAGCAGCGCGAGGCCCGCTTCGAGCAGGCGGAGGGGGTCGGACTCGATGCCTGCGCGCACTTCGCTACGCACCCGCTCGGGGTCAGGGACCTCCCCATAAACCGCCAGGGCCAAAGGAAGCGGATACCGCTCAGAGGCGACTGGCCGGAATACCTTGCCCTCCGTCATCCGCAGGAGTTCGGTGAGTCCCCGCTGAAGGGTCGCGCGCGCCTCCCGGCTAAGGCCCGTGCTATGACCGTGAGTGTGGTTGTGCATGAACGAGGATCTCCGTTCCTGAAATTCGAACGGCCAAAGGATACCAGATACCATCTCGTTTTTTAAGAACTTGCTATGTTGCCTCGGCGACGGCACCGGGGGACGGAGACTGTCCCCAATTACCGTGTCTCAGCCACGGGGTTCACTCCAGTCACCACGTTTTCCTGGATTTTCCGCCGGACACCATGGCCATGCCGGAAAGCGTTCCGCCCGTGGCCGGGTTTCGTAGGAAGCCAGGGGACAAACGTTCCTAGGTTTTCCGGAAAACCGGGAAACGTGCGTGTTGCCGTGTCCTCCTCTTCGGGCGGGCATTTTGTCCGCTTTTAGGGTATACACATCTAGTCTAAGATTGCTCTTGACTAAAGTCATTACATCTATGTATAAGCATCGAGTGGATAGTAGTCGTTAAGTATTACGGAAGACCTATGCCTCGCGAAAGCAATCCGCAATTATCGAATGCGCACGAGAACGAGGTGAACGCCGCGAGCGCTTCGGCGGGATCGACCCCGGAAGCCAAGGTTACTTCCACCGTGCCCAATCTCCGCAAGGAAAAGACTCGCAGTTCGAAGTTCTCATGGGGATGGGGGAGGGAGAGTACCGGCAGATGATGGAGTCCCTGCTGGAGGACTTGCAAC
>CAZCVY010000438.1:0-3783 GCA_964501985.1 uncultured Acidobacteriota bacterium | reverse complement strand
ACAGCGCCGTTCCCGCCGTTAGGCATTCCTTTTGCTCCTTGCGTGAAATTTCAAACGTCGATCAGACAATGGTGACACAGATCCCTTACTGGATTGGATGCACACTTAGCCTGTGAGGATGCAATCGAATCACCCCGATGGCCCAGGAGTCTAGGGTTCATCCGTGCCACATCAGAGCAGTGGCGAGTGGCACGTGGAAAGTGACAAGCCAAAGCGCCGAACCGCGCACATAAGCTTTGCTCGTCACTCTTCACTCGTCACTGATTGTGAGAGGGCCTCGCCGCCAGTAAATCTCGTCCAGGAAAGCATGGGTTAACCCCTTCATCCTCTGGAGCCTGGCGGAAAGACAGTTATTTCACTTCGACGGTAGCGCCAGCTTCGGTGAACTTTTTCTTGATGGTCTCAGCCTCTTCTTTGGAGACCCCTTCTTTAATCGGCTTAGGCGCGCCATCCACCAGGTCCTTGGCCTCTTTCAGACCCAGGCTGGTGACTTCGCGGACGGCCTTGATGACATTGATCTTGTTGGCCCCGATGGCTGTAAGGACCACCGAGAACTCCGTCTGCTCTTCCACGGGCGCCGCGGCTGCTGCCGCCGCACCGGCTCCCGCAACTGCGACGGGTGCTGCCGCTGCCGCGGACACGCCTAAAGCCTCTTCCAGCCGCGTTACCAGCTCTGCGGCTTCAAGCAGGGTTAACCCCTTCACTTCTTCGACGATTTTCTCTACCCGTTCCGACATGCTAGATTCTCCTCTTCGATGTAGCTAACAGCTCACAGCCAACAGGTTACGGCTAGCCGTGCCTCCGTCTGTAGGCCGTCGACTGTTAGCTGTTAGCTGCTTCCTGGAATTTCTTTTCCTTCACGCCTTGCGAGATTACATAGGCGAGGTTGCGAGCCACGCCCGACAGTGTGGACGCCACCCGTTGCGCCGGTGAATTGAACAAGAACAGAACTTTGGCCAACAACTCCCCCTTGGGCGGCAAGGTGGCAAGGGCCGTCAGGTCTGCAAGGGAAACGACCCTTCCTTCCACTACCCCACACTTGAAGGTCAAGATGGGATTATCCTTGGCGTACTCCGTCAAAGCTTTCGCCAGGGCCACGGGGTCGGCATCGGTGAGAGCCACCGAGGTCGTTCCCGCAAGTTTGTGGGAAATGGGCTCGGCTGACGTCCCCTTCGCCGCGCGCTCGATCAGGGTGTTCTTCACCACCTTGTATCGCGCACCCGTCCCAGCCACTTTCCTGCGCAGTTGAAAATCCTGAGATACCGTAATCCCCTGAAACCCCGAAAGGATGACGCCCCGCGCTTTCGTCAGCTCCTCGTGGAGCTCCTCAGCACTCTTCTTCTTTTGTTCCCGATCCATCTTTACTCCTAAGAAAAACTATGACGAGTAACTCGATCGAATTGCCGATTTTCGATCGACAAACGTAAATTCCCGATTGTTTTCAATCGGCAATCCTCGATCGGCAATTCTTTCTTACGCCGCCTCAACAGAATCCAGGCTAATCGCCAAGCCCGGTCCCATGGTGGACGAGATCACGATGCTCTTAACGTACTTCCCCTTGGACGAGGCGGGCTTGGCCTTGAGGACACTGGAAATCAGCGCCCCGGCATTCTCCGCCAGCTTGGTGGCCTCAAAGGAAACCTTGCCCACCGGACAGTGAATGATTCCCGTCTTGTCGACTCGGAATTCCACTTTTCCGGCTTTGACTTCCCGGACAGCCTTTGCGACGTCGACGGTCACTGTCCCCGTCTTTGGGTTCGGCATCAGGCCGCGCGGCCCCAGCACCTTACCCAAGCGCCCGACAGACTTCATCATGTCAGGGGTAGCAACCACAGCGTCAAAATCGACCCAGCCACCTTGGATCCTCTGAACGATGTCGTCCCCGCCGGATTCGTCCGCGCCTGCTTCGCGGCCCTCGCGCACCTTGTCGCCGGAAGCAATCACGACGACGCGTTTCGATTTTCCCAAGCCGTGCGGCAGAACCACCGTTCCGCGCACCATCTGGTCCGCGTGCTTGGGGTCGACGCCCAAACGCATGGCGACTTCGACGGTCTCATCAAATTTCGCGAACGCCGCCTTCTTAACCAGCGGCATGGCATCCGCCAGTGTGTATGCGGGCTTGTCGACCAGCTTGGCGGACGCAGTGTACTTCTTGCCTTCTTTAGCCATTCCAGCAACTCCCCTTCGGATCTCGAAACTGGAAAATCGAAAGTCGAAACCGAAAACTAGAAAATCAATCACTCTGAGGCAGCCGCTAAGTTTCGAGTTCCCAATTTCGAGTTTCGATTCATGTTCATCCCGCCACATCAATTCCAATACTTCGCGCCGTGCCTCTGATCGTTGCGACTGCTGCCGCAAGGTCACGGGCGTTCAGGTCGGGCAATTTCAGCTTGGCAATCTCTTCCACCTGCTTGGCGGTGACTTTTCCGACCTTGTTGCGGTTGGGCTCACCGGAACCCTTGGCAATTCCCGCCGCGCGCTTCAAGAGAATCGAAGCCGGCGGGGTCTTGGTGACAAACGTGAACGTGCGATCGTGAAAGACCGTGATGACTACGGGTATGATCAAGCCTTCCTGATCCTTGGCCGAGGTCTTGGCGTTGAAGGATTTGCAGAAGTCCATGATATTCACGCCGTGCTGGCCCAACGCAGGCCCCACCGGGGGCGCAGGAGTTGCCTTCCCCGCCGGAATCTGAAGCTTCACCATCGCCGTTACACGTTTCGCCATATTTAACTCCTAGTGCCAAGTGGCCACTGACGAGTGACAAGCCAGCTCAACCTTTGCTCGTCACTTGTCACCTTTCACTCCTAGATCTTCTCCACCTGGTAAAAATCCAGCTCGACTGGCGTCGCGCGGCCGAAGATGGTCACCATCACGCGCAACGTAGAGCGGTCTTCGTTGATCTCGTCCACCATGCCATTGAAGTCCTTGAAAGGACCGTCGGTAATCTTGACGTTCTCCCCCCGGTCAAACTTGAGCTTCGGCTTAGGATGTTCGGCCGCCACTTCGACGCGATGAACGATCCGGTCGACTTCCTCGGCAGTAAGAGGGCTGGGCCGCTGTCCTGATCCTACAAACCCCGTAACCCGCGGAGTGGAACGCACCATGTGCCAGGTGTTATCGTTCATTTCCATCTCGACCAGCACATAACCGGGATAGAAGAGCTTGGGAGTGACCACTTTCTTCCCCTGGCGCATCTCAATGACGTCTTCCGTGGGGACCATGATCTCCCCGAACTGTTCGGCGAGACCTTCCGCATCGATCCGGCTCTTCAAGGTCTCGGCGACCTTCTTCTCAAAGCCGGAGTAGGTATGGAGGATATACCAATTCTTTGGCATGCTCGTCTTCCCAATGCTCAGTTCTTGTTCGGTCAAACCTTCACCAGCCTCAAAAGAATTCTGTTTCAGCCCCGGTGCATGAAATATTTCAGGGCGTGCGAGACCGTGTACTGAAACGCCTGATCGCAAACCCAGAAGTAAATGCCGAAGGCAAATGTCGTCAAGATCACCATCACCGTGGTGCCGTAAATCTCCTGTTTGCCGGGCCAAGTGACGCGCTTGGTCTCAATTTTCACTTCCGACACATACTGCGTGAACTGTTCCCATATTCCTTTGGCATGCTCCAAAGGGACTTGCAGCGCGTTGCTTTCTTCTTTAACCTTAACTTCGTTACCCATTTCGCTCTCGATCCAGCCGAGCGGCTTATCGCGCGCCCAAGGCATTCCCAAAAATCTGGCAGGGGCGGAGGGATTTGAACCCCCATGACCGGTTTTGGAGACCGGCAGA
>CAZCVY010000437.1:0-3798 GCA_964501985.1 uncultured Acidobacteriota bacterium | reverse complement strand
CGCTCCTCCACTTGGCTAGCAATTGCGTGACGGATTCTGCCGGCCGACGCACCGCTGCCTCTCCCTAACCTGTTGGATATTCACAGAATGTAGCCTTTTCTTGGACTCAAAGTCAATCGCGAGAAATCCCCCTTCGCAAATCCGGTTGCGTCCGAATTTGCCCGTAACGCCGCCATCCTGGCGGCTTCTGTGCTGGCTGGAAGCCGGCGCTATGCCTCAAGTGAGGGCACGACAGAAAGTTCCGTGAGCCAATCCGATCGGATTTCGCGCGTAACTCAATAGAGGGAAAGTTCAGGGCGCACCACCGCCGTTACAGGGCGTCGTCTTGGGCGCGGCCGCCAGCCGGCGAATGCGCCAAGCGCGAGTATGCGAAGGAGTGTGCGCTGCGACGGGTCTCTCGGCAAGCACACGAGCCGACAAAGGAGAACAACATCATGACAGCACGATTCGGGCTGGGGAACGGAATTAAGGTTAAGACGCTTTTGTCAGCGGGAACGGTTTTGGCGCTCGTATGGTTTGCCGCCTGTGGCGGCGGGAGTTCGGGCGGGAGCACTCCACCCCCGACCCCAACCACGTACACCATCGGCGGGACAGTCTCGGGCCTCACGGGCTCCGGCCTAGTGTTGCAGGACAATGGCGGCGACAACCTGACGGTCACCGCCAACGGCAGCTTCACCTTCACCACCGCCATTACCAGCGGCGGCGCCTATGCCGTAACGGTTCTGACCCAGCCCTCCAGCCCGGCGCAGACTTGCACCGTGACCAGTGGCACCGGAACGGCCACCGCCAATGTTACGAGCGTTCAGGTTGCCTGTGCCGCCCCCACCTTCACGATTGGTGGGACGGTCTCAGGCCTGCTCGGCACTGGCCTCGTCTTGCAGGACAACGGCGGCAACAACCTGTCGGTCACCGCCAACGGGAGCTTCACCTTCAGCACTGCGCTCGCCAGTGGGGCCGCCTATAAAGTCACGGTCCTTACCCAGCCTTCCAGCCCGTCACAGACCTGCACCGTGACCAACGGCGGCGGCACCGCCACCGCGAATGTGACGAATGTGCAGGTCGCCTGCGCGAGCGGCTTCACCATCGGCGGAACAGTCTCCGGTCTTACGGGAACCGGTTTGGTGTTGCAGGACAATGGTGGTAACAACCTGTCGATCTCGGCCAACGGAACCTTTACGTTCAGCACCGCGCTCACCAGCGGCACCGCCTATGCCGTCACGGTTCTCACCCAGCCTTCGGGCCCCGCGCAAACCTGCACCGTGACCGATGGCACCGGAACGGCCACCGCCAACGTCACGAGCGTTCAGGTCGCCTGTACCACTGCGTCCGCGGCTAACGCGTGGACCTGGGTGGATGGCAGTAATGTCGGCAACCAAGTGGGGACGTATGGGACCCAGGGAACTGCCGCGCCCGGCAACATCCCCGGAGCACGATACAGTGCTGCTAGTTGGACCGACGCAGCAGGAAACTTCTGGCTCTTCGGCGGATACTATGAAATCGTCCCAATCGACGACGAGGACTATCTCAACGATCTCTGGAAGTACAGCGATGGCGAATGGACATGGATGAGCGGGTCGAATACGCCCAACCAGAGGGGAGTTTTCGGCACTCAGGGGACGGCCGCCCCCGGCAACATACCTGGGGCAAGAAATGGTGCCGCCACTTGGATTGATGCGGCTGGAGATTTATGGCTTTTCGGAGGGTTCGGGTATTGCTCCAGCACGAGCGGAATAGGCGATGAGAACGACATGTGGAAATACCGCGCGGGCGAATGGACATGGATGAGCGGGCCGGACACCTGCTTCCAACCGGGGACGTACGGGACTCAGGGGACGGCCGCACCCGGTAACTTCCCCGGGGCACGAGACAGTGCTGTTAGTTGGACCGATTCGGCGGGGAACTTCTGGCTCTTCGGCGGGGAGGGTTACGGCTCGGTCGGTGGGCAAGCTGGCTACGGAAAACTTAACGACCTGTGGAAATACAGCGGGGGAGAATGGACATGGGTGGGCGGACCCAACACGGCCGCTCAAGCAGGAACAGGGGGGACGTACGGGACTCAGGGGACGGCCGCACCCGGCAACATTCCCGGGGCACGCTATGGTGCTGTTAGTTGGACCGATGCGGCAGGAAATTTTTGGCTCTTCGGTGGGTTTGGATTCGACGCCGCCGGGAATGGCCATGACCTCAACGACCTGTGGAAATACAGCGGGGGAGAATGGACATGGGAAGGCGGGTCGGACCTGGGCGGCCAGAATGGGACCTATGGGACTGAGGGGACGGCCGCATCCGGCAACATTCCCGGGGCGCGGGATAGTGCTGTCAGTTGGACCGATGCAGCCGGCAACTTCTGGCTCTTCGGCGGCGATGGTTACGACTCTGCAGGCGCTGGGACCGGTCCACTCAACGATCTGTGGAAATACAGCGCGGGGGAGTGGACCTGGATGGGAGGCTCGAATACCTTTTCCCAAGAAGGGACCTACGGAACTTTGGGGACTGCTTCCCCCACCAATGTTCCAGGGGCACGAACCAGTGCTGTCAGTTGGACCGATGCGACGGGAAATCTCTGGCTCTTCGGTGGAAAGGGTTACGACTCGGTCGGGACAGATTCTGGAACCGCCTATCTTAACGATCTCTGGAAGTATGGGCCCCAGTAACAATTCGCGCAGAGTTATCCGGCACCCGGCCGGATAACTCTGTGGCATATTCACCAGCATGGGGCGCGTACATTTCTTGGTTACATTTTTGGGCGTCGATGCGTCGCAACTCCCGTGCCGTTACTTTTCGCGCCTGCACATAGCGCGGAGATCAAAAGCCCGCGGCGCATGCTCACCCTCCCGGCTGGTCTTCGGCCAACTCTCGGGCGACTTCCAGAAAGCCCTCGGCGGCGGCGGAAAGCGCGGCGTGGCGGCGGTAGGTCAACCGGAGCTTGCGCTGGATGCGCAAATCGCTCACGGGCACGGCGACGAATTCCTGGCGCGCGAGCTCTTCCTGGACGCACATGCGCGGCACGAAGGCAACGCCCATCCCCATCGCTACAAACTTCTTGATCGTCTCGATGGTAGGCAGTTCCGCGGCGATTTGAAGCGGCGTGTGGTGGCGCGCGAAGGCTTCAATAACGCGCTGGCGGTAGGGCGATGAAATGTTGTGCGCGATGAACTGCTCGCGCCCGAGTTCGCGAATGCTGACTCCGGCTGAACTGGCCAGGCCGTGGCCGCCCGGCACGATCAGGCAAAGCTCATCCACGCTCACCACAGCCGATTCCAGGCCGGGGTTTTGCGGGTTATACGACAGCACCCCCAGATCGATTTCATAACGCAGCAGAGCGCTGGGAATCTCGCGCGAAAGGCTGCGCTTCACCGCCGCTTGCACGCGCGGATGGCGCTGGCGAAATCGCTTGAGCACGGGAAGCAGGTAAAGCGCCGTGCTCTCGTTCGCCCCTATGGTCACCCTGCCGCTCTCGAGCGCCCGCAATTCCCCCAGCGCCGAGCGCGCCTCTTCGCGCAGGTTCAACACCTTCTTCGCATAGTCGTAAAGCAGGCGGCCGGAGGCGGTCAGCACACCACTTTTGCTCGAGCGGTCCAGAAGCGGCTCGCCCGCCCACTCTTCCAACCGATGGATGGCTTGGCTCACGGCCGGCTGGGTGCGCAGCATGCGCAGGGCGGCACGCGAAAAACTCTTCTCTTCCACCACGGCGACAAAAGCCTCGAGCTGGGTAATTTCCATGAGCGACCCCTATAATAGCTCCTTATGATATCAGAAAAATTATAAACTTGACGCGGCCATCCGACCGGTCGGACA
>CAZCVY010000436.1:0-3802 GCA_964501985.1 uncultured Acidobacteriota bacterium | reverse complement strand
AGTGCGAGTTGGCATTTCGGTCCGCCGGGTCAATCTCGATGGCTCGGAGGTAGGCTGCCCGGGCTTTCTCCGACTGTCCTTGCTCGAGGTAGTGGTTGCCAAAATTGCTGTACAGCGAGGCGGAGTCAGGAGCGAGCGCGAGAGCGCGCCGATGAAATGTTTCGGCTTCGGCAAATTGCTTCTGCGCGTCGAGAATCAGACCCATGAGACCCAGGGCGCTCGCATCGCGCGGGTTCTCGGCTAACGCCGGCCGAAGGGTCTGTTCAGCCTGGGCGTACTTCTGCTCCCCGAAATCGGCAACCGCCTGGTCGTAAACGCTGGCGGGGACTTGCGCAGAAACGGCGATGGCCGCGAGAATTAGGGCATTAACATACATGACGGACCTGGGATTTTAGGGCAATAAATTACTTGACTCATCAGACGATTTGGGCCGCCAAGGACACCAAGTCCATGACCATGACATCGAGCCATCGTTTGTGAGGTATGGATGAGACATCCCAGTCTCTTAGCAACTTTCCGGGGCGGGAGCCTGGATACGTTCTGGCGCTTATTTGAATGGTAGTTAAATCGAAATTTTTCTTGGCGTGCATATTGTCGTGAACGATTCTATGCCTAATTCTCTCGAAATTAACTAAACGCGAGAAATTTGAAGTAAGCATAGTCTCTTGGGTGCAGGGGAATCCCGGCCCACCCGATACAAAGTACCGCTGACACCGCGTAATCACTTGGCGAGCGTTGTGCCACAGCTTGTAGTCATGCCTTCCCAGTACGTCAGATTCGGCGGCAGCGAGATTTGGGAAATAGCTTCCCCTATGAAGAACTTCTTGCCCCAGTTTCGAGGCATACCCACAGAGTGAACGGTAGAAAACATCCTCTTGGCACATCTCCCACGCCGCGAATATTCGGAGATAAGCCAGTTCGTAAAGGGCCTCCAATCTTGGTGTATTCCATGCTCTTCGGATTGAAATTGAGCTAGATGTATGGGCCTGCTCGCCGGCCTTCACTAAATCGAGAGCCGATTTCGCTTGGCGGCCTAATACCATATCGAATCGCGGCATCTGCCTAGCCATACGGCATTAAAAAGCGGCATCAAATAAAGTGTCGAAGCGAATCTTCCTCGGCTGGATATTGTCCGTCTGTCTCTGGCACGCTAAGACGAAACCCTTATATTTTGGTGGCACGTCAGAGGATGGGTCTTTGGAATCCATGATTGCGTCAGATAATTCAACCACAGCCTCGCGCAACCCATCCTTACCATCTTCATCAATCCGTTTCTTGGGCGATTGCCTCGAAACTCCCGGCAGCCCAAACGTATGATGGAATACAACACAATACAAGGTATAGAACAACGGTGCTCGTCTAAAATCGGTATGCACTAAAGTATCGTCATAGAATATTTCTGAAATCGTATTCATGGTTTCCCTGAACCGCTTATCGTCACGCGGTTTGTCCGCATACTGATTGTCCCATTTTTGATAGTATTCAGTGATCGATGTCTTTTTATCCTGCATACCTTTGTTACCGGCGATTAGTAATTCGCTTGTCAATTCTACCTCTAACATTCTTGCTATACTTTGCTCGGTGAATATCCTGTGTTTTCTCCAGAATTCCAAGTAGTCAAAGGCTATTTGATAGCAAAGCTGCTTGAAAATTCCAAAAAACTTTCCGTTGCGAAGTTCCTGTTTGTTAAGGCCAATACCATTTGTGTTGAGCCTGCAAAAAACTTCGAGTATTTGTTGGTCTGATATCCCTTTGAATATTTGTGTGGGGAAGCTGAAGTTCAATATCTGTGATTGCTGGTCTTCGGTTAACTGGTCAAATTTTTGTCCACCCCAACCCCCCTGCAATGTTTTGGAGAGACGGTACTCCCCAGCAACGAAATCAAGTACGCTTCTAACCCGTTGTTGACCATCTACTACTTCCCTCACCGTTTTTGTCTTTGGTTTGTTTTGGCTTAGCCGAAAATAAAGCGGCGGTACAGTCATGCCTCGCAGGATGGTGTCGATAAAAAATGATCTTGCAGGCGTTCTCCAAACGGGTCTCCTCTGGAACTTCGGTGTAATTTCTATAAGCTCCTTCTCTTTCCAAAGAATGAAGTCATTGGGGGTATAGTTCGCCTGTTCAGTCCTAAACTCATCCATACTAATTGCCTCCTCGGTCTGTCGGGTGCATTATCTAACTAAATCGGCAATTGAGACATGAATCGCTTCCGCGAATCTTTCTAGCATGCTGATTCGTGGGTCTGTGGTCTTTCTCAAGAACTGCCATGCTGATTTTCGGGCAGCTCGGCTCGAGTATCCCATGCGTTTGCCTAACTCATCGAGAGAAAGCCCAGACTTGTTGAATAATAAATTAACGCGGCCCATCGTGTTCATCTTGGAACTAGGCATTTCAGAAGTCTATAACAAAATAGACAGGATTTTGTCAAAAACAACAAGAATTATCGGTATTCGTCCAATCATGTCTATTTCAATATAGACATGATTGGATTTTAGCGGGAGCGCAGACGGACGCGTCCTTGGCGTTCGCCTGCGGCTCTTCGTCCGTCCATGGGAGTTCATGTTCGGGCGTTGACATCATGGTTGCTGTTCCCATGTTAAGAACCGCAGAGGAAGCCAAACTGCGGCTACCTCTGCGCTTTCGTAGAAGTCGAAGGCGGCCTTTTCTCTTTTAGGCAGATTGCACGCCCGAAAACCGGAAATTCGCAATAAAGCTACTCCGGCGCTGGCGCGCCTTTCTCCTCAAGTAGTTTTTTGAGTCTTCGAAATAAGGTTGGGTGACCGTTGGGCTTGGCCGGGTCGTTTGTTACTGCGATGTTGAAATCCGATAGGGCGGAGTCCTGATCGTTCGAGGCGACTTGAATCGCCCTGGTCTCTTTGTTGTACCAGACGTAAATCTCGAATTTGACAGATTTGCCGGTTCCCTTTGCGGCTCGCTCAGCCATATAGGTTTCCTCCCTTGTTGGAATGTAATCGTATCATGCCTACCCCCAAGGAAGCTTCAACGCAACTTTAAGACACTACCCGTGCCATCACCCGCTTGCGCTTGGCCTTGATTTCTCCCTTGCGACCCGCCGACTCATTCGTAGTGTTTGACCGCAGCCCACACAAGGGGCTTTTTCGGCCTTCGGACGACATACACGCCCAGATCGTTTTCTGAGGGCTGAACGTAGCCGGTTTCGTCGTGGATGAAACCTTCCTGCGAGACCTCCTGGAAGAGCTGCGCGAGGTCGTCGGGCCCGCGGTTGATCACGATTTCCACTTCCCACGAACCGCGGGGGCCCCACAGCCAGTAGTTGTTGTGCCCGGATGCGGCATCGGGCAGCCCGTACTTCTTTCCCAGGAAATCGATGGCCCCCGCCTGGTGGTAATCCATGCAGAAGATACCGCACTTGGCGCGATCGTCGGGAGGTAGAGAACCATACACGCGGGCAACCTCTCCCACCAGGTGCTCCCAGCCAAACATGGAGGCGTAATACTGGGACAGCCTGCCGACGCGATGACGCTCCCCTCCGGCGTTGGGCTTTAATCCCAGCGCCGCCGAGTACCGGATATGCGCCTCGACGGGAAGGATCGGCACCGCGACGGGAAGTGTGACGAGTCCGCCGGCAAGGATCAACGTCATGATCGCCACCCGCGGGGCTTTGCCGGGAAACGTCTTCTCGAACCAGACGGCGCCGAAGGCAAAGAGCATGGTGTAGGCGGAGGCCAGGTAGTAGGTCTTTCCACCCGTCACCACAAAGAGGACGAGGGCTGCCAGGTAGCACCAGCCGAGGGCTTGGTATTTTCGATACGCCTTGCTC
>CAZCVY010000435.1:0-3860 GCA_964501985.1 uncultured Acidobacteriota bacterium | reverse complement strand
CTCGACCCGCCGAACCGCCGTATACGGACCCGTACGTACGGTGGTGTGACAGGGACAGCGGGTGACCGCTTGCCTATGTCTATTTGATTCCATTAATGATGCTTTCAAGAACCTTCAGATCGAGGTGTTCGCGAATCAGGGTGGCGAGGGAATCGAGTCCCGTGACGGCTTGGGTGCCGAGGCCGGGCGGAAGCGGCGGCCATTGTCGGCGGGCGCGCAAGTCATTGAGAATGCGGCGCCGGAATCCTGGGGCGTCGAACGCGCCGTGCAAATAGGTCCCCCACACTGCGCCGTCGGGGGAGACCGCCCCATCGAAGCGCTCGGTGGCCCTCCCGCCTTCGCTGACGACTCGGAAGCGCGGCTGCATCGCCGGCGGGACTTGCGTTTGCCCCATGTGGATCTCGTAACCCACAAGCTCCTCCTCGTGATCGAGGGTCTGCGCGCGCACCTGCTGGGTGGTCTTGGTGAGCTCAAAGGTGGTGGCGCTCTCCAGGAGCCCCAAGCCTTCCATCGACACCGTACTCGATTCAACTCCCATGGGATCAAGCAGTTCCCGGCCCAGCATTTGGTAGCCGCCGCAAATCCCCACCACCGAGGCGCTCGATTCCCGGCAGCGGCGGACGTACTCGGCCAGCCCCGAGGATCGCAGGTAGGCCAGGTCCGCCATGGTGCTTTTCGACCCCGGAATGATCAGCAGGTCGGGCGGCGGCTCGTCCGCCGCAGGCACTTCCGCCAGGTAGCGCAGGCCCACGTCGGGCTCGAGTTCGAGGCTTTCAAAGTCCGTCGAGTTCGAAATGTGCGGCAGCAACACGACCTGAATCTGGAGCTTAGTCGGGTCGGCAACCCACCTGCCCTTCCATTTTGCATCGGGGATGCCGTCCTCCTCCGCCACGGCGAGGTCCTTAACGTAAGGCAACACGCCTAGTACCTTTTTTTCGGTCATGTTTTCAAGCATCTCCAGGCCATTGTACAAAAGCGAGATGTCGCCGCGAAATTTGTTAATGATGAATCCCTTGACCCGCGCGCGTTCCTCGACGGTGAGCAGTTCCAGGGTTCCCACCAGCCAGGCGAACACGCCGCCCAGGTTGATGTCGCCTACGATCACCACCGGAGCAGAGGCTATGCGCGCCGTGGCCATGTTAACAATGTCGTAGGGCCGCAGATTAATTTCCGCGGGGCTGCCGGCGCCTTCGATCACCACGATGTCGTTTTCCCGGGCCAGCCGCTGGAACGCCCCTTGAATGACCTCGAGCAAGTGGGGCTGATATTGGTGGTACTCGCGCGCGCTCATGACCCTCGCGACCTTCCCCAGCACCACCACTTGCGCGCCCGTTTCGCTGCTGGGCTTGAGCAGGATCGGGTTCATGTCCACCTGCGGCTCCGCTCCGCACGCCTGGGCCTGGAATGCCGAGGAGCGCCCAATTTCGCCGCCTTCGCGCGTGACGAACGAATTGTTGGACATGTTTTGCGATTTAAAGGGAGCGACGCGAAACCCCTCCTGCCGGAAGTATCGGCACAGCGCCGCGGTCACCACGCTCTTGCCAACGTACGAGCCCGTTCCCTGAATCATGATCGTGCGTGCGGCCATCTCCATGCTCTCCCTGGCAAAACTCGGTCCCACCACCTCTGTGGCTAGTTCGGTGTACCAGCATCAATCGATCGGGTTTAGAAACTTCTGCTGCTTCCCCCGGTTCACGTTTTCGACAAAGGTCGCTGCGAGTCCCGGCGAGGACAGAAAGTGAAGATGAATGTAGCTCGCGAGCACGTTCTTCACGCGGAAGCCTTCCGATTCCTCGCGCCGCGCCAGCGTGTAATTGACGCGGTAGGATTGATCCATCTCACCGGCCTCGATGATCTTCGAACAATGGAAACTATGGCCGCGAGCGCGAGTTCCGGCCGTTCCCCACAGGCAATCCGCCGTCACTGAAACTTCCCCGTAGCCAAAGTTCACCAGGCGATCCGTCATCTGCACACTCAAGGGCAGAATTCTCGCCATCGGAAACGCTTCCCCGTCGCGAGCCACGATTTTATTGGCCAGATACATCAGGCCGCCGCACTCGGTGTAGATGGCTCCTCCGCCATCGGCAAGTTTCTTCACTGCGGCAATCATGCTCACGTTCGCGCTGAGCTGGCCGGCGTAGAGCTCCGGATAACCCCCGCCAAAATAGAGCGCGTCGATCCCCGCGGGCAGTGCGGCATCTGCGAGTGGGCTGAACTCCACAATTTCCGCCCCTGCCGTCCGCAGCGCGTCGAGGTTGTCTTCATAATAGAAGCAAAAGGCTCGATCGCGGGCGACTCCCACGCGCACGTGCGGGATCTTGGGAGTCGAAGGTTCGGCCGTGGACGGCGCAACCCTCGACGCAGCGTATGCAAGTAGCTTATCCAAGTCGATGTGCTCCTCCACGATTCCCGCAAGCACCGCCAAACTGGAGTTAGGTAAGAGGTCTTCGCCGGCGGTAAACAGTCCCAGGTAGCGTTCAGGGATTTCGATGCGCGGGTCTCGCGGCACGTACCCGAGCGGAACAGCGCCGCACGCGCACTCCACCGCGTCACGCAGCAACCCATTGTGGGTGGGCCCGGCGACTTTGTTGAAGATCACACCGAACACTTTCACTTGGGGATCGAAGGTTTCAAATCCATGGACCAGTGCCGCCACACTCCGCGCCACGGCGGAAGCATCCACCACCAGAACAACGGGAAGGCCCAGCAGCTTTGCCATCTCCGCTGTGCTACCCATGTCGGATTTACCGCTCGCGCCGTCGAAAAGCCCCATGACCCCTTCCACAATGCCAACGTCCGCCCCCGCGGCACTGCGGCAGAAAATGTCGCGATTAGTTTCGCGAGAGAGCATCCAGCCGTCCAGGTTGCGCGACGGGCGTCCACAGGCGCGCGTGTGGTGCCCCGCGTCGATGAAGTCCGGCCCGCACTTGAAAGGCTGAACCTGCAAGCCGCGTTTCCTGAAAGCCGCCATGAGGCCGAGGGCAACGGTGGTCTTGCCCACCGCGCTCGACGGTCCGGCAACAACGAAACCTTTGATCATCTCAGCCATGATGGATCGTTGGAACCGCGGGCATCCTGCCCGCTGTTGCGGGAGCGTCCCGCTCCCGCTCCGCCTCCGTGTGGGCAGGATCCCCGCGCCCCAGAGGGCGGGACCCCGATTCATCGGGGCAGGCTGCCCGCGCTACGCTCCTCCCGGCACCGGCTGGAAGCCGGCGCAACGCTCGCTCGTTAGGCCCCTATCAGGGGCCAACCTTGAGTAGCCGCAGGTTTTAACCTGCGGATAACGAAATTGACCCTACCACCCAACGCCAACGGGGTTCACCGTGCAAAAGGTCGGGCCCGTCAGGGCCGGAGAAATTCCCGCGCCCCGGTTTCCGTAGGTTTCACCTACGGCCACTCACCGCTTCGCGGGAAGTTGACGCGTCGGCTCGATAATGAACTTATCTTAGTTGTTTGAGCGACTCTCGGGCAGGAATTGTTAACGCCGGCAATCGGCCAGAACGTCTCTGTCAAGAAGATTCAGGGGTTTCCCACCCTTGCGACCGAAGCTTCCTGGCAAATTCCACGCTATCTTCGATGTTTGCGCGATCGCGCCGTATCCCCAGCTATCTCGCGCAGAGGCGCAAAGACGCAGAGTCCGAAACAAAAGATAGAGTTGTTTATTCCGAAGCTCCGCGCCGCTGCATATCCGGGTCGCCATGGGTTCCGTGGCAGCCGGCCAATGGCCTGCGCCAGGAGTCAACCAAGGGAACCGTCGAAGGCAGCGGGGGAAAACGGTACCGGGAACGTGTGAAAAAATTAAAAACCTGCGGGATTTTACAAAGTTTACATAGCTTAAATATCTGGGCTCTGGTACATTG
>CAZCVY010000434.1:0-3865 GCA_964501985.1 uncultured Acidobacteriota bacterium | reverse complement strand
TGCCCGTCATTCCCATGGTTTGCGCCGCGGCATAGGATAGATCGATGATGCGGCCGTCCACAAATGGCCCCCGGTCATTGATCCGCACTTCCACGTCGTGGCCATTCTCGAGATCGTGGACGCGCACCTGGGTCCCGAACGGCAGCGTGCGATGCGCCGCGGTCATCGCGTACATGTCGTAAATCTCGCCGTCTGCCGCTTGCCGTCCGTGAAAGGGATGTCCGTACCACGAGGCAATGCCTTCTTCTCCCTGAATAATGGGCGCGGGAGGCATGCGGGGGGATGGCGGCACGGTCGTGGGGGCGCCGGGTGGAGGTATGTTTCGAACGGAAGGTGCGGGGGCTTGGTGGCGATGCAGGCAGCCCGTGGCGCAGAGAAGCACCGCCATCGCGATGCCCATCCTGGCAGCGAGCGAAGGTCCTCTTGCGAGCGCTCCTTCTACCGTATCGTGACCCATCACGGCGTCAGGGTTTTGCCTCGTCCTTCTCCAATCGCTCCGCCATTTCCCTCAGGCGGTCTGCGGACTTTCTCAGGAAATCCGCCGTCTCCTTCTTGGTTTCGGGACGGATTTCGTTGTCAAAATACTTCCGTAGCTTTTGGAATTCGCGATCGATGGCGCGCCCTGCATCCTCGAAGTTCATGCCCTTCTCCAATCCAATGTAGGTTATTCTAGCCAAGCTGCGAGCGCGGGACAAATGAATTCGGGGAAAACGCCGCCCGCGGCCCGAACTCCGGCACCCCACGCAGACCCGGCATTACGCCACGTATGGCGAGGTAAACTCGCCGCTACCTCGCCCCTTTTCGCCCGTTAGCGACAGTTTCCGCAGTTCTCCGGCGTGCGGTCAGATATAATCAGGATGAGTATACGGTCAAGATAAGGATGAAAATCGCCATGCGTCTGAATTTGCGTTTCCAGTGCGGACTTCGGATTTCGGACCCCGGACTTCGGACATAAGCATGCCCCTACCTCCCAAGTTTTGGTTCCAGTGGCAGCGGCTCAAGAAGGTATTCTCCGACTCCCTGGGCGCGCAGGAAAGCACTCCCACCAGTTCCGTTCGCATGTGCCCACACTGCCGCGCCTTGATTGATCGCAGCGCCAAGGTGTGCCCTCTTTGCGGCGAGACTACCGGCCCTTCGCGCGCCCGTGCCAGCACCGGCACTCCCGGCCGCATCATGGGCGTGATCCCGATCCCCACCACCGCCACTTCCGTGATGGTCATCGCGAACCTCGCCCTCTACGTGATTTCCTGGTACATGACGCAGAACAGTGAGGCCGCGCAGTTGTACGGCGCGCCCTCGATGGGGGGCATCGACGGAACTGTGCTGATGCGGCTGGGCGCCAAGGCTCCTTACATTTTGGCGGGGCAATGGTGGCGGCTGGTGACGGCCATGTTTCTCCATGCGGGGCTGCTCCACATCGGAATGAACATGTGGTGCCTCGTGGACCTCGGGCCGGAGGTGGAATCGCTTTTCAACGCCACCAAATTCGTCGTCTTCTACCTGCTGACGGGCATATTGGGATTCGTCCTGAGCCTTTGGTGGGCGCCCTTTGGAATGTCGGTGGGAGCTTCCGGCGCCATCACCGGACTGATTGGGGTGCTCATTGGGGCGAGTTTCCATCACGGGCATCTCGGCAAAGAATATCGCAGCCAGCTTTGGCGGTGGTTGATCTACATCGCGATATTTGGAATCTTCTTCCACGCGGACAACGCCGCGCACTTCGGCGGGTTGGCCAGCGGCCTCGCACTCGGTTACTTGATTCCCGAAGGTGAGCCGACCACCCGCCCCGAAGAAACTCTCTGGAATACTTTGGCGGTGTTTTCCGTGTTGATTATCGCCGGGTCGTTCGTGATGATGACGTTGCAGCTCGGCGGGCCCGCCCGATAAGCCGCAAATCTTTGTTCAAGAATTTTCGGAGCGGCAGCGACACCGAAGGGTTAGGGGCCAACAGCGCTGGCCCGGGCCAAACGCCGTTCGGCCCTACGACCCGTGGAAGGTGAACGGCAGCGCTGTAACCTCTGCCGCGACTCCGGAAGCGAAGGCGAGTTTGGCGCCGGGTTCGGTGAACTCGCGACGGACGTATGCGAGCGCGATAGGTTTGCCGAGTGTTGGCGATACGCAGGAACTGGTAACTTCCGCCACTTCTCTTCCTTCCACTACTGCCTTCTCGCCCGGCGGAAGCGCCTCCCCGGCGTTCACGATCAAACCCGTCAGTTTCCAGTTCACGTGGCCGCGGCTGCGGGCGCGCTCCACGATTTCCTGCCCGATGTAGCAACCCTTGTTGAAGCTGACGGCGTTGAGAAGACCGGCTTCGAGCGGGATCACGTCTTCGCCGAGTTCCTGCCCGTAGCGAGGAATGCCGGCCTCGATGCGCAGACTTTCGAGCGCCTCCGAGCCGCAGGGTAGCATGTCGTAGGTCGGCGCCTGGCCGCACGCCGCGCCCCATATGGCTTCCATCCCTGAGCCATTCACCCAAACTTCATAGCCATCCTCACCGGTGCTGGTGGCGCGAACCACGCGGATGGGGAAGCCCGCGTAGTTCGAAGCAAAGTGGTCAAACTCCTGCATCGCCGGCAAGTCGATGTGCAGCGTCTTCTCCAGCAGTCCGTGGGCTCGCGGTCCCTGGAACGCCACGGCGTGGAGATCCATCGGCTCGATTTCCACCTGGTCGGCAATGATGTAGCGGCGAAAACTCTGGATGGCCTTTTCGCGCAGGTCCGCGTCGGTATCGACCAGAAAGCCGTCCTCGGCGCAGTACAACCGCAAATCCACCACGATGTGCCCCTGCGCATTGAGGAGGGTGGCATATGTGCCTTGACCCGGGGTGAGATTTTTGACGTCGTTACTCACCAGCCGCTGAAGCAGGCGCGCATGGTCGCGTCCTTTCATGCGGAACTTGGCACGAAAGGAAAAATCAAAGAGTCCACAAGCAGAACGCACCGCGCGGTTCTCGGCGGCGGGATCGGAAAAACCCGAGGGAACCACCGCCCCGTGATACTCGGAGAGCGTAGCGCCCTGCGACATGTGATATTCAGCGAGAAGAGAGGTTGTCATTGGTGATTTGTGATTGGTGATTTGTGATTGAAGCGAACCTTGGAACATTGGTAATTTGTGATTGAAGGAATTTTCCACTGACGACTAAAGAAATTGGTGGTGCAACAACCGCAAATCACAAATCACCAATCCCCAATTTCTTCAATCACAAATCACCAATCGCAAATCACCAATCCTAAAAGAATCCCAACTGCAGCTTGGCTGCTTCCGTCATCATGTTCTTGTCCCACGTCGGTTCCCACACCACTTCCACTTTGACCTTCTTGACTCCGGGAATCATGACGATCTTGTCTTCCACCTCGCCGGGCAGCGTGCCGGCGGCGGGACAGCCGGGTGACGTCAGGGTCATTTTCACATAAACGTCCGACGTGGGTTCCACCTTGATCTGGTAGATCAAGCCAAGGTCGTAAATATTGACGGGAATCTCCGGATCGTAGACCGTCCGCATTTTCTCAACGATCTTGTCGTTAAGGGCAATGATCTCGGAGACGTTCAGCGCGGCGTCGGAAGTTGCCGCAGGCGTTGTGGTCTGTTCAGGCATTTAGAACCTCCTGCATTGGTGATTTGTGATTGGTAATTTGTGATTGCCGGCTCTTATTTCCAGTTGTCAGCTTTTCCAATCGTTAAGCGGCAGTCCTTTTGATCACAAGTCACCATGTTCAATGCGTCCCTTAAATCATCAATCACCAATCGCAAATCACCAATGATGATTATTCCGAGCTGACGACCGCCGGGTCGGCGTCCAGCGCACTCTTGAGCGTGTGCCAGGCGAGTGACGCGCACTTGACGCGAACGGGGAACTCGCAGACTC
>CAZCVY010000433.1:0-3865 GCA_964501985.1 uncultured Acidobacteriota bacterium | reverse complement strand
CCGCCGGATGCGGACCCGCATGTCCGGTGGTGTGGGAGGGGCGGAGCCGCGAGGCATCCCCCCTATCCCAATTCGCCAGTAAGCCTCGGTGAGAAAACCAGCGAAGGAGCGCATGGCCAGCAAAGCCGGGATGTTGCTTGAGTCGAGAGCGGCGGGCATTTACGTCGTAACCGGACCGGCGGTTTTGCCCTCCGGTGACGTTTCTAAAACCCACGCAAACAGCCCGGAAAAGCGCTATTATTTTAGCTATCTGGCACGGCCCCAAGACCAGGGAGGATTCCATGGGAGACACGAAATCGATTTCCATCTCGCGGCTCATCGTTGTTCCCGCGCTCATCACGTTGGGCGTCACCATCCTGCGGTTGGTGGGGGAGCTTTCCCACTGGCCTTCGCCATTCTTCAACGCGCACCCCGGCGGAGGCGGAGCAATTGTCGGCATCTCCTGGCTGCCGATCGTCTTCGGCCCTTATTTCGCTCTCAAGCTGTCGGGAGCCGGAGAGGGCGCGGCAAGCGTCGGCAAAGCGATCGGCTTTGCGTTCCTTTCATTGGCGGTGTTCGTCCTGGCGGGGTTTTGGTTTGGCGCTTCCGTCTCCCACATTTCATACATGACGCTCCTTCCGCTCTTGCTGATGCTGGTTGCCGCATTCATTCCTGGCATCGCTTGGGGAGCACTCGGGAACACGTTGGTGGCTTATGCCTTCGCCGCGCGGATTCCCGTCGTAGTTGTAATGTTCTTCGCCATGCACGGAAACGGCGGCGCCGGGTGGGGGACCCATTATGACGGCGTGCCTCCGGCCATGGCTCACATCGCGCTGGCGAAGAGATTTCTCTACGGGGCAGTCCTACCCCAAATGACGATGTGGATTGGCTGGACCGCTGCGCTCGGCTCGCTATTTGGCACAATCGCTGCCGCCATCGCGCGACGGGGAAAGCAACCTGCCCCAGCGGCAGTCTAACAATGACGAGCTTCCTCCTAGCCGCATTGCAGCCCTCCGATTGGGAACAGGTGCGCGACATATATCTCGAAGGAATCGCGACGCGCAACGCCACCTTTGAAATCGATGCTCCCAATTGGGAACGATGGAATGCATCGCACCTTCAGTTTGGACGCTTGGTTGCGCGTGACGGAGAAGTTGTGCTGGGTTGGAGCGCGCTCAGTGCGGTCTCCGACCGATGCTGCTATGCGGGAGCGGCCGAAGCGAGCGTTTACGTGGGCGCGCGCCATCGAGGGCAGGGAGTCGGCAAGGCCCTGTTGCAGGCTGCCATCGAGCACTCAGAGAGAAACGGCATTTGGACACTTCAGGCGGGGATCTTTCCCGAGAATCACGCGAGCCTTAAGCTGGTCACCAAATGCGGTTTTCACGAAGTCGGTCGACGCGAGCGCCTCGGAAAGTTGGACGGCGTTTGGCGCGACGTTCTCTTGCTTGAGCGCCGGAGTAGCGTGGTGGGCATGTGATCGTGCTCCCGCCACGTTGTGGATAAACCACGAATGCCCGCGAGAGTCCGCTCCAGCCCGCAGTGGGACAACGGTCCCCAGACGGCTGCTCAGGTGGATACAGGTCGCCGTCCCACTCTGGCGCTCAGCCAAACTGCGACATGTTGTCCTAGTGCTGCCGCTCCGCTACGCTCCGTAGAGTGTCTCGGTATTGACGGACAGCCCCAGCAGCTTCAAGTACGTGAAAAGCTGCATCTTATGATTATTGAAGTGCCCGAGGAAGGAAACGCACATGATTTCAAACTTGGCGTTCCAGCCCCAGGGCACGGAGACGACCCGGTTCGTGAAATCCGCCTCGCTAATTCCATCCAGCGTCACACGAAGGGTCTTTTTGTCCTTTTCGAGCTTCACCAGTGCTTCCTGAACTCCGCACGACGGCATATTCTCCAATTTCATTCCCGCGTCCATTTCTTCCATAGGCGGCCACTTGCCGGTCACGAGGGTTTCCAGCCCGCCGCCGATTCCGTCGCTCAGGTGGGCTAGGACCTGGCCGATGCTCATAAACGTCGGCCCGGGTTTCCAATCGATTTTATCCGCGGGAACCATGCCGATCAGCTTTTCGCCCGGATTCATCGACTGCAATGCGAGTTCACAGTATTCATTTTTGGTCATGAGTCCTCCTAACTGAGGTGTGCCTTGTGCGTTGAGCGCAGGGAGAAGACTACCTTTGGTCATTTACGCCCGGATTACGGCGAGAAGAACCCAAGATTGCGTCCACGCCACGGCAATTCAAAACATCCGGCCGCCGAACTGGCCGGTCGATTCAAAAACGGAAAGCAATTTCGTCATGCTCAGCAGGTCGCCGATCTTTTTTGACACGTTAATCAGTTGGAGCTCGCACGGGGCTTTCTTGGCGGTGACGTAAACCGCGATGATGGCGCCGAGCCCGGAGCTATCCATAAACACCACGTCCCCCAGGTCCAGCACGATGCGCTTGGTTTGGGGAACCAGCGCCCGGACCTCCTGCTTGAATTCCGCCGCAATGTCCGCCGTCAGCCGGCCGCTGCAAATCACCAGGGTGGACTCGGGAGAGGGCTGGATTCGCAGTTTGAAGCGCGAACCCGGAGCGGACGGTGGGTTGGTGGACATCAAAGCTCCTATTCTTGGCAGAATGCCCAGTTTGGGGGAAGCGACGAAGAATTCAAAATTCAAGATTCAAAATTCAAGAGCTGAAAGTCGAGAGTCGAAAGTCGAGAGCGAATAGTCAAAAGTCAAAACGCAAAAGTCAAAACTGAAAGACGGTGTACCGACGAATGTTCTCGCCAGCGAAACAAGCATCGATGACCTTGCACTTCAAAGACAGCTCGCAAAGAGGCCCACTTGCCGCAACCGACAAATGCTCGTTTTGCCGTTGCTCTTACTTTTGCCTTTTGCGTTTTGACCTTTGATCTGTTCCTCCTGCCCTTAAGACCTGCACCGCCTACCAGCTAAGTACCTGTTCTTCAAAAGCTTAGTGCGAAACGTTAACTAACCCCGCGCCGCTGCCGTAAGCACCTCGTGCAGCCGTCGCCCTACCACCGCGTCCTCGCCGGGCTGGAGCATCCAGACTCCCACGACGATGGTGTTGGTTGAGCTCTCCAGTCCCTTGCTGGCCGACCCGCCCCCTGACGCCGGGTTCAGTTCGATCCGCGGCGTTCCCTCCCGCATTTTCGCCATAACTTCCTTGCCGGTCAGTTTGATCCGGTTGGGGTCATAAGTAATGATCAGGTGGGGAACGTGATTGGCCACAGGCGGCACGGAAATCCGTGTTTCGACGCCGGGAAGGCTTTTGACGCTCTCGGCGATCCGCTCGGCGCGCCGCCGGAACTCGCTCTGCATGGCGTCTTCGTCCTGGGCAAGCAGCCAATCGACGGCGGCCACGAGCCCGACGATTTCCTCCTTAGCCACTTTCATTCCGCGCCCGATGGTATTGGAGTTGGGGGAATTGTTTTTCACCGCGGCTTCGACGAGGTCCTTCCGTCCCAGCAGCAGGCCAGAGCACTGCGGCCCGCGGATCCCCTTCCCTCCCGAGAACGTGACGAGGTCGAAACCCATCTTGGTGTAATTCCACAAATTCGCGATAGGAGGGACGTCGGCCGAGGCGTCGTTGAAGCAGGGCACGCCGTGTTGGTGCGCCACGCGGACCCAATCCTCGCGGCTGATCTGGCCTTTATCGGCGGCGTTGAAAAAGTGCGCCATCACCGTCCGATCGTTAAACGCCGCGTCGTATTCGGCGAGCGTTTCGACTTCTACAAAGCGAATCCCGCAATTCCTCAGGGCGTGATCGTACTCGTAGCGATGCGTCTTCTGGACAATCACTTCGTTCTTAAGGCCGGTCATGTCCAGCGGAATGCTGACAATGGAGTTGGCATTTCCGAGCGTGATGCAGGC
>CAZCVY010000432.1:0-3883 GCA_964501985.1 uncultured Acidobacteriota bacterium | reverse complement strand
GTGGAACCCGCTTCGTGGAGAATGGCAAAATCGCAACTGCGGGCGGCTTGACCTCAGGCATTGATCTGGCACTACACATCGTTGCGAGATACTACGGCAATGAGGTAGCGCAGGTCACCGCCGATATTCTGGAGTATCACAGTGGGCTGTGGAAAAACCCGGAATACGAGCAGGTGAAGCCGGTTGTTGCGTCGAAGTGATCTTGCGTGTTGCGCGAGCTTATCGGCTCAGCTTCAGGTTTCCGTCCGGATCGTTCGGCCACTCGTACAATACCAGGGCGGTCAGTTTGGGCCGATCATGAACGCCCGGGGGCGATTCAGTTCGGAGTGACCCACTTCCGAAGAATCTGTAGAGTCTGTTATAGAGTTTTTACCGCGTCTCCGCCGATAAGGCCGCTGCTCGTCAAACCGGCAGAAGTGCTGCTCTCTTACACCGGCTCCGACAGGCTACCACTCAGGCGAAGGGTTAGCGCGGGGCGGCGGAGCCGCGGCAGCCTGCGTCGCCCGACCGGGGGCCAGAACCGCCACTACGCCTCACACCTTCGGAAATCAGAATCAACAAACATGCTCAGACGCTGCGGCGGGGTCGTATATAATCGGTGTGGGTTTAAAACCAAAATGGGGGTTCCGGCTAATGTTGCTGTCATCGACCGAGAGAATCACCAGGCGAAAGGCCGTCCAGGCAGCCGGCAAGGCTCTCGCGAGCGTGACCAGCCTCAATGCGTTGTCGGCTCTGTCCAGCGAGGCGGGACTATCGAACGTCGATGAGGCGCCGCCACAGGCCACCCCGGCAGATACGAACTCCATCGAAAAACTCAGGATCGCCACATGCCAGTTTCCCGTAAGTGCGAGTCCCGTGGAGAATGCCAAGTATATCCGGGACTTCATGCACGAGGCGGCCCGAGCGGGGGCCCATCTGCTGCATACGTCGGAATGCAGCCTGTCGGGATATGCCGGATGCGAGTTCCCGACATTCGAGAAATATGACTGGGACGGGCTGCGCAAGGCGACCGCCGATCTGCGGGCGTTGGCCGCGGATCTGAAGATGTGGCTGGTTCTTGGTTCATCCCATTTCCTGGACGAGAACACGAAGCCGACCGATTGCCTGTATCTCATCGACCCGGCAGGCAAGATCGTGAACCGCTACGACAAGTGTTTCTGCACCGAAGGCGACCAGGAATGCTACTCGGCCGGCAACCGCCTGGTGACATGCGACATCCGGGGAGTGAAGGTCGGCTTGGCCATCTGCTACGACGTCTGCTGGCCGCAACTGTACATTGCCTACCGGAAAATGGGCGTCACGGTGATGATCCATTCCTTCAGTAACGCGAGAAGCAAAGGCGAGAACTGCCTGGACACCCTCAACACTCGCGAGGTTCCGACCCGCTGCGCAGACAATCGCCTGTGGGCCGTAGCCAACAATTCATCGCAGCCCTATTCGCATTGGGGATCGTTTGTCGCCCGGCCGGATGCCACGATCGCGAAGCAGTTGCCGATCAATCAGCCGGGCATGCTGGTTCACGACTTTCCGGACACCCTATCCGCGACTGGGTGGTATCACAATTTCAAGCCGATGAATATGGCAGACGATGAGATCATGACTTGGGGGACGCCCAGCGACCATCCGCGCCAGCGGGACGGCCAGAGCGAGCCGTAGGTGAGAGGAAAAGAACTGGGTCCCTGCCCATGAAGGTATTAGAGGCTTAGACCGTCTGAGACCTCGTCAGTCACCACTACTCCGTTCGGCGCGTAGACAGGGTGCAGATATCAGCAGCGGGCGCGATCCGGCGCGACACCCTCTTTCAGAATCCTGCCGTAGTGGTAGACGAATACCGGAGCGCCGTTTTCGGTAAGCTCGATTGAGGTGGAGTTCATGTTGCGGAACTGAAAATGTCCTACGGCCACGATCGGTGCCAGCACAGGCGCCAGCATGGAAGGAATCGAGGTCCTCACGTCCTAACCTCTCCAGGTGTCGGCTAAAAAGGCTCCACATTCACTGCCCTCGTGACTCCACGGCAGGTAGGCCAACCCAATTCCGAAAAATGCCGGAGAACATCCGCGTCACATCTCGGTCGATCTGGTTCCGCGTGAGGGGATAACCATCGGCAATCAGTCGGGCGTAAGATGCCGACAGCGCGCGGGAAATGGTTCGCCGCGAATGCGCCCATTTGTAGATCAATTGATCCAGGATTCGCGCGTCGGAGTGCTGGGGGATCATTGTGGACCCGAGCAATTCCAACCGCTCCGCGGTGATTTCATCCACGATCGAGGGGTTGTTGAGGAACCACCAGCATCCGAAGGGCATCAGATTTGCAAACTTTCGCGCAGCGACGCACAAAGCGTGCTGATTTTCGCGCGAGAGGATGCTCACCAGAAATCGCGCACTCGGGTTCTCCGCGCAAATTCGCTCTACCGCGGCTACGTCTGAGTACCCCACGCCATCGCCCGCATCTTTCAAGGCGGGGTTTACCTGTCGCGACACTCCAATCATCATGGCAAAAGGGATGTTGTGCTCGAGGCAGGTGGGAAGCACGACTTCTCGAATCAACGGCGTGCGCAGAGAATCATCCGGGTAAGTGAAGGTGAAGGGCAGCGAAACGGCGAGATAGACTGGGCGCAAGCGGGCGATCCACTCGTTCAGAAAACGGCGTGTCTCGGTCACGGTGTGTGGCGTCAGATCCGCACCAGTGTTGAAGCCCGATGCTGCCATCACCGCGTGCGCGGCGCTCCAATCGTTCAGCACGGGGTCCATGCGCAAGGCACGATGGAACCGCTCGGGGCAGGGTTCGTTGCGCTCCCACGCCGCCCTTTCCACGGGATTGAAGGGATCATTCGTCATCACTAGGTCCGAAACATGGGCGAGTTTCAGTACTTGGTCAATGTAATGGTCAACGGTGACCGAAGCAAAGTACTCGCGTGCTTGCTTCAGGTCGGGTTGGCAGGGATCGAGCCCCAACTTTGCCATGACCGCCACCACCCCGGCGGTGGCCTCGGAAAGCGGCGTGTTCTTCACGAATAGAGCATCCCAGATCAGGTCGGCCTGCTGGGGTTTGCCGAGCGCCCAGAATTGCTGCGGGGTCACGGTCGAGGACCGGAACAACTCCGCCACGAGATAGTGGTAGTTGACCAACTCATCGATTCCCCACAAACATAGGCCCGCGAAGCTGGACGGATAAAGGTGCGTGTGAACATCACAGACGGGAGTAAGTTCGACCGCCTCCTCGACATTCCGTTGCAGCTCTGCTATCTTCACTGTCTGTTTCGTCTGGGGCATCGTGTTTCTCCTCCACGATTCACGTTCTAACCGGGATTTTCTTCTTAGTCCTGAAAGGTCTTGAAATATACCCACCCGAGACCCGCTGTCAACAACTATATCGAAGTGGAAAGGCCAGCCCTACGCTCGGGAGCCGGCGGGACGGCGTTGCGATGCGGCCGACCGGCAGACTGACCCGTTTTACCGCGATTCCTCGGTCACCTCGCCATCCCCCATGTTTCTGCTGCCGGTTGCAGACCCTATCCGGTGGGCAAGGGCACCAGTGACGACTGCTCTCATTCGACCATCTACTCGGAACGTCTGTCCCCTCTGGAACGGGGCCTCTTACATGAATAACAACGGTGCAAATTCGTGCAGATCTCCGGCGGAGGGAATATCACTGCCCGCGACGAGGGTCAAGTGGAAACTTCCGTCCAGCGGCAGGATGATGGGCGGCTCCATGGAAGGGTCCGTCGATGTGCTCTTGTCGGTGAGCCGATATCAATATGTGCGAGATGGCGTCTCAACGCACATCCTGAGATACAACCTGTCCTTTTGGCAAGCGTGCAGACTTGCAAGGTGATTTGATCTGAGGTAGTTGGCCAACCTCGGTTTTTTGCTCCTAGGTGCG
>CAZCVY010000431.1:0-3887 GCA_964501985.1 uncultured Acidobacteriota bacterium | reverse complement strand
GAAATCGATTCGATTCTCGCTGACCTTGTACACAAGCCGGTGCTCCTGGGTGATCCGCCTCGACCACCAGACGGAGAGCACGAACTTCAACGGTTCGGGCTTGCCGATGCCGGTGAGCGGATCCCTCATGATCGGCTCAACAAGGTCGAGAACCCGAAGAGCCACCTTGCGGTTGCTCTCCACCCAACCTTTCAAATCTTCACGAAACTCCGGGTGGAAGACGGCCTCGCGCTCAGTGGGACGCGCCAAGGCCAACCTCCCGCCTCAGCTTGTCGACGGATTCCGGCTTGCCTCTGCGACCAGTGGCCCGCCGGAGGGCCGCCAGCAACCTTTCAGCATTCCTCGGGGATCGCAGCAGATGGGCTGTATCCATCAGGCTGGCCAGCTCTTCCGCCGGAATCAAGGCCACGTCTTTGGCGCCCCGTCGCCGCACAATCACCACTTCCTGATCGTTCGAGACCTGGTCCAGGACCGAAGCCAGCCGTTCCCGCAAGCTCGTGTAAGTAGTCTCCACAGGCATCGCATTTTCCTCGCATCAGGAGCGCACAGTTTTCCTGTACGTATTGTCAAGCCGGCTTGCAGGCGTTGCCTGCTTTATTTGATGCTCGAGTGTAAAGCGATGGCGGAAGCGATTCTTTCGTCCAAGAACCAGATTGTCATCCCACGTGAGGCGCGCGAGGCTTTGCACTTGAGGCTTGGCGATAAGCTCTTGCTGGTGGTCTGCTGAGAGAGTGTCAGAAAGATGAAGCGAAAATCAATGAAGGCACGAAGCGCAGAAATCGCCAATCACCAATCGCCGATGATTCAGTTTCCCGTGGGTCTCATGACCCGACCTGTCATCTGGGTTATACTGAATGAGGAGGATACTCCGACGTCGTTGAAAGTCCCGATTCCGTTTTTGCGCGCCACTCTTATCGCTAGCCTGCTTGTTTCCACCGCCTCCGGCATCTACTCGCAGACCCCGCCGCCGCCGCCCGACGATGTGGCCGCGCAAGCGCTGAGGTTCACGGGGATCTACAACGCCGTCGAAGAGCATTATGGCGAGCCGGTGGACCCGGACCATGCCATTTTCGACGGTGGCATTCGAGGCATGCTGCTGGCGCTCGACCCCTTTTGTGCTTTTCTGGACCGCGATCAGTTCCAATTGATGCAGCAGCAGGCGCGGGGGGAATCGATTGGATTCGGCTCCATTCTCTACGTCTCGGTGGGGAAAGTGGTCATCTTGCAGACGACGCAGGGCTCGCCGTCGTTCCGGGCGGGGTTGGCGCCGGGAGACGAAATCGTGTCGCTCAACGGCCAACAAATCGACCGGCTGGATTTTCAATCGCTGATCGATCTGCTGAAGGCCGCGCGCTCGCGCCCGGTGCGCCTGGGGGTGATCCATCCCGGCCGGGACGTGCCGGAAGACTTCAACCTGCGCCCGGCGGAAGTCGCTCTGCCGTCCGTTGACAAGTCCTTTCTTTGGTCCCCGGGGATAGCTTACGTGCACATTTCCAGCTTTGAAGGGAAGACTCCGGAGGAGGTCGCAACGGCCCTCGACGGCATGGATGCGCCGCACCTTAAGGGGGTCCTTCTCGACCTTCGCGATAATCACGGCGGCATCGTGGATTCCGCCGCGGCGGTGGCCAGTTTTTTTCTGAAGCAAGACCAATTGGTAATGAGCACGCGCGGCCGTGGCGTGAAAGAGAGTGTTTTCCGTGTTCCCCAAATGCCCCGGCACTACGACCTGCCGGTGGTTGTACTGGTAAATGGTGAGACCGCCAGCGCCGCGGAAGTTGTCGCGGCCGCTCTCCAGGAGCACGACCGCGCGGTGATTGCCGGGGCGCCGACTTACGGCAAAGGCGTGGTGCAATCAATGATGGAACTGAGCGAGCAGACCGGCTTGGCGCTGACCGCGGGGCAATATTTTACGCCCAGTGGACGATCCCTTCAGCGGCCCCTGGCCGGCACTGCGCTCACCTTCGCTTCGCTCTCCCCCTCCGCCGCCGGCGGGGACAAGGCGGAGAACACGAGCGACGCTGACCCGCCGGGAGCGGCTACCACAACGTTCCACACCGACGACGGCCGCCCAGTCACCGTCGGCGGAGGCATCACTCCGGATGTGCCTTTGGAAGCTCGCGTGAGCGACCCTTGGTTCGAGTTCGTCACTCAACGCGGGTACCCAACGAGCTTCGCCGAGGCGTATTTGACTACGCACGGCAAATTGGAGGAACCCTTCGAGGTTACACCCGAGATGCTGGAGGAGTTTAAGGCCAGCCTGGAGCGCAACGGCGTGCGCGTTCCCGAGGAGTACTGGTCGCGCGACCGGGACAAGCTTGCCCTGCGGTTGCGAATAGAGCTTACTGATCTTGTCTACGGGCTGGACAAGGGGGACGAGTTGGCAACCCGTGGCGATCCGCAAGTCAGCCACGCGGTCGACCTGTTTCCGCGCGTCGCGCAGATTCTCGAAAAGCATTAAGGCGTGGGGGGCGAGGCGCCGCGGGACTTGCCGTCATTTTCGAGTTGCAAAACAAGCGCCAAATGCGTATACTAGAGCTGCTTGATCAGTTTTTGTGACCAAACGCCATGTTCGTCGGAGGCCGCAAAACGGACTATTTTGCGGCTCTTTCTGTGTTTGGGGGGCGGTTGCGAGACGAGAACAAGTTAAACCTCAACAATCAAACAAAGGAACAAGAAACAATATGGATAGAGAACAAGGTGTCGTGAAGTGGTTCAACAACTCGAAGGGCTATGGATTCATCCAGCGCGCTTCCGGAGATGATGTCTTCGTCCATCACTCTGCCATCCAAGCCGAAGGATACCGTTCGCTCGCCGAGGGCGAAGCGGTGGAGTTTGCCGTCACAAAGGGTCCCAAGGGCCTTCAAGCTGAGAGCGTCAAGAAGCTCTAAGAATCACCCCACATTTAGCGTGCTGCCCGCGCCGTTGCGATAAAGCAAGGCGCGGGCAGACATCCTAGTCCCGGGAGGAGACCGTAATGCAAATCCAATATGTCGGATTTCAACTTAAAGCGCATGGTCGGGACTATACCTACAAGGTCATTGATAAACAGACGGAAGACCGCGAGTTCATCTTCAGCATCTCCAACCGCGCCTTCGCCGAAAAGCAATTGCCCTTTCAAGACGCGGCCGCGCTCTGCTATCAGAAACTGCAAAAAGCCCTCGATCTTGAGACCGCCGAGAAGCCTTTGCCGAAGCGTACGACCCTCTCCGACCAGGAACTCGACGTCTACCGCGAGTCGCGCCGCCCCACGCGCAAGCGATCCTGGTAAACTCTTGCATGACTTCCAAGCAACGAATGCTCGCCGCGCTTGAGCGCCGCCCGTGCGACCGCTTGCCCGCCACAACTCATCACCTAATGAAGTATTATCTTGATAAGTATGAGCGCGGGATTTCCAGCGAAGAGTTCTTCGGTCGCTACGGCCTGGACCCCATCACTTGGCTGGTGAAGCACAAGCCCGCCCCGGGCACAGGCGATTACTTCGATCCCTTGCAGGGTGAACCCGGCTTCCTCGAGGCGCGCCGCGTCTGGTCGGAACGATGGCGTGCCGAGTGGGAGGATGTTCACGACGACACCTATGCGACCCGTCGCTACCGTTTTGTAACGCCCAAAGGCACGCTCACCATGGTCACGCAGTCGAACGATCAGACCACATGGGTCAGCGAACATCCCATCAAAAACAAGCGGGATATCGATCTGATCGGAGAGTTCGCGACTGCGCCATGGTGCGACGTGAAGGCGGTGAATCAGGCCGCCGATGAATTCGGCGAGCGCGGTTTGGTGCGGAGCCACATTCCCTGCTTTGATGTCTATGGGCAGCCGGGCACGTGGCAAGACGCCTGCTGCCTCTACCCCACCGAGCAACTCATTCTCGCCACCTACGACGATCC
>CAZCVY010000430.1:0-3893 GCA_964501985.1 uncultured Acidobacteriota bacterium | reverse complement strand
AGCAACCCGTCGAAGCCTACGTTTCCAGGATCGACCCGCAGGCGACATTCACTCCGGAAAACACCTACTTCCGTGACGATCGCGTCAAGCAAGTGGTGGGACTCAAGCTTCAATTGAAAGGCGGATATGGATTTGCCAAGCCGGGCATGCCCGTCGATGGCGAAGTCCTGGTACAAGGTGACACATGGCCGAAGGTCAGGCGCCGATGATCACTGCCTCTCCAGATCAAGCGGTGGAAGAACACCCTGCCATCACCGGCGAGGCAGCCATTGAGGTTCGCGGCCTCTCAAAACTCTATGGCAAGCTGGAAGCCATTCGCGGAAGCACGTTTGAAGTTGACCATGGCGAGATTTTTGGTCTGATTGGCCCGGATGGAGCGGGAAAGACTTCAACTTTTCAAATTCTTGCCGGCGTCATGGAAGCTACCTCCGGCTGCGGGAACATTTTTGGCCGCCCGGCACGTGAGATGAGGTCCCACACTGGATACCTGACTCAAACCTTCAGCTTATATCCCGACTTAACGGTAGCAGAAAACATTCGCTACAGCGGCGATCTGCGCAATATTCCTTCAAAGGAGATCGCGGAGCGCGGCCATCAATACCTGCAAATGTTTGAAATGGATCGATTCACACATCGGCTGGCGGGGCAATTGAGCGGGGGGATGAAACAAAAACTCGCGCTCGTGTGCGCGCTGGTTCCGCAACCCCAGGTATTGCT
This sequence comes from uncultured Acidobacteriota bacterium, assembly GCA_964501985.1. Taxonomy (GTDB): domain Bacteria; phylum Acidobacteriota; class Terriglobia; order UBA7540; family UBA7540; genus Bog-366. Next base: position 3,176 of record CAZCVY010000430.1, on the reverse strand, counting down.
GCTTGATGAGCCCACCACGGGCGTCGATCCGGTGTCCCGCCGGGAGTTTTGGGACGTGCTTGCTCACTTGACGACAGAGGGTTTGACTATCCTCGTGGCGACCCCTTACCTGGATGAGGCCGAGCGGTGCCGCCGAATCGCCTTCATGCATCAAGGCGCGATCCTTCAGATTGGCACTCCCCGGGAGCTCTGCGCCAGCCTGGGTGCGAAGCGGATCGAACTGCGCACGGCCGACCTGAGGAAGGCGCAAAGCATCCTTTCCCAGGAATCCGGGCCCGATAAAGAGATCATCGACGTGCAGCGGTTCGGCAACCGGCTCGACTTGCTGGTCCACGATCCGGACAAAGGGCGGCAGTGGGTCCGCGAGAAACTGAAGCAGGCCGGCCTTGCCGTTGACGAGATGCGTGTGGATGAACCGACCCTCGAAAACACTTTTGTAGCCAAGTTGCGCGCCCTCGGGCAAACGGCCGATCCCGGTGATTTTCCCGGCAAGGAGGACCACACCAGCCGGCGTGGGCAACTGGCCGTGGGCGCCTCCAGCCTGGTCAAAGAGTTTGGGGCGTTCAGCGCGGTAAAGAATGTCAGCCTTCAGATTCGCAATGGAGAAGTGTACGGGCTCCTGGGAGCGAACGGTGCGGGCAAGACTACCACCATCAAGATGCTCTGCGGATTGCTGGAGGCAACCCGCGGAACCATGGAGCTGGGGGGCACACGGGGAAACCTCAGAACGGAAGCTGTCCGTAAGCGCATTGGTTACATGTCGCAGAAATTCTCCCTGTACGACGATATGACGATTCGCGAGAATCTCGATTTTTTCGCCGGCGTTTACGGCGTCCCGGACGAGGAGCGCGAAGAGAAAATTCGTTGGGTGCTGGCCTTTTCGGGGCTTGAGGGGAAGCAGGACGAGATGACGGGCAGCCTGCCGGGCGGCTGGAAACAGCGCGTGGCTTTTGGCGCTGCCATCATCCATGAGCCCGACATTGTCTTTCTGGATGAACCGACCTCGGGCGTCGATCCTTTGGCGCGGCGCGCGTTCTGGACCATGATCAATCGGCTGGCCGACGGCGGCGCGGCGATCCTGATCACCACTCATTATCTCGAGGAAGCGGAGCAGTGCAACCGCCTGGGAATGATGGTGGCGGGTGAGCTGGTGGCCGAGGGCACGCCCAGCGGAATCAAGAGCCGCCAAGCCGGACACTTACTTGAATTCATCGTCGACCAGCCCCAGCGCGCCGCCGACCTGCTGAAAAGCGCGACGGAGCCTTGGCGAGTTTCCCTGTTCGGCGAGCGCCTGCATGTCATCACGGAAGAGGACCCTGCCCAGGCCATAAAGCAGACCACCCAGCGGCTGGAAAAGAAGGGGCTCCATGTGACCCGCTCGACCGAAGAGCGCTTCTCGCTCGAAGACGTGTTTATCTGCATCGCGGAGAAGGCGCGCCCGCCGGGCAAAGCGGGAACCGATGACTAAAGAGGGGCACGTATGCGGCGTATCCGTGCGCAAGCGCGCAAAGAGTTAACCCAAATTATTCGAGACTGGCGCACGCTGGCCCTGGCGCTGGTCCTTCCCCTGATTCTGCTTGTATTGTTGAGCACGGCGCTCTCGCTCACGGTGAACGAACTCCCCATCGTTGTGCAGGACTTTGATGGGTCAAGCGCCTCCCGTAATTTTATCGACACTTTCCGCGCATCGATAACGCTTCATGTGGCGATATGGCCGGTGGATAAAACCGCCGAGGAGGCTCTGGCCTCCAATACCGCCCGAGCCGTACTGATCATCCCGTTTCACTTTGGTCGCAACATGGCGCGGGGCGCGAGCTCGCCTGTCCAATTCCTGGTGGACGCCTCGGACGCCAATACGGCCAAGTTGGCCTCCGGATACGCCAGCCAGATCACCAGCGCCTACAACCAGCAAACGGCGGGCGGGGCGGAAGCGGGGCCCGTCCAAGCCGCCATGCGACTGTGGTTCAACCCGGGGCTCTCCGCGAAAAAGTATTATGGTCCGGGAATATTCGTGCTGGGCATCTCCATGTTCCCGCCTCTGCTGGCGGCGCTCGCCATGGCGAAGGAGGCTGAGCAGAAGACGATTCTTCAAGTCTACGTCTCCAGCATCTCCGCGCATGAGTTCCTGCTGGGGAAAATCCTTGCCTTCATGGATGTGGCGCTGGCGGAGTGCCTCGTCATGTCGTTGTTCCTGTTCACTTATTTTGGCCTGGGCTTTGCGGGTGATCCGACGCCCGTCCTGGTCGCCACCGTCCTCTATGCCTTTTGCGTGGCGTCATTTGGAACCATGGTCGGGGCGACCATTCCGAATCAGGCGGCGGCCCTGCAAGTGGTGGCTTTCGGCGGATTTCTGCTCGTGTTTTTGCTATCCGGTCTGATGTTCCCGGTCCAAAACATACCGGTCGGTCTCCGTTGGATCTCGACGTTTATCTGGGGCCGTTACTACATTGAGGTCGTTCGCGACGCGCTTTTGCAGGGCGGCGGTTGGCCCGCCGTGTGGTACAAGGTCCTCATTATCGGGGCGATTGGAGCCCTCTTCTATGGAATTGCCTGGTTTGGCATGAGAAGAATGCAGGTGAAGGCCTAAAACATGAGAGAGCTTTTCAAAAATCTGTTCAATTATCGCCTTCGCGCCTTGATCAAGAAGGAGTTTACCGAGATTCGCCATGACCGCAGATTGATATTTACTCTCATTTTCCCGCCCGTCGTGCAGCTCATGCTCTTAGGGTTTGCGCTGAGTGCGGCGGTATCCAATCTTCGTCTCGGTGTGGTCGATGATAGCCGGACGCCCGAGAGCCGGGAGTTGATTGCGATTTTGACCGAGAGCAAGAGCTTTCGCCTGGCGGGCTACTATTCCTCGGTTACAGAACTTGGAAATGCGGTCAGCCAGTCGAGCGTCGACGCGGGAATGGTCGTTCCTTACGACTATGCACGGGACCTGGCGCGCGATCGTTCGACCACCGTTCAATTCCTGCTGAACGCCATGAACGCGAACACCGCCACGATTGGCCAAGGATATGCGGAAGGTGCGATCCAAAACTACGACAGCGGACTGCGGCAGCAAGGCGTTCACGTCCGCGTTCAACAAATTGCGGGCTCGGACCTCGTCCGCCGCGGTCAGGTACAACTCCAGCCCGCGTTTCTCTATAACCCTGGCCTGGTTGATTCGTGGTTTA
>CAZCVY010000429.1:0-3897 GCA_964501985.1 uncultured Acidobacteriota bacterium | reverse complement strand
CCCCGGAGGGGCGAAAGAAAGGGGGCATTGGCCGCGACCATCCTCGGGTTTCGCCTTGCGTTCCGCTGTTTACTTCTTTCGCCCCCATGGGCCTCGCCAGAGGGGGTGTTTCCTTGACCCACGGCTTACTTGCCGTAGGCTGCCGCTACGCGGCTGGCACGGAGAAGGCGAGGAAGTGACCCTGACCGCTTCGATAGCGTGATATTGCTGCGGTGTTGGTCAGAGAATTTTAAACCATTTCAAGGCACCGTAAATCACCCCGCCGAGAAGGATGGCTGCCGCGACATAAGGGAGTAGGATATCAGCCAGCGAGCGCCGCGGTCGTTCCTTCAACCACCACTCGCCAGTGTCATGTTCCCTTCTCATCGCGCTCCTAACATCCCACAACCCGTGAGGAGAATATCGGAATTATACGCCTACGGCTTGCCAGGTGTGGCATTAAATGAAAATGCCCGCTCGCGAGGCGGGCACACCGGTTTATTTTGTCCACATTCACATGAGTGCGTACGATTCACCTCCACCAAACAGTGCGCGGCAGAATACATACCAAAAACCTGGTAAACGTTCCGTCTGGCCCCGGTTTCCCGAAAGCGCGAGAAACGCCCGGCACGGCACTGAGCAGCCGACGGCTGAGCCGAGATATAGGCCCCTTCGAGGGTGCGCGGCCATCAGTCAAGTATCGAGGAAGGAACGAGCGTGGCGCGGGTTGTTGTCTCGCCCCCTTTGGGGCTCAGTGAGCATTTTGTCCTATTTGAGAGCATATTAATCTAGTTCAAGATTGTGCTTGACTAGAGTAAATATATAAATGTATATTCATCGAGTTTACAATAGAAGGTGAGTATGAAGGAGGGCTTCTGACTGTCGAAAGCAAACCGCAATCATCCAATGCGCACGAGCACGAATTGAACCCCGCGAGCGCTTCCGCGGGATCGACGCCGGAAGCCGAAGTCCCCCCCGCCGTGGCCAATTTTCGCCAGGAATTCAGCAAAGAGTCGCGGCTCGAAGTTCTGATGGAGATAGGGGGAAAACCGCGACAGTGCCAGCAGATGATGGAGTCCCTGCTGGAGGACTTACAACCGCCCCGGGGTTTGGAGAGCCACCTGGTCGAGCAGATGGGCGAAACATTCTGGCGCTACCTCACTTCCGCGATTCTCGCCACACAGTGTGTAGTCCGGTCAGACGGTATTCAATCGGAGGTGAATCTGGCCGCGTTGATGGCTCCGGAGGATCCGAAGTCCTTGCATCTACAGAGGTTGGAGGATGCCAACCTGCACCGGCTGTGGCGCCTGATCAACGTTTTGGGGAAGGTCCGGCAGGGGCCACTCGAGAAAAAAAATGTTAAATAAATGCGTTCGAAGCCGGAATGTGTATGAAAACAAAGGATCGCAAGACACAATGCCCGAATAAAAACAGACTTTTAGGTCTTGATTTTCGACATTTACGGCGAACCGAGTGCCATTTTGCAGAGAATTGCTGCTTTTGCACGACAGTTTGTCAGGTGCATGCGGTTTTTCGCGGGTTTCCTCGTGCACCACGCAGCGAGCGTAGCGCGACCTGTTTCCTACGGACCGTATCCGACGGTCGCAGCGAGCTTAGCACGGTCCCCCGCTTTTGGGGTCCCTCGCCCATTGCGTCAATGTGGAAGACGTGCGCCTGTCGTGACACTCGAACGCGCAACGCGGGCGTCAGAGCCAGGAACCTGCATCGCATAACTCGCTTTTTCGGGCGATCTGCCCGAGGGTGAAATCGCCAGCCAGAATCCCCGCTCAGGCATGCGAAATCGGCGCATAATAGCGTGCGCCGTCGGCGACGTATCGTATAGCGTCTGGTGTCGGGAGGACTGTCATGGACGCAGAACCAACGAACATCGCGGAAGCAGCCAAGTCGAAGCTCGACATGGCTGTGCTCGTGATTCCCGCCCTAATCAAAGTGACCCTGCATCTCGTGACGTATAAAGGGTTCGGCTTCTTCAGCGATGAGTTCTATTGCATAGCCTGTAGCAAGCGGCTCGCTTGGGGGTACGTAGACCATCCTCCCCTTTCCATCCTGCTACTGCGTCTGGATCGCTGGTTGTTTGGCGATTCCCTCTTTTCGATCCGGCTGTTGCCGGCGCTGGCCGGAGGTGCCACCGTACTTCTCACCGGACTGCTGGCCCGACACTTGGGGGCAGGAAGGTTCGGCCAATTGCTCGCCCAGGTGTGTGTGCTAATTGCCCCCGTTTATCTGGCCTTCGGCCACACCTTCGCCATGAATGCTTTTGATGTGCTCTTCTGGCTCGCCGCTTTCTACGTTCTGGTGCTGATCTTCGACGGAGGAAACCTCAAGCTTTGGATCGCTTTCGGCCTGGTCGCGGGACTGGGGCTACAGAACAAGATCACCCTGCTTTCCCTCGGGTTCGGACTCGTGGTGGGGCTGGTGCTGACTCGCGAGCGCCGCCATTTCCTGAGCGGGTGGTTCTGGTTGGGAGGAGCGCTCGCCGGCCTGATCTTTCTGCCGTACGTCCTGTGGCAGATTCCGAACGGGTGGCCAACTCTCGAGTTCATGCACAACGCACGCCTCTACAAGATGGCGAAGCTTTCCTTCCCCGCCTACTTTTCCGGCCAGATCATGCAGATGCATCCCTTCACCTTTCCCGTCTGGCTGGCAGGACTCGGTCTGCTCGTGCTGAGCAAGGCGTATCGAAAATACCAAGCCCTCGGCTGGTGCTACCTGGCAGCCCTCCTCCTCTTTGTGGTGACGGGTGGAAAGACCTACTACATGGCCTCAGCCTACACCATGCTCTTTGCCTTCGGCGCCGTCTGGTTCGAGAAGACGTTTCCCAGCAAAGCCCTGCGGGTGGCGCTCGTAACGTTGATCGTGGCCGGCGGACTCATCACGCTTCCCGTCGCCCTGCCGATCCTACCCGTCGAGGCGCATATCCGTTACTCGGCGGCCCTCGGGTTAAAGCCGAACGCTGGAGATGAGCGTCATCGGGTCGGCAGGCTCTCCCAGTATTACGCCTCCATGTTTGGCTGGGAGCACATGGTGGGAGAGGTTGCCCGCGTGTATGGTTCTCTACCTCCCGACGATCGCGCCAAGTGCGGTATCTTCTGCATGGATTACCACCAGGCGGGGGCCATCGATTTCCTGGGAAAGAAGTACGGGCTGCCCGATGCCGCCTCTGGGCACAACAACTACTGGCTCTGGGGCCCCCGGGGCTCGTGGCAAGTGGAAATCGTCATCAACCGCGGGCCCGACGACCTCGCGAAACTCTTCGAGGAGGTCTCACAGGGAGGTTTCATTCACGACGAAACCGGCTACGTTCAGCCATCAGAAAATGATCTGGTGGTGTATGTCGTCCGAAGGCCGAAAAGGCCCCTAGTGTGGGCTGCGGCCAAACACTACGAATGAGTCGGCGGGTCCCGAGGGAGAAATCAAGACCGAGCGCAAGCGGGTGAAGGCACGCCAAAAGGTGGAGGCGAAGGCCCAGTCCCCGAAGGGTCTGTGCGCGGATGCGCTCATCCTAAAACCCCAGGTCAGTCATGTATGTTAATGCCCTAATTCTCGCGGCCATCGCCGTTTCTGCGCAAGTTCCCGCCAGCGTCTACGACCAAGCAGTTGCTGATTTCGGGGAGCAGAAGTACGCCCAAGCTGAACAGACCCTGCGGCCGGCGTTAGCCGAGAACCCGCGCGATGCGAGCGCCATGGGTCTAATGGGTCTGATTCTTGACGCGCAGAAGCAATTTGCCGAAGCCGAAACATTTCATCGGCGCGCCCTCGCGCTCGCTCCTGACTCCGCCTCGCTGTACAGCAATTTTGGGAACCACTACCTCGAGCAAGGGCAGTCGCAGAAGGCCCGGGCGGCCTACCTCCGAGCCATCGAGATTGACCCGGCGGACCGAAATGCCAACTCGCACT
>CAZCVY010000428.1:0-3917 GCA_964501985.1 uncultured Acidobacteriota bacterium | reverse complement strand
AAGGGATGGTATACCCAAACCGAATTACGCGCAATATTTAGTATAGTCAACTTAGCAGGCGACAACCAGTTGGCGATTGCCCTCGGCAAGCGGTTGAGCGAACCTGTTAGAGACGCAAAATGGTCCTTGCAATACACATTCACATTATCCGCAGCGGATGAAAGCACGGGTCCGAATCCCACCCTTTCCGCCAGCTCATCTTTAATATTTCCAACTAATTAAGAGTGCGTTGTTTTTCGTGTACCAGTAGTGTCCCCTTCGTTGACAACCCGCGCGGACCGCTAGTGCTTGCTCGTCTCAGACCTTTGTGCCACAATTCGGCTTCTCTCGCGACACCTTTGCGGCACCGGGCCGCCAACGACCATCGCACTTACAGATTGTCGACCTCGAACTTTTCCTTATATTCCATTTCATCCGGCTTGCCGGGCGTCTGCACGGCGATCTCGATTCTTCCCATCCGCAGGCCCGGGCAGTACCCGCTGATGGTGGCGTGGCCGGTGCGGTCGGTGGCGCGAAGAGCCATCTGTGCCATGCCGCTAACCGAGGTCAAGGTCCATCCGGTCCCGTGCCCGAGCCAGGTTTGCTGCAGCAGTTCGCCAGGCCCGGCGGAAGTGAACGTGATGGGAAGCTCCGCCCCTGGCACCACCGTGCCCTTCTCGTCCACGATCCGCGCCGTGATGTAGGCTAAGCTCTCGAGGTTCCCGGATTCGAGCTCCTTGGCATCCGTTTCCAGCACGAGGCGATAAGGCACCCCGGCGGTTTGGCGCTCGTCGCTTATTTCCTTGCCCTCGTGGCGCGCCACCGCTTTCAGGGTCCCGGGCTGGTATGCCACGGTTCACACGCCGGGAGCGTGCGCGAGCCCCGCCCCGCTTGCGTCGGACTTGCTGCCCAGCGATTTGCCGTTGAGAAAGAGTTCCACTTCCCGGGCGTTGCTGAAGACCTTCACGCTGCGCGTCCGGCCTTCCTCCCCCGGCAACGTCCAGTGACCCATGATGTGAACCATGGGCCGGACTGTCCACTGGCTCTGATAAAAGTAGTAAACGTCTTTCGGGATGCGCCACAAATCGCACATGCCGAAGCTGACGATGTGAGGGATGACGGTGTCGTAGGTCTCGCCCTCGTAGTCGAACTGGTGCCAGATGGCGCCGCCGGCCATCCAGGGGCGCAGGTTCAACTGGCCGAGGTATGCTTCGTGATTCTGGCAGGCCAGCTCTTCACTCTCGGGCCCGCCACCGTACAGGCCGCGGCCGGCGGTGGAGGGCGCGTATTCGGCCGTGAGATAGGGACGCTGGGGAAACCGGCGGTGGCGCTCATCGGTCTCTTTGCCCACGCCCAGCCCCACCACGTCCACCAGCGCTTCCAGCTCCTCCCCCCCCCGGTTCGTGCATCGCCACGGGCCGCGAGGAATCGAGCTCGCGATATCGTTTGGCGACTGCGGCAATCACCTTCTTCGCCACCGATACGGGAGCATTCAACTCTCCAGCAATACCCCATACGATGACACTCGGATGGTTGCGGTCCCGGCGAATCATCTCGTTCGCCATGGCGAGGCAGTTGGCGACGTACTCCGGTGGACTGCCGATCTCCTTGTTGATGGGAAGCTCCTCCCACACCATCAGGCCCAGCCGGTCGGAGGCTTCCATGGTGGCAGGATCGTGCGGGTAATGCGAGGTTCGCCAGAAGTTCACGCCCATCGCGCGGATGATTTCCATGTCCTTCACGTGCCGGGAATTGGGAAGAGCGTCCCCCATACCGGGATACGATTGGTGCCAGTTCGTTCCCTGCAATTGCACGCGTTTCCCGTTGAGAAAGAACCCTTGCTGCGCGTCGAACTTAAACCATCGAAATCCCAGCGGATTTTCAACCATGTCCATCGGGCGCGACCCCTCCAGCAGGGTCGTCCGGATGTGATAGAGGTGGGGAGAGTCAGGGGACCAGAGCAGCGGGTTGGCGACCCGGCCGCCATCCTGCATGACCTCTTGAGTTTTCCCCGGCGGAACCCGTATAGCCGTTGAGAAGGTCTTCGCCAAGATTCCTTGCGGGTCAAACACCTCCTGTACAAGCGTCAGGCCCACGGCCTGTCTCGCTTTGTTCGCGACCAGGGATCGCAGCCGTAACTCCGCCGCCTGCTCGTCCACGCGCGGAGTGAACCAGACGACATCGGAAACATACGAGGGCTCGAAGATGCGCAACCAGACGTCGCGGTAGATCCCGCCGTAGAAGGTGTAATCGGTTTTGACCGTGGGCGGCACCGTATCGCGAAACAGGTTATCGACCTTGACGGTCAGCACGTTATCCACGTTCCCAAATTTCACATCATCCGTCACGTCCAGTTCAAAGCCGGTGTAACCGCCCTTGTGCTCGCCGATGCGTGTGCCATTGAGCCAAAACTCCGCCACACTGCTGGCGCCTTCGAATTCAAGAAATACCGCTTTACCGGAGTGCTGGTCGGCCAACTTGAAATGCTTGCGATACCAGCCGATGCCTCGCCAGTAGCCGGGCGCCTCGTCCATCGAATCGTAGGCGTTCCAGGTGTGAGGCAGGTTAATGGCCGCCCAATTGGCATCGTCATAGCCGGGGGTGCGGGCGTCACGAAAGCGGGGTTCGATGCGAGCGGCAGCTTCGTTCTGACGGTCGAATGAACCGAGCGCGCCGGTGCCCTGCGACTGCCGGGCAAAGAGCCAGCCGCGATTAAAGTTCTCGCGGAGGCGCGGGCCGGTGGCCGTCGCCGGCGTGGCGGCTAACGCTCCAAGAAACTCTCTTCTATCCATGTTCTGTACCTGCCTGTGGGGTTGGGGGCACACGCCACACCAATCTACCAACTGACCGCAATGACCGCATAGGTTTTCATCTTGGTCATTGTGAACGAGGCCGACGATGGCCCGGGCGTGAAACTGAGCGCTCGGGGCGAATCGCCCCCGACCTCGTAGAAGCTTACGTCCTTCACCACTTTGCCGCTGGGAACACGGCAGGTTACGGCCACGGATAAAATCGCTGGAGCATTCAGCGCGTCGTAGTTAACCAGATGGATGAGCCTCTGCCGCCTTGCGACCTGCTCGACTAAGTACTGAAGCGCATTTCGAGCTTGCAGACTGCGGTACCAGTACTCACGTGCCGTTGCGGGCTCAAGGCCAGCACGAGAGAATCTACCAGGCTCGCGCGCTCCTGGAGGACCAGGACGTAATTACCTGAACGACCCGACCCGATCTGAATCGGTAAGGCACCGGCGTTCGACGCGGAAAAACCAAGAGAGGATGAACATGGGTGCCCGTCAAACAATCCTGGATCCAAGTCTGAACAGCCCGGAAGTTCGCGAATTTGAGATTGCCCTTCACCAACGCGTGGTGGGGCAGGATCGCGCCGTTCGCCGCCTGGCCCGAGTCTACCAGGTATTCCGCGCGGGGCTTTCGACCCCCGGGCGGCCGGTCGTCAACCTTCTCTTTCTCGGCCCCACGGGTTCCGGTAAAACGCGTTTGGTGGAAGCCACGGCGGAGGTCCTCTTTGACAAACCGCGAGCCTTTGTGAAAGTGGATTGCGCGGAGTTCCAGCACAGTCACGAAATCGCCAAGCTCATCGGTTCGCCACCAGGGTACCTCGGCCACCGCGAGACCCAGCCGATCATTACCCAGGAAGTGTTTGACCAGCACCACACGGAGAAGGTGAAGCTTTCCTTAGTCCTGTTTGACGAAATCGAGAAAGCCTCCGACGCACTTTGGCAGCTCCTGCTCGGCATTCTGGACAAGGGCACCCTCACGCTGGGTGACAATCGCCGTGTGGATTTTTCTCGCACGATGATCTTCCTTACCTCGAACCTCGGCTCGCACGAGGTCATGAACCTGATGAACGGCGGGCTGGGTTTCAACGCCAACCGCGTCGATGAAGATGAGGAGTTGGACCAAAAGATCTACCGGGCCGCC
>CAZCVY010000427.1:0-3918 GCA_964501985.1 uncultured Acidobacteriota bacterium | reverse complement strand
CCGCCGCCAGGTCAACAACCCAGGATTTTAAGCGAGATCTTGTCGCGGGGCTTGATGCGAGGAATCCGCGAAAAAGGCATCACCATCAAGTTCGACGACGGGGATCTCGGAAACGGCGAGTTCACCGGTTGCAGGATCATCTTCACTCCGAATCCGGTGCAACTGACGAATGCCACGTTTCGAAACTGCGTTTTCGAAATTCCCATCACCGACAACCCGAACCCCTACATCAAGAAAGTAGGACGGGCTTTGCTGGATTCTGACCTTGACTCGGTTTCAATACCATCTCTCTGAAGGGCTCACGAGGTATGCCGCTATGAGGATCTCGACCTTTCGCGCCGAGGAGGAGCGACCACAACCTCGGAGGCCACTCAAGGCCTTTATCTTCTTGGTGCTAATGTTCAGCCCGCTGCCAGGCATGGCCCAGTCCGCAAGGATCTTCTTCCGTGATTCTTCGCATCCGGTGGTCGCCGGAGAAGCGTGGCTGATTGCGAACCGCTGGGGAGCTTATCCGAGCGTTCTGGTGGCAACAATTCGCAACGGCATACTTGAAGCGCGCGAGCCTCTCCAGTTCCCAGAATATTGGGATCAGGCCTTCGATTATAAGCTTCTCCTGGCCGTCGCCGATCAACCCACAGCGCCGCCTGCGTCGTTGGTTGAGGATTTTGGTTATGGGACAGAGCAGGCGCTAGAGTATCTGAAGCATTTCCCGAACATTTACCTTTCGCCTCCGCTCGCCGCGGGGAAACTCGGCAAGGACTGGCCGGCCGCCCTTGAGCAGATCGGGCACCCGAACGGAGTTGACCTGATTCTGCCGGCGCCAATCCGACGGACGATTCGGCTGCTCGATCCCGACGGCAAACCCCTGGCGGGAGTCGAGGTGCCCATCTCTCTGTATGGGTCGAGCGAGAACCACTGCGGGGTGGCGGTAGGTATCGAACTGGGAGTCTTCACGACGAGTGCGGAAGGAGAAGTTGCCGTCGTTGCCCCCAACGCCTCACTCGCCCTCTCGATTGGATATTTCGCAGAAAAGGCCGATGGCCCGGCGGGGAAGGCGTTTTCTGCAAGTCCAGATGTGATCGTCGGGGGTGAGCCGATGATCACCCTCAAACGGCTTTGGACTTTGCCCGAGCATGACTACGTCATCCGCCTGCAAACGGCAGAGAATCAACCCATCGCTCACGCTCACCTGACCGCCTGCATGAATTCCGAAGGCTGCGGAGCTGGATGTGGACCGATCCACGCACCAGAATCCGACCCGGCGGGCACGATTCGTTTCCGCGCGGAAGACTTGCGCGAAATGGGGAGGATCACCGTTGTCAGCGCGGAGGGGAAGGAAAGAAAGCTGACCGACGCTGAGATGCGCGAATTGCTGTCAGTTTACCAGCTCGACCTGAAGTGGCAATGAACTCGCAGCGGGGTCACTTGTCCGCGTGTCGCCTAAGCCGGCTGGGGGTGACCCTCGATGTTTTCTCTCCGAGCCGCGGCTCTGATTCACTCCGCCTGCTCGGTTTGCTTTCGAGCGGACGCGTTCAGTTCAACTTTGTCCGAAATCGCTCCCGCGCAAGAAAAAGTCGGGTAGTAAAACACATAGCGCAAGGCTCGCTCTCCAGCCTTGCGGCTTTTCCACGCCCTTGATGTGCCGGCGCGGCCTGGGTGTTTGAAGAGTTTTGTTTTCGGAGCAGGCAAACGGAATTCAGTCTATCTTGTGCCGCCACGGCGTGAGCCTTTGCCGGCGGAAGAGCCGCCGGGCCGGAGAGCGGGCCCTGCGCTACGGCCATGGAAATCACCGGCGGCGGCGACCCTCGACTTTATTCGCTCGCAATTGCGTTCGGCGAGGGGTCACAGGTATATTACCGGGCGAGCCGCAAAATTCGGATAGACCGGGTGACTCCATGCTGAGCGTTCTTGCGCGCGTGCTCTGTTGCATTTTGATCGCTGCATCGGCCGTGGGGGCGCAAACGCCTCCGGACCGGCGATTGTTCTGGGATGATGTCTTCCGCAAAGGCGAGGTCCCATTCAATAAGGACTCCAGCAAACTCCTTCAGTACGCCATCCAGGATCGAAAGCCCGGAACCGCGATTGACCTCGGCATGGGGGAGGGCCGCAACGCCGTTTTCCTGGCATCGAGAGGTTGGCAGGTCACCGGCGTGGACTTCTCCGCCGAGGCCGTCAAGCAGGCCCAAGCGCTCGCTGCCGCGGCGCACGTGCCGCTCACGGCCGTGGTCAGCGACCTGGACCACTTCGATCTGGGACGGGCAAAATGGGATTTGGTCGCGCTGTTCTTTATGCACGCCTGGTATCACGAGTCCAAGACCGCCGTCCCGCAGCGGCTGATGGATGCGCTCCGCCCCGGCGGCTTGCTGGTGATCGAAGGTTTTGCGGGGGATAAAGGTGACTTCCAGTCCAATGAACTTCTGCACGACTTCAGCACCCTGAAAATCATTCACTACGAAGACGTGATCGACGAGGCCGACTGGAACCCCGGCAAGAAGAGCCGGATCGTGCGCTTCATTGGCGAGCGGAGAGATTAGCGGTTAGGGATCAGCGGTTAGGGACTCGGGGCTGGTGACCCGGGATTAGGCATTAGGTGGCCCCACGGGGCTTGGGTCCTGATGCCCCGGTTGAGCTGCACCTTCGTGCCTCCGCGGTGAATACCTTCCAATGATTAGGAATGTCGTTTTTACTGGCTCTCGGACATTCTTACACCCTTTTCACGGCAGATGATCCGCCGTCATCCGGCCCGGGATGTCGTGCAATCAGATGTAAATACACAAGATAGATCACGGCATACTTCCGCGAAAATTTGGGGACTCATTTGTGCAACAGCAAACCGGGTGTTGGCTGCCATGAGCGAACTCTTTTCCTGGGTATTTCTCGCCGCTTTTTTGCTTTTCTATTCCGCGCTGTTCCTTGTGCTGCTGGCCACAGGCATTCGACGGGCATTGCCGAGCCGACGGGGAGCGATTGCTAAAGCCAGTTTACCCGGCCCTCTTCCGGACTTGGCGTTGTCCCCCCAAACGCGACCAAATTGAGAATGCACTCTTCCCCAACTCGCGCCCCGGAAATGCCCTATCCCCCGACGTCTACCTTGGGGTTGGTAACAACGCAGTTGGGCGTACCGTCTCCGCCAAGGCAGCGACCTCTAGGGGCCGTTCGCGATCCAGAATCAGTGTCCCGATCGACTACGGCATTCCTGAGAAGGCTTGGCGTTGTGGATTTTCACCCTTGCCATCTGCTCGTTGCCCGGGGATTTTCCCGTGTGGACTTTCCCCGCTGCGCCAAGGTGCGCCAGTTTCTGGGGCTCCCGCTCATTTCTGGGCTCGAATCGAAAGAAATCCGCTCCAGTAACTCCTTGCGAATCAATGTGAAACTGAAGGCACGTTCAGGCGAAGCGCGTTTCGGCCCACTTATTCATAGTTTGGATACCCATTTGCTTATTTACCTATGGGTACTCAATGAGGGTGGTAACACAGTTGAACGACATTCAGGTGGTTTGAACGAGAAAGCAAGAGGTGCCTATGCTAACGACTACTGAAGCCCACACCCGCCGGTGTGAGCGCAAACCCAAGACGACGCCGGTCAGAATTGTGTTGAAAGGCGACCACCGCATCAAGTCGGACGGCTCGGCCTTCACTCTCGACGTTTCGCTGAACGGCGCGCGCGTTCGGACCAAGCTCGAACTGGCTCCGGGAGAGTGGGTGGGAGTCGTTCCCAAAGGGGACGTTGCCTACCCCATTCCCGCCCGCGCGGTTTGGGTGAGGGAAGATGAGTGCAAGTGGACATACGCTGGGCTGGAGTTCCTGGACACCAAGGTCGCTTAGGACCGCACTTCCTTCTCCCGCAGGCCTTTGATCCGGTCTCGCAACTGCGCCGCCTTCTCGAATTCAAATTGTTTCGCCGCCTCGCGCATGCGGG
>CAZCVY010000426.1:0-3944 GCA_964501985.1 uncultured Acidobacteriota bacterium | reverse complement strand
CATCCTCTACTGCATGCCGGTTTATCCCGGCGCACTACCTGACCCCCTTCCTCCCCCGCCCCCCCTTCCTCCCCCGCTCCCCCGCTTGCCAGCGAGCATCACTCTGTCGGGAAATTCTTCTCGGGCAGCTCCTCAATACGTCCGAAACGGCGTCCCGCATCTGACCACCGCCGCGCGGCGTCCTTGATGGCCGCCTTTGTCGCGGGCCCGAACAATGGCCAGCAGAGCTCAAGCTCTTTTCGCCGGAAGATGAGCCACTCGAATACTTTGGTCCAGACAACGTTGACCGCTTCAACGTTGCCGGAGGTGCACACCCGCTCCATGAAGGCCGCTGAGCGCCGAAGGAAGTCCGTTACCTCGCCCTTTTCAATCTCCTCTATGAGCCTCGGCCTGAAGACGAACCCCAAAACATCATAATTGCTGGGTGACTGCTCCCGCCCCCAGAAGGCAACCCTCTCGTCGTAGCTACCTTCCAGTTCAGGGAACGCTGCCCTGAGCTGCTCGATCAGATTTTGTTCGTTGATCTGTTCTTCCATTACTGCCCCTTTGTCGCGTTCTGGGGGAACCCGGGGACGCTCATCTCGATACACTCGTTTTTGCGCCCGTGGCGGCTCTCTGCCATTCGAAAAATGGTATAACGAGGTGTGACCGTCCCCACCAGCCCACAGCCGGTGCGTAGCACGGCCGGATGCGAAGGTTCGCCTGCGGCCCGCCGTCGGTCAGGGCCGAAGGTTACTGTAGATCGGCACATCAACCCAAGGCGCACGCCACACGAACTCGCCCTGCGGGTTGACGTATCCAATTTCGTCGTTCGTATTGACCAAGCACAGCCCATGCTCAAATCGATCGACTTCTCTGAACATCCCCGGGATTAACAAGTTTCCAATACGGTCGATGAAACCGGTTGCTGCCACCGCATAGCTATCGGCCACTCTCACCCCAGCCAAGCCTCCGGAAAACTCGCGCGCGTGATAAAACCGTGGGGGGATTACCCATGCTCCACTGCGATCGATGAACCCATAGAGTTTCCCGACTTTGGCGGTTGCCAGCCCCTCACTAAACGGCAGGCCGCTAGCGAACTGCGGTTCAATCACCACTTCTCCGTGCCCATTGATGTAGCCGATCTTTTTGTTTACCTCGAAGCGGGCCAGACCGTCCTCAAATTGGCCCACGAATTTCACCGGACCAACCTTGAACGCCAACTCCCCTTGCTTGTCGATGAGGTACCACTCCCCCCGATGCTTGACGGGCGCCAGCCCTCCTCTGAAGTGCTGGGCGTATTCGAACTTGCAAGGAATTACCTCTTCACCTTCCAAGTTGATGAACCCGTGCCGGTCCCCAGTCCGGACGACCGCAAGAGATTCCGAGAAGGGCAGGATCATGTCATACGTTAGCGGCACGATTTCCTTGCCGCCTGTATCCAACAGCCCGTACTTAGTTCCAAGGCCTACGATAATGCGGCCCGAACCGACCGTCACAGAACCGTCCCAGAAAGGGGGTAGTCGCCAGGACCCATCCAAGGCGATCACTCCCCAGTCCTTGCCCTGCTTCACTGTCGCCAACCCCTCCCGAAAGCGGCCCGCGTGGTCATAAACAGGAGGGATAAGCGGCCGCCCCGTGGAGTCCATATACCCGGCTACCCAACGGGTTATTGATCTGCCCTTGCGGACGAAGAAAGGGAAGAGGTGACCGGTGCCAGCAACCTGTGAGCGTTCGGACTGTTCAACGCTTGTGCTCTCTCTCGTCATATTTGTTCCTGTATTATGGGGCCGGCGGTATTTCTTCGAGGAGCGGCTGTATGTCCTCCCACGCGTTCTCGAGCGCCGGCTCAATTTCTCCCTCTGCGCTCTGGATCGCAGGCTTAAGCCCCCGGTAGAATTGCCCCAACCTCGTGCTGGCATCCTTGGTTGCATCTACAATCTCCTGTGCCAGTTCCTTCAACTCGTCCTTGCTTAATTGCGCAAGATTCGCCCTGCCGTGCTCCGTGAGATAGTCCTCGATCATCTCCCTGATTTGCGCGCTGGCCGCGCGATGGAGCCCATTATAATAATTTGCCGTTTTGTCACTCAAGGGACCAGTTACCCAGTTGTTGAAGAGCCTAAATGCATCACTGGCACCAGGCAGATCTCTGAAGAATTGTTGATCAAGATAATGGTGTCCACCAGTAAGGATTGGCACAGCGGCTTCAAGCGGGACGCTGGCAGGAGCACCGGAATTGACCAATTCTTGTTGCGGCGCGAGGTGCAGATTGTACTGATCCGACGGGCCCGTGTCCTCGCTGACGCAGTCCGAGTAGCCCACCGTTGCGCCGTTTTTGTCGACGATGGCACTGTTGGGGTCGCAGTACATTGAGCCCGAGGGATCGGTAAGGCTGGTGGGGTTGTTCCTGGTGTACGCATACATGTTCCAGGTCTGCGGATCGCTCGGATGGGCACCGAGGCCTTGTGGGTCCGGGCTGAGCCAGCGGCCATTGGTCGCATCGTAGTCGCGATTGAGTGTGGTGAAGAGATCTGCGCCGCTGACCTGTGCCAGCGGGAACATCCCCGCGAAGGTATTATCCTGGAACCCTTGACCGTCGAGCCAATTCTGGCCCCACGGATAAAAAATCAGGTCCTGCACCACCACGCCAGTCTGGTTCGTCGCGATCGT
The DNA here is from genome assembly GCA_964501985.1 of uncultured Acidobacteriota bacterium. GTDB lineage: Bacteria > Acidobacteriota > Terriglobia > UBA7540 > UBA7540 > Bog-366. The sequence continues at coordinate 1,295 of CAZCVY010000426.1, read as the reverse complement.
AGCGGAGTTCAAGATGTTATGGTGAATAAAGAAAGTGTTGCTTGTATCCACTGCGAAGTTCACGCCGTTCCAGGGAATGAGATAATATCCTGCGGAGAAGGTTTCCTCGCCGGCCGAGTTATAGGTGGTTGACCCTCCACTGCTATTTACTCTCTGGCCCAAGGCGTTATAGGTGATTGTTTCTGTCGATCCGCCGTCCATGGTGGCAAGCCGTCCCTCCGCATCCCAACTATAGCTGTGACTACCGTCGGTCAGCACGTTGCCTGCCAGGTCATACGTGAAGCCCGCAACCTGGTTCGTTGAAGGGCTAAACGTATAATTAGGGCAGAGGCCTTGGGTCTGTGCGTTCGTCGTACACGTCATGTTGCCGTATTGACCGGTCGAGCCGTCCGCGGTGTAAATGAACGCCAGATTATAGGTGGCGGTGCTGGCCGAGGAAGCACCAGTAAGTCGATTTACATTGTCATAGGAGTAGGACTCCGTGCGGTTCAGGCTGGTGTTGATGCCGTCCCCCACCCAAATGCCGGCCACGCTGCCATTGTTTCCCGTTGACGCCTGTGTCGGGGTGCTCGTGCAACTGGATGGGTTCGTGCCCTTTATGTAGTAATTATAGACCATGCAGTAATTGCCCGAGGCGGTTGTGAACTGGAGCCGCACCGGCTGCATGCGATTATTGTAATCGTAAGTTTCCTGCACCTCCGTGCATCCCGTACCTACACAGCCATCGGTGAGCGAACTCAGCGCGCCCCATGGCGTGTAGGTGATGTTCTGTGCGAGCGTTGCGGGGTGTCCCGAGTCGCTTTGGCTGCTCGTGATTGCGGTGATCTCGCGCGCTGCCGAGATCGTGTTGGTGATGGTATAGCCGAACGTCCAGTTCCAGATGTCGCCAGCGGGATCGTAGACCGTCGTGGTTGGCAAGATGATGCCCGTGCCGCAAGTGGCGGGCGGGCACTGGTCGTACTGGGACACGCGGCCCATCGGGTCGTAACCGTAGACGACGCCGGTTTGAAGCGTGCCGCTGGTGGTCGTGATCGCCGAGGTCAACCGGCCCTTGGTATTCGAGAGTGTCCCGCTCGACCATGTGCCCAGGGTGACGGAGGTTTGGTCGTACGAAAAGCTCACCGGTGGCGTGGGAGGGTTATCGTTATAGGACTTCCCGGTGAGCCGGTTGAGCACGTCGTTGTAAGTGTAGGGGACGGGGACAAACGGAACGTTACACATGTTTATTTTGTCCGCTTCGCGCCTGGAACCCGGGGACGGTCACCGGTTATTAGTGGTGTGGAACCGGCACGCGG
>CAZCVY010000425.1:0-4027 GCA_964501985.1 uncultured Acidobacteriota bacterium | reverse complement strand
GCGGTGGGCGACGACATGGACATCATGGTCGACGCCAACCAGGCCAATTCCTTCGGCGGGTGGCAGCCGGGCGTGGTCTGGGATTTCGAGCGCGCGCTCGCGACCGCTCGGGAACTCGAGCGTTTGCACTGCCTCTGGCTCGAGGAGCCGCGCCGGCGCTACGCTTTCGACGAGCTGGCGGAATTGAGCAGCCGAGTGGGCATTGCCATCGCCGGGGGAGAAAATAATCGGGGCGTACACGAATACCGCTGGATGCTCGAACAGAAGGTCTACGACATCCTCCAGCCTGATGTGATGGTGGCCGACGGCGTCACCGGGTTTCGCGAGATTGCCGCCCTGGCCCAGGCGCACAACAAGAGACTGATTCCCCACCACGGCGGAGGCAATCTGGGTACCATCGCCCAGCTCCACGCCATCGCCTCCTGGCCGCACGCGCCCTGGATCGAGATCCTGCATGACCCGCCTATCGCTGCCTATACCCATCGCTTCTCGATCATGCAGAACCCCCCGCTGGTCGACAAGGAGGGCTACCTTAACCTGCCGCAGGGCCCAGGCTTGGGCGTGGAGATCAATAAAGATTTGATCGTTTCGTAGGTGCGAGGGGATTATGGAACCCGGGCGCGGACTTGTCTCGAAGGTACGCTGCTCTTTTTGCAAGTGTGGAAGCGCGCACCCCAAAAACGGGGGTCCCGCCAGGGGCTCCAATTATGCCAAGAGGATTTACGCGAGAACGCTGTAAGCCGCTATTTATAAACAACTTGACAGTCATCAGAAAAACCTCAGCCAATCCTCAGAAAATCTTGCACTGATCCACACGACATCGTCGGCGCGCGGACGCTATGACTGATGCAGAAACTGCAACAGCGAGGGCGTCCAATGCGTATTCGAACCTTGGTGGGTCTTTCGTGCACGTTTGTAACTCTGGTGGGTGCTTTGCCTTTGAGGGCTAGCGAGACGAGTTTGCCCTTCGTCTTACACAAAGGATTCTCGATTGTGGTTCGTGGGTCGATCGGAGGCATCCAAGACCTCAACTTCATCATCGATACTGGAGCCGTTCCAAGTGTTGTGGATAGCAGGCTCAACCGCCGGCTGGGGCTGGCGGAGCAACCGGATGAGGTGTCCGTGTTCGCGCGCACGGTCCCGGCTAAGCGCGTTGTTCTCCCCTGGGTGGACGTTGGCCCGGTCCACGCGGTCGGCGTCGAGGCCTTGGTTCAGGACCTTAGTTTTATTGAAAGACTGCTGGGCGTGCGAGTCGACGCCCTCATCGGCTTGGATGTTCTGGGGAAAAGAAACTTCAGTATCGACTATGCCGGGGGACGCTTGCGGTTTGATCGGCCCCCGGACGCGCCAAGAGTTTGGTCCAACATGGCCGAGGAATTCTCCTTCGCGGTCGTCGAGATCGAACTCGACGGAGTTCCGACGCACCTGATGGTGGATACGGGAGTCAAGCACCTCATCCTCTTTGAAAGCAGGGTTCCTGGTCTGTTCGCAAGTAATCGAATCCAAAGGGTTAAAGCTTCATCCAACATAGGAGGCATCGCAGAACTTAAGCAGATTGAACCTCCCATCGCCATATTGGGAGAGTTCCATGTGGCGGTCGAGAGCGTTTTCCTTCTCGAAACCCCCTCGGACTTGTCTCTCGCATTTGACGGTCTCTTGGGAGTTGCGGCCCTGAAGCCTGCACGTGTAGATTTTGACTTTGAGCGGCGGGCGATCGGGTGGAAGTGGTGAGAATTCCCTGCGCCCCTTACGCGCGCAAGCATTCCTCACCTTTTCCAGGGCTGGTCTGAAGAAGGAGCAAGGCGTTGAACGGAGAATTCCGCATAGGCGCGTGGCTGGTGCAGCCACGGCTGAACGCCGTTGTCATGGATGGCCAGTCGGTCCGGTTGGAACCGAAGGTCATGCAGGTACTGGTGTGTCTTGCCCGCGGCGCCGGCGATGTGGTGGAGAAGGAACAACTCATCCGCACGGTTTGGCCCGATACCTTCGTTTCCGACGACGCCCTCACCCGGTGCATCTCTGAGCTGCGCAAAACCTTTGAGGATGACGCGCGCGAATCCCGGATCATCCAAACTATTCCCAAAATTGGATACCGCCTGGTGGCGCCCATCGAGGAAGTGGCGCGTCCCGCGGCAGCGCCACGCCCTGCTGCGGTCGAGACGCAGAAGGAGGCGGCCACCGATGCCGCGCCGGCCGCAGTTCCAACTCCGAAATTGCGCTCGCCCGCCGCTTGGTTCGCGGTAGGCACGGCCATCCTCGCGTTGATTGGGGTGGCGTATTGGCATCATCGGCACACTGCGTCCGCCCCGAAAGTCGCGATCGATTCCATTGCCGTTCTGCCCTTCACCAATGGCACGCCCGATCCCGCCATCGACTACCTGAGTGACGGCATCGCCATGAGTGTGAGCAATGGCCTGTCCAAAATTCCCAACGTCAAAGTCATTTCTCAGACCTCCACCTCCTATTACCGCGGGCAGAGAATCAACCCGACTTTCGTGGGGGAGCAGTTGGGCGCACAGGCGCTGGTTACCGGGCGCATGGTGAAGAAGGGTGACGACCTGGTGATCGATGTCGAGCTCATCAAGGCGCGCGAGAACAGCCACCTTTGGGGGGCGGAATATGAGCACCCCGCGAGCGAAGTTATGGCCATGGAGGAGGAAATCGCTCGCGACATTATCGCCAATCTGCAAATCCGCGCTTCCCAAGGCCCCGCCGCTCCGACGATGCGCCGCCCTTCGAGCAACGAAGCTTATCAACTTTATCTGCAAGGGCGCTATTTCTGGAACCGGCGCACGCCCGAGGGCATCAACAAGAGCATCGATTATTTTCAGCAGGCTATTGCCAAAGACCCCCAGGATGCTCTGGCGTACGCCGGCTTGGCCGACGCTTACAATGTGCTGAGCATGTATAACTCCGTGCCGCCCGGTGAAGCTTTCCCCAAAGCCCAGGCCGCGGCTCTCAAGGCGCTGTCATTGGACGATTCGCTGGCAGAAGCGCATACCTCCCTGGCCATGGCCGAGTTTTCCTACGACTGGGACGCTGCCGGCGGGGAAAGGGAATATCGCCGCGCCATCGCCCTCGACCCCAATTACGCCACGGCGCACCACTGGTACTCATTGTTGCTCGAAATCATGGGCAGAAAAGAAGAGGCCCGAAACGAGGCCCAAAAGGCCTTGGAGCTCGACCCCCTTTCCCTGATTATCAATTCGAATCTGGCCAAGATGGACGCCGAAGAAAAGAGGTTTGACGACGCTCAAAGAGTCATCGAGAAATTGCGCGAGCTGGACCCGCACTCCGCCCTCACTTACGGGAGCTTTGAGGTTCTCCACCTCGAACAGGGAAATTGCCCGGCAGCGCTTGCCGACTTGGAAAAGATCCAGGAAATCGTTCCTGGGGCGGGGGGCGAGCTCGCCGAGGCCGGCGAAGTTTATGCGCGTTGTGGGGATGCCGAGAGAGCCCGGGAATTCGCCGGTCGATTGGAGACGTTGTCCGGAAAGCAATATGTTGCCCCTGCCTCAATTGCTTTTATCTATGCCTGGCTGGGAGACAAGGACCACACCTTGCTTTGGCTGGAAAAGGGACTGGCGGCACGCGACGACGGGGTTATGCACGCGATGGTCAGTCCGGCATGCGCGTTCCTGCGCAACGATCCGCGCTTCCAGAGGTTCTTGCAGCAGATCAAGCCGCTGAAATGAAAATACGTACGTAAACAGGGGACAGACTGCCCCCGGTTTAGATGACGGATGGACCAGCCGGCGAGGCCCAGGAGGACCGCAGTTGACAGTCGACAGTTAACAGCCAGGGCGTTCTTGATTTTTACCAGCCAGAGGTTCTTGCTGTAGACTGTGAACTGTCGACTATCGACTGCCCCCATGATCTACCTTGACCACAACGCGACGACGCCGATTTTCCGAGAAGTTCTCGAAGCGATGATGCCGTACCTCACAACGGAGTGGGGCAATCCATCGAGTTCTGCGGATTCCGGGGCAAGGCGGTCACGATTCCGAAATTGATCCGGTCAGCATTC
>CAZCVY010000424.1:0-4033 GCA_964501985.1 uncultured Acidobacteriota bacterium | reverse complement strand
TTCGTGGCCCCCTTCAAACCGGTGAAAGTGGCTCACTTTTATCCCGGTGCTAACATGCTGCGGGCTCCTTCCGACTCGATCGCCCTAATCAGCTTCCGGACGAAGGCGAGGGGGTCAGTGTCAAGCGCGCGGCAAATCACAAGGGCCTCCACTACGTCGATTCTCCGCTCTCCAAGTTCGCACTTGCTGACATAGCTCTGTGGCACGCCCAAAAGACTTGCCAACGCTATTTGGGTTATCCCCTTCTGACGCCGGAGATGAGTGAGCATCGTCCGGAATAATCGGTACATTTCGTTGTGATCAGCTCGTGGCACCGACTCATACTCTCCCACTTGACTCAACTAACCCAAAATAGGATAATCATCTCCATAAAGTGAAGAGCTGTGGTTCGGCTAACCTCCCGAAATCTCTGTGCAGAAAGAGGACCTGAGGAAGCCGCCGCTGATTGAGCATACCGACAATATGAGCGAGGCAGAAGTAAGGCGTGCCAGGATGAACGGGTGTCCTAGATGTGGCCTGAACAGCAGGCTGGGAGAACTCGACCTCATTCCGGGGGCCGCCTACGGACACTTAGACGAGAACGGATCGTGGCAGTTCGATGGCGAGACCAAGGTATTCTGGGATGAGCAAAGACAAGAGCACGACCCGGCCCGATTCATTTGCCTCAATTGCGACACGGTTTTTGACCTCTCTGGAAGAACGTATTAGAGCTGGCAGACCAATTACTCGAGGGGTGGCTCATCCATTGATACCCATATATGCCAGTTGCCGAAGGGCGCGCCTTCACAGTCGGTTGTTGGCCGTTCCGACGCGACGAGGGGGACAGAGACATTGAGGGAGATATGTGCCGCCCGCGCCTCGCATTCTCGCCCCAAGCCGTGACCCGTCGAAGCACCCTGTCCATGGTGCGATCAAATATTAAGGATGTCGATGTCACCGTTCTGGTTCCAAGCCTGGGACCCGCCGTGGCAATCTCGGGCAAGAGCACCGGCAACGCGTTTCGCAATCTCACGAACAGGATGGAAGAAGCATTAGGCGAATGCACTAACGTCCACCTGATGTACCCAGGTTTGGTCTTTGGATTTCTACACCTGATTAAGTTTGCCAAGGTATCGGAAGTTGGCAACGTGCCCGATGCATCCTTCGACGAGAACGACGAGCCTCTACCCGCCATCCGACGATACCACGATGTGATGCTAGCCCTGGGTGGAAGAAGCACGATCACTGATCCGGGCATGCGCTACGAGGCGGTGGGGCTCTTGGTCTATCGCTGCACCGTCTCCGGTCCCGTAATCTGGGACGCCTATCCACCCGCGGAAAGCTCCGTACATTTCTCGAAATTCTTTCAGCGGCTGTATGAGCTTTACGATCTACGCTTCGGGTATCCCGACCCGGACGGACCGAACATCCGCAAGGCGTGGCACCCACAATTCACTGATCTTCCCAAAACGATCGATAAGAGCTTACATTTCGAGTGGCAGCCGAGATTGGCTGAGTAGTCGTATGGATGATGCGGCCTGATTCCTGACGTCGAGGGCAGAGGGGACAGACACCTCGTTTTACTGGTTTTCGAGCGGCACAGGATGGCGGCAGCCAGCCGCCGTGGACCACGGGTAGAGAACATTGACCTTCGCCCTCGCCGCGGAAGGCGGCGGCCATCGTCTCGAAAACAGGTGTAACGAGGTCCTGTCCTTCGTCGAGTGCGGGGAAGTAACCCCTCATCCGGCCCGCGACGGCTGAAGAGTACGCCTGTCGCGGTCCACCTTCTCCCCTGGGAGAAGGGAGGAGAAATTAGGCGCTCCCGCGCCCCCAAGAAACATTTCCCTCTCCCAAGGGAGAGGGTGGCTCGCCGCGGGCGCTTTTACCAACCGCGGCGAGACGGGTGAGACATCACTTCCTCGCCTTCTCCCCCGATAGCCGCATTGCCTCCACCACCACGCGCACCAACTCGTCCGCGTGCTCCAGCACCATCGCATTGGGTATTCGCAACAATCGGATTCCCAGCGTCCGCAAATAATCCTCTTTCGCGGCGTCTTTGCGCATCCGATCGATCTGCGAGTGGATGCCGCCATCGAGCTCGATGGCCAGTCGATGTTCGAAACAGTAGAAATCAAGAACGCGGTTTTCAATGCGGAATTGCCGCCGAAACTTCGCGCCTAAGCGACGGCCGCGCAGTAAAGCCCAGGCCGCTCGTTCTGCTTCGGTCGGACTCGCTCGCAATTCCCGAACTCGCGCCGTAGGGATATGCACGGGCCGATTATAGCAGCGCAACCGCGAGGGAAGAGAAGCGGCGCCACCAACGAATTCACTTTGACCAGAAACGGCGAACCCGCGGTTTTGCGCAGCAGGCAACTGGTCATCGAGTGCCGGGAAGTAATCCCTTAGCCGGCCCGCGATCGCGGGATCGGCGTTGACACTGTCATTTTCTCTGCTAAGCTGGTATGACCAGGTGTTAAAAGGTGACAACCATGAGAACACGGCAAACCTTTACCATTTCGCTTCCCCCCGCGATGGCGGAGCAGGTGGAGAAAACTATGCAGGCGGAGAATCGGACCCGGTCGGAGCTCGTCCGGGAAGCGCTCCGCACGTATATCGCCATTCGGCAATTCCCGGAGGAAGCTCCCACGCCGGCCGAACTTCGGGCTATTCGGCGCGGCCGAGCTGCTTACGAACGCGGTGACTACGTGACCCTTGATGAACTCCGCAGAAGAGAAAAAAGCGTGGCTAGTCGTCCTCGCCGGGCCCGCGCAAAGATCTCTTAAGCGCATCCCGTCCAACGACCAGCCTCGCATCCGCCTTGCGCTCGAGGCGATGGAGGAAAATCCCTTCCAAGGTGACGTGCGCAAACTCCAGGGAGGCCTGGAGGGATTCCGCCGCCGCGTCGGCGACTGGCGTATCTTTTTCGATGTCTATCCCGAACAGCGCCGCGTGGTGGTGACGGCCATTGAACGCCGAACCTCCACAACCTACTGACATGCAGGCGACAGAAGAGCGTCAGGAACCCTTTTCTTTCTTAATAAGCGAAGCCTGCCATTCGGTTCGGAGCCTTCGGTGTCGAACGCGGTGGCGCAGTTTGGACTGGGCGCCCCGAAGAGGGTATCCGACACCGGGGGAAATTTGCCGTAAAACGGCCAACCCGCGGTTTTGCGCCGCAGGCAACTGGTCATCGAGGGCGGGGAAGTAACCCCTCATCTGAAAACCAGTTCACAGTTTACAGTTCACAGCAACAGTGCCTGTGCCACGTTATGGGGATATTGAGTTTGCCGCGAGAACGTGGGACACTGGGAGGGTCTTATGGCGGCACTGGATTGGTCACAATGCGCGGCAGTGGAAAGTGTTCTTGGCAAGGTGAGCGGCGCCTGGGTGCTGCGTGGTACGCGCATGCCGGTGGCCACCATCTTCGAAAACCTCGAGGCGGGCGCTAGCCTCGACGACATTTTGAGCTGGTTCGACGGCCTTGACCGCGAACAGGTGAAGGCCGTCATTGACTTCGCCGCCCGCAGTTTAGAGACCCCGGCCCCTACCCGCTGATGCTCATTCTTTTTGACCAAGGCACACCCGTTCCCCTTCGCCCATGCCTGCAAGGACACACCGTAAAGACCGCGGCGCAGCAATGCTGGAGTACACTCGCCAACGGTGACTTGTTGCGCACTGCTGAGTTATTCGCCGGTTGGAATTTGCTGTGCGCCATGGATGACGGCAAGCACGTCAATCTGATCGGGCTTGATGTAGTAGATGATTCGAAAGGGTCCCTCCAACACCTGCCGGATTTGGGGGACACCGAACTCTGCGACCTCGCGCCCTGACAAAGGGAAATCAGCGATTTGTTGCGACCGTCTTGTCAGCCGGTCGACAACCCGCCGGGCATATTCAGGCGAATTCCTTGCGACGTGCGCGTGAATAGCTCGCAGATGATCGCGCGCCGTGTCGGTCCAGTGAACTTTCACTTTTCGAGGCCAAACTCCGCGCGGAGCGTTTCGACGCTGGTGGTGCGCCCGGCCTGACTATCCGCCAGCCCCGATTCGATGGCCTG
>CAZCVY010000423.1:0-4052 GCA_964501985.1 uncultured Acidobacteriota bacterium | reverse complement strand
ACAAGCTGCACAAGACGCGCGAGGAAATCCTGAAGATGATCAGTTGGGCGGTGGGACACGCCAAATCCAAATGCCAGGACGTGGAGTTTTCTCCCGAGGACGCGGGGCGCACCGACCGCAGCTATTTGATTGAATGCTGCCACGCGGCCGTCGAAGCCGGCGCGACCGTGCTGAACCTTCCCGACACCGTGGGCTTCTGCCTCGAGCCGGATTACGAGCAGATGTTCCACGACGTGAAGACGCGCGTGCCGGGGATGGACCACGTCACGCTGAGCACCCACACGCACGACGATTTGGGTATGGCGGTGGCCAATACACTGGCGGGAATCCGCGGCGGCGCTCGGCAAGTAGAAGTCACGATCAATGGCATTGGCGAGCGCGCGGGCAATGCGGCGCTGGAAGAAGTGGCGATGACCCTTTACGTTCGGCGCGACGCCCTGCCCGTCTTCACCGATATTCACACCGAGGAAATCTACGCTTCCAGCCGGATGCTCACCCGCTTGACCGGCATGGCCGTGCAACGGAACAAGGCTATCGTGGGCCGCAACGCCTTCGCCCACGAAGCGGGAATCCACCAGGACGGCATGCTCAAGAACGCCATCACCTACGAAATCATCACGCCACAGACAGTGGGCATGCCTTCAAACTCCATCGTGCTGGGGAAACACTCCGGCCGGCACGCCTTGGCCAAGCGGTATGAGGAACTGGGATTCCAACTGGCAAAGCCTGAACTTGAACGCGCCTACGTCCTGTTCACCCAACTGGCGGACCGCAAGAAAAACATTTACGACGAAGATTTGTTGGCCATCGTGAACGAGGGATTCCTGCATATTCCGGAAATGTTCACGCTTAAGCTTTTCCAGAGCGTGTCGTCGAACGATGGACGCTCCACCGCCACCGTCGAGCTCGAAAAGGAGGGCGCAATATTTCACGATTCGGCAACCGGAGAAGGGCCGTGCGACGCGGCCTTTCGCTCGATCGACCGCATTACCGGCCTGCCGGGAACCATTTCCGACTTCTCCGTGCACACCATAGGCCCGGGCACCGACGGCGTGGCAGAAGTACGCATCCGCGCGCGCTTCGAAGGGCGTGAGTTCTCCGGAAAGTGCACCAGCCATAGCGTGGTCGAGGCCGCCGCGCGCTCGTACTTGCAGGCCGCCAACAAAGCAGCGTACGAAATGAAACGCTTGGAGGACTCAGCGCCGGTGGGCCCGGCCTCGATTCACAAGAACGAAGCTGTGGATCGATTATTTCCCGGAGGCTACTAAGAGGGACGGGAATCCGGATTCCGTTGCCTGATGCGAGTCGGCCTCACCCCCTCGCTCCGGATGGTCGCGGCTGCTGAGAGTCACTGCTCCCATTCTCCCTTAACCAGAAGATAATAAGGGTGTTAACCCCACGTCCCACCCAAATACCCGCAGTCGGCTTTAGGAATCGACACCTTCAATAAAATGTTGCAATTCGGTGTCGTAATCCTGTAAGATATAGATAATTAACGATATGCAGAGCTTGTATCGGATTGCGGTGCTGGCGGGAGACGGGATCGGCCCCGAGGTCACGGCGGAGGCCGTGAAAGTCCTTAAGGCTATTGAGGAAATCAATGGTCCCACGTTCCGCTTCAATAGCGGGCTGATTGGCGGCTGTGCGCTCGACCAGACCGCTTCCCCGCTTCCTGCCGAGACTATTTCCATTTGCAGCAATGCTCATGCGGTACTGTTAGGTGCCGTCGGTGGGCCGCAGTGGGACACGCGACGTCCCGAGTTGCGCCCAGAGCAGGGCCTGCTGCAAATCCGGCAGCGCTTGGGGCTTTACGTGAATCTCCGGCCCGCGAAGGTCCTCGACGCTCTTGTAAATATGTCGGCGCTGAAGCCTGATCGCGTGCGCGGAACCGATCTTGTCATCGTGCGCGAACTGATGGGCGGCATCTACTTTGGCAATCCGCGCGGTATTTTTGCCAAAAATGGCGAACGCTATGGCGTCAATACGGAGATCTATCGCGAACATGAAGTGGAACGCGTGGCGCATCGGGCCTTCCAATTGGCCCGGCTTCGACGCAAGAAGGTAACGTCTGTCGACAAAGCGAACGTCCTGGAATCGTCACGCTTGTGGCGCGAAGTGGTCACTCGCATTGGCCGCTCTTATACCGACGTCGAATTGAATCATCTCTACGTGGATAACTGCGCGATGCAGTTGATCGACAAGCCCACCAGCTTCGACGTGGTGCTGACCAACAACATGTTTGGCGACATCCTGAGCGACGAAGCCGCCATGCTGACGGGCTCGATTGGCCTGCTCCCCTCGGCAAGCTTGGGCGAACACTCGGCGCTCTATGAACCCGTCCACGGCTCGGCGCCTGACATTGCCGGACGCAATAAGGCCAACCCTCTTGCCGCCATCGCCTCCGCCGCCCTGATGTTGCGCTACTCCTTGCACATGGAAACGGCGGCGTCGGCCATCGAACTGGCGATCGAACGCATCCTGAAGCGCGGCGTGCGCACCGCAGAACTTCCCGGCAAGGCTCGTCCCACATCCACAACCCGCATGGGCGACCTCATCGCTGAAACCACTCAGAAAATCCTGAAATCGGCCACCTCGAAGAAGCGCTAGCCGTCGCACCATTGGCCCGTTCCCGTTTTGATTGAAATTGGCCTGGATAAATGCGGGTAGTGGCATCGCACGCGCAGGTCCGCCATGGATGTACGGCTTGCACTTATCCGAATAGTGCTTCCTTTTCCCTGCGAAAAGCAGTACTTTCTCGCTGCGGCGTGCCGTTCCGCCTACGTTCGTCCTCCGGTCGTCGAGCACGGAGGTGAACTTGCGAGTTGAGGATGGAGACGTGGGTAACTGGAAATCTCTATTCGCACCTATCGCGGTCACTGCAGCGGCCGCTCTCGTCGCTGTGATCGCTCGACCGCCGAAAATCGCAGCATCCGTGGAGTTTAATCCTCCGCATGTATATCTCCCGGTCTTCGCAGCTATCTTTGTGTTCTGGGTCATCCGGCTGTGGAGAATGTTCCGAAACCCATGACGGTTACTTACCGCAATGCCATCGAGCGTGGGCGACTCTTTGGGATGCAGAACTCTAAGCAACGGGTGGAGGAACGCAATGGGTCTCACAAGGCGTAAGTTTCTGGAAACTTCGGTGGGCACGGGCGCAGGAATTGCCGCGTCGCGCATCCTCAAGGCCGACCCCGGCATGCCGTCACCGGCGGATGACCGGATTATTCCCGCCCCCACCGGCGAGTGGATGGCGAACACCCCTGCCAGCGCGTACCGGGCCTACCGTTCGAAACCCGCGAAGTCCGCAGACGCCGCGACCTGGGTCCAAATCGACCTCGGCGAGAGCCAGCCAATCGATTTCGTCAAAGTCTACCCTGCCAATGAAAAGGATATTCCCGGCCGGGACGAACAATTCGCGGGTGAGGGCTTTCCGGTCCGGTTCAAGATCGAATGCTCGATCGATCCCGACTTTCGTCACGCCACAACCGTAGTCGACCACACCGGCGCCGACTATCCCAATCCGAAGGGACGCATTGAAAAGTACTCCGCGCAAGGCACTACCGGGCGTTATGTGAGGCTTTCGGCCACGCGGCTGATGCAAGTTGCCGGAGGCGGTTTTACTGGCGTCGCCGGCGGCTACTACCTGGCTTTGGGAAAGCTGGAGGTGTATTCGGGTGGGAAGGAAATAGCAGCGTTATGCCCAGTTACGGGCGACCCCGCCTACGGGAACGACAACGACCTTGCCCAGGTGACTCGGCCGGCGCGCCCGGGCGGCGAGACCACGCAAGTGGACAACCCGGAGAACGTCACGGACGCCAGCACCTGGAAGCCGCCCGCCGCGAAGACCCAGGCACCTCGAACAGGCGTGCAGCTTGCCGGTGGCGTCTTCCAGACGGCCATGGAAAACAACATCGCCTACCTGCTGAATTCCTACTCCGTGAACGATCTCCTGCGGCAGTTTCGCGAGCGGGCAGGCACGGCCAGGTCCCCCGAAAACCCTCCGGGCGACGTGAAGTTTTGGGAGGAAGACCTGGCGGGTTCGAACGCAGGCC
>CAZCVY010000422.1:0-4065 GCA_964501985.1 uncultured Acidobacteriota bacterium | reverse complement strand
ACTGGCTGAAGATGCAGGAACCGACGTGGGCGAACGTGAAGTTCCCTCCCATCGACTATCAGGCCATCCGCTACTATTCCGCGCCGAAGAAGCAGGGCTCGGGTCCGAAGAGTCTCGATGACATTGACCCCGAGCTGCTGAGGACCTACGACAAGCTCGGCATTCCCCTCCGGGAGCGCGAGTTGCTGGCGGGCGTGGCGGTGGACGCGGTGTTTGACAGCGTTTCCGTCGGCACCACCTTCAAAGCCAAGCTGGCCGAACTGGGCATCATTTTCTGTTCGTTTTCGGAAGCGGTGCAGGAGCATCCCGAGCTGGTGCGCAAGTACCTGGGCTCGGTGGTTCCTTACACCGACAACTTCTATGCCACACTGAACTCCGCCGTGTTCAGTGACGGGTCGTTCGCTTACGTGCCCAAGGGCGTGCGCTGCCCGATGGAGCTTTCCACCTACTTCCGCATCAACGCCAAGGACACCGGCCAGTTCGAGCGTACCTTGATTGTCGCGGACGAAGGCGCGTCCGTCAGCTATCTCGAAGGCTGCACCGCCCCCATGCGCGATGAGAACCAGCTTCACGCGGCCGTCGTTGAACTCGTCGCCCTCGACAATGCGACGGTGAAATATTCGACGGTGCAGAACTGGTATCCCGGCGATAAGAATGGCAAGGGCGGGATTTACAACTTTGTGACCAAGCGCGGCAAGTGCGCGGGCGTGAATTCCAAGATTTCCTGGACGCAGGTGGAAACCGGCTCGGCCATTACCTGGAAATATCCTAGCTGCATCCTCCAGGGCGACAATTCCGTAGGCGAATTCTACTCGGTGGCCGTGGTGAACAACTACCAACAGGCTGACACCGGCACCAAGATGATCCACATCGGCAAAAACACCAAGAGCACGATCGTTTCGAAGGGCATCAGCGCCGGGCGCGGCCAGAACAGCTATCGAGGCGCGGTGCGCATTCTGAAGGGCGCCACAAACGCCCGCAATTACTCGCAATGCGATTCCTTGCTGATTGGAGATAAGTGCGGCGCGCACACCTTCCCGTACCTGGAAGTGAAGAATTCCACGGCCACCGTCGAGCACGAGGCATCGACTTCCAAGATCGGCGAGGACCAAATCTTTTACTGCCGCCAGCGCGGAATCTCGACCGAAGACGCCGTGGGAATTATCGTCAACGGGTTCTGCAAACAAGTCTTCCGCGAATTGCCCATGGAGTTCGCCGTCGAAGCGCAGAAGTTGCTCGGCGTGAGCTTGGAAGGCAGCGTTGGGTAAGGAGTAAGGGTAAAGGTTGAAAGCGTGTAGCGCGGAACTGTTCTGTAGGTCCGCGGCTCGCGTCCGATGGGCAAACAAAAGCTGAGTACCGGGAAGTATACGTCCACGGCCTGGCCGGCGTGGTTTGCCGCAGCGGAGACGAAACCGTGGAAAATTCTGGACTGCTTCCGGGCTTTTCCGTCAGCGTCTCGAGCCTGTTAGGGCAGATTGAAAGCTAAGGCGAAAGCCCAGCAACTGCTGGGCATGGGTTGGAGTTGATGTATGCAACCTGACACAAAGAATACGTGGATGAAATCGCAATTAGGCTCACTAGCCGAAGATTCCGAGACGCGAGCGGAAATGAATCGTGAAGGGGCGCCAGCCCCAATTCAGGAAAGGACACCGGAAATGTCAGCATCGCAAGACGTGGTTTTCTTCCTCACCCGAGTGGTATTTGCTTTCCTATTCGCCTGCCACGGCGCGATGAAGCTCTTTGGGTCTTTTGGCGGGTACCCGATGCTTCACAACCCCTGGATGTTGACTGCGGGAATCCTTGAGGTGGGCGGCGGAGTGATGATCGGCTTGGGATTGTTCACCCGGCCGGTGGCTTTTCTGCTGTGCGGCGAGATGGCGGTGGCTTATTTCAAGCAACACTTTCCCGGGGGCTTTTGGCCCATCTTGAATCACGGCGAGCCGGCAGTGCTTTACTGCTTCTTTTATCTGTACCTGGCCGTGCGCGGCGCCGGAAGGATCAGCATCGACGGAGCGCGGGGAAAAGCTTGAATTATGAACGCTGAATTATGAATTCTGAATTGCAGTGCGGGCGACAATGGTAGCGGGGACCTGTTTTGTAGGTCCGCGGATTTCCGGTATCCCTAGCGGACAAGCCGCCCGCGATACAAGTGCCGCCCTAAGGGACGGTGCTACAAAGAGCGGCCGCTGGCATGGCGGCGGCACCAAAGCTGATCGCTGAAAGCTGACAGCTTAAAGCTATGAAACGGAGCAATGAATGCTAACGATTAAGAATCTGCACGCGAAAGTGGGAGACAAGGAGATCTTGCGGGGGATTAGCCTGCAAGTGAACGCAGGCGAGGTGCATGCCATCATGGGGCCGAACGGCTCCGGCAAATCCACCCTCGCGCAAGTCCTCGCGGGCCGCGAACTCTACGCGGTTACGGGTGGAGAAGTGACCTTTGAGGGCAAAGATTTGCTCGAGATGTCGCCGGAAGTGCGCGCGCGGGAAGGCATCTTCCTCGCCTTCCAGTACCCGGTGGAAATTCCGGGTGTTTCGAACACCTATTTTCTGCGGGCCGCGGTGAATGCCGTCCGCAAGCATCGTGGTCTCGAGGAATACGACGCCATGGACTTCCTCACCCTGGTGCGCGGCAAAATGAAG
Source organism: uncultured Acidobacteriota bacterium (assembly GCA_964501985.1). Lineage (GTDB taxonomy): Bacteria > Acidobacteriota > Terriglobia > UBA7540 > UBA7540 > Bog-366. The sequence continues at coordinate 1,422 of CAZCVY010000422.1, read as the reverse complement.
TTGCTGGAAATGGATGAGAGCCTGATGTCGCGCTCGGTGAACGAAGGCTTCTCCGGCGGCGAGAAGAAGCGCAACGAGATTTTCCAGATGGCGGTGCTTGAACCCAAGCTCTCGATTCTGGACGAGACCGATTCTGGATTGGATATCGATGCGCTGCGGGTGGTGGCCACCGGGGTCAACGCCCTGCGCGCTCCCGACCGCTCGACCATTGTGGTGACGCACTACCAGCGCCTATTGAATTACATCGTCCCAGACTTCGTCCATGTGCTCTCGAACGGCCGCATCGTCAAATCCGGAGGCAAGGAATTGGCTCTGGAACTGGAAGAGAAGGGATACGGATGGCTTGACGAAGCCGTTGAGGACGGGGTTCCCATGAGGTGAAGACGTAGCGCGGACCTGTTTTGTAGGTCCGCGGCTTTTCCTCGCCAATGCGGATGGCGCTTGAAGAGATGAAAGAACAAGTCAAAAGGCAAAGTGCAAAAGGCAAAGTGCAAAAGTGAAAAACAACGAACAAGTTCTAGCTGAGCGTGACAGCACTATGGGGACGGACGCCATTTCTGGGTGACGGCCTGACTTTTGCCTTTTGACTTTTGCACTTTGACTTTTGACTTGATTGTGACCCAGCGACGAGCTGGGCGATCGACACTAGAAAGGGTTTTGAGATTTGATGACTACGGTTAAAGAACAAGAAGGACTTTACCTCGCAAGCTTCGCGCACGCTGAGAACGCCCTCAATGAGCATGCTCCGGCATGGCTTGCGAAGCTTCGCCATGCGGCCATTGAGAGTTTTGCCGAACTCGGTTTCCCCACCACTCATGACGAGGAGTGGATCTATACGAACATCTCGGCGCTCGCGTCCACGCCCTTCACTCCTGCACGCTTGAAGCTGACGGACGAACTTCGCCGCAGGATTGAAGCCGTGCCGCTGGCCGATTTGGGTTGCAGCCGCCTGACGTTTCTGAATGGTTGCTACGTTCCCGAACTCTCGAAACTGCGGGAAGTTCCCCAGGGAGTGATTGCCGGCAGTCTCGCGTCCGCCTGGAAAAACCATGGCGCGCTGCTCGATCGGCACCTGGGCCATTACGCCGACTCGAAGACCCACGCCTTTGTCGCGCTCAACACCGCATTCTTTGAAGATGGCGCGTATATCGAAGTGCCCAAGGGCGTGGTGCTGCAAAAGCCTTTGCACATCCTGCAGATTTCCCACGGCGGCGGGCGGCCCACCGTTTCGCATCCGCGCAACTTGATCGTTGTGGGTGGCACTGGCCAGGCCAACGTTATCGAAACCTTCGTGAGCCTGGAGGAAGACACAACCTTCACCAACACGGTCACGGAGATTGTGGCGGGCGAAGGCGCGCTGGTGGACTACTGCAAGGTGCAGCAGGAAAGCGACGCCGCCTTTCACTACGGGCGCGTACAGGT
>CAZCVY010000421.1:0-4068 GCA_964501985.1 uncultured Acidobacteriota bacterium | reverse complement strand
AGCAAACTGAACAGGGCCGAGCGGGCTGCCATTCGAGCAGGTAATGCCGGGTACAGTTTGCGTGGTGAGAGAGCTCGCCTGAGGTTGGGGATTGCCAGCGGTAATCGCATACGGGCCGTAGGTATTCAATGCCTGCAAGACCCCACTATTGGGAAGGCAGGCGTCGAGGGTTTGCAGACCCGAAGGAGTTGGCTCAAGGTCTCCCGTGCTATACACCGAGGTGGAAGGAATAATCTCGTCGTCAAAACCGGCAAATACGAAAAGTTTGTCTTTGACGATTGGGCCGCCCATGCTGATGCCGCTGAATTCATCATTGAACTTCGGCACCTGCGTCAGCCCTTCAAAGGCGATTTGCGTGTTCGTGAGGCTTGCCGTCTTCCAACTATTCTCCGTGATAAATGCATCCCCATGCCAATTGTTGGTCCCCGATTTGGTCACGATGTTCACCACCGAGCCGGAGTTGCGGCTGTATTCAACTCCGAAGTTGCTGGTGGTCAACTGGTATTCTTGCACCCAATCGGTGTTCCCCATAAAAGTAGACGGGCCGGTAACGGAGTTGTCGTTATTGTTCGCGCCGTCGATTTGCTGGTCGTTGTTGCGTCCACGGATGCCGTTGGAGCTGAAGCCGACGCCATTTGTGTTGCCCATCGTGTTGTCGCGAGTATTGTTTACTCCGGGCATCAGCACCGCGAGCAAATCCAGGCCCTCATTCTGGCCGACCGTAGGAAGCAGGGAAATCGTGGAGTTGGGTATGCTGTTCGTGATCTGGGATTGCGCGGCCTCCACTAACGTCGGGCGGCCCGTGACTTCCACTGTAGCGGTGGTCGAGCCGATTTCCAGTTGCAACGCCCCTACATTGGTAGTGGCAGCGGAGTTCACCTGAATTCCCGGCAAGGATAGCTTGCGGAAGCCCTCCTTGCTGACCGTCAAATTGTAGGTTCCAATGGCCAGCAGGCGGATTTGGAAGGAACCCGTGTTTTCGGTGATGCTTTTGCCGGTGGAACTCGTGGCCGGATCAAGGACGACGACTTCTGCCCCGGGCACCACGGCGCCCGTACTGTCCACCACCGTGCCTTCAATGGTGCCCTTGACGACTTGGGCCCAACCGCCTCTCACTACGGGCCCAAATAAGATCACCAGCCCAGTGAGTAATGCCACCGCCAAGGCTCGGGAAGAGTTTTGTGTTCGCTCGCGCATACTACCTCCTAACGAATGGAAGATCGGGCATTCCTATGGCCCCAGAGAGGGACAGATGGGTTCACGCCATCATTTGTAAAATGCCGTCGTTAGAATAATTCAGGGCTGCATCCCCAAACTTTCTTCACTTTCATATAATTTCGAGCTGAACCCCGACCCCACGCCCTTTTACTCGCAAACTTACAGCCAAACCTGTTCCATTTATAAGCGATTGAATTCAAGGGAGAAAGAAGGGGAAAGCCGTCGGCGATACTTCCTCCGGAATATGGAAAATAGTTGGAAGTCTACATATATCTGTAGGTTTTCAAGATGTGAAAATGTCAAATTGGGGAGGGACGCCCAACGATTTGGTGGTCATTGCGGTTGCAGGGAACCGGCGACTCATCAACCTATGAGAACGCCGCTCGGAGCTGGCAGTATGGTGCTCATGCGCGACCAAGCCCGCCCGAAGTCGTCTGAGACGTACAGGTTGCCAGCTCGATCCGCCATCGCGATGGACGAGCCCTGGGTGGCGATGCAACCAGTGTCAACCTTACCCTCAGTCCAAGCCGGCATCCCACCTTCGACGGCTAGCAGGGAGCCCTCCGGTTTGAGCGGCCGCCGATAGACTCGCCCCTGAGCGGCAAAAGGGTCGGTCGCGGCTGATATGATGATGTCGTCGCCCGAGAACGCTACGCCGGAGCAGTGTGGTGCATGCAGGCCCACCCGTTCGATGATCCACGTTGTTCCGGAGTCGCGACTGAGGCAAAGACCCACAGCGGCCGCAGCGGCGACAATGTCGGGATTTGCCGGGTGCGCGCACACCTCATGAACGTCGGTGTTGACATCGATGGTGGGCTGCCAAGTTCTTCCTCCATCCATCGAGCGCGGAATGCCCCCCACGTGAACGTTGGCGAATAGGATGCTCCCGTTCGAGTTGGCCGAAATCGAGCGAATTCCGAGCGGCGGCCCCAGACGCCGCCCATCAACAATTGCGGAACCCGCAAACCAAGTATCCCGCCCCGCGACGCGGTCGAAACCATCGATAGGATCGAGCTCACTGCCCTTAGGGCTGAGCCGCAGTATGCGGGCATCGTCCGTCCCAACGTAGACGTCGTCTCGCACCGCCATACAGCAGGAAAGTTCGAACTCGCTCGTGGCGACGGTTGTCCATTCTCCGCTCAGTACACGCCGGCGCAGCGAATGCCGACCGACAATGGCGAGCGCACCCCCGCGTCCATCCGGCGCGAGCCCTCTGACGGCCTCGTTCGCAATCTCTTGCGTGCACCCATCGCTGGTGACTGCAAACAGCCCCGCGTCCCAAGTTGCCACAAGTATCGTCGGTTTCATCACGGATGCACCTCCCTTTCAGAATCGCCGAATTATGCCGGATGCGGTAACGGCGCGACTACCTCGCGAAAGGTCGTAGAGGCGGCTTTACGCCGCCATTTTCCGTTGCGGCTTTGCGCCGCGCTATACCGACGTAAACTCGCGGCTACCGCACGCTGACGAAGTGCCAAACGAGATGGCCAGTTGTTTTCGACGCCAGCCAGAGGTATCATGCCCGTGGGGCTGGACGCTCACCAGGGGAGTTCCGGCCAAGTTTTGTTATCACCGGCCACGCAGCCGGAGGGCCCAGCAACATTTCCTATCCACTCGGGGTGCACGGCAGGCGCGCCATGGCCACTATGACGCAGATGAACGAAACTGTTAGTCCGCGACACGCGGGCGTCGTTCGCCTGACGCATTGGCTCATCACCCTGTCGTTCCTGGCTCTGCTCGTCACGGGAGTGGAGATCCTCATCTCTCACCCGCGCTTCTATTGGGGCGAGACGGGCAACGTCAACACTCCTACGCTCTTCAAAATCCCGATTCCATCTTCCCGCGATACCGTCCCCACTGGCTATGGATACGTGCTTCCTGACCAGAACGGCTGGAGCCGCTATTTGCACTTCGAAGCTGCCTGGGTGGCAATTCTGACCGCCTTGCTTTACGGCGCCTTCGGGCTTTTCCGGGGGCATTTCCGGCGGAACCTGCTGCCCGCTGCGTCTGACCTTTCCCCGAAGCGCCTGGCAAGCGACATTGCCCGTCATCCGCCCTTCCGACGGCCGACGGATGACGACGCGGGGTCGTATAACGTTGTGCAGCGCCTGAGCTATTTGCTCGTCATTTTCGTTCTGTTCCCATTGGTCATCTGGACGGGCCTCGACATGTCTCCGACCTTCGCCTCGGTGTTTCCGGGAGCAATCACGGTTTTAGGCGGGCGGCAGTCCGCGCGTACCCTGCATTTCTTCGTATCGATACTCCTGGTGCTCTTTCTTCTGGTTCACGTTTTCATGGTTTATCTTGCCGGATTCCGCAAGCGGGTGGGGGCGATGATTACCGGCCGAATGGCGTCACCGAAGGAGCGGGCATGAGCAAAATCTCACGGCGTAAACTCTTGACCACCGGCCTGGCTGCCGCTGCGGGCGCCACTGGGCTCGGAGTAGCGGCGAAGCTGGCCCGGCGCTATGGACTGGTCCCACCCGACGCGGGCGTCCTTTACGGCGCGGGCGAAACTCTCACTTATGCCGCGCAGCGGGTGTTCGCCCGGCATTCGCTGGCGCCCGAGTTCGCTTCGAACCAGATTTCGAAAGATCCGTTCGCAAACCCCGTCGCTCCGCTGGGTGCGGAGTTCAAGCGCTCGCAGGACGCGAGCTTTGCGGACTGGCGCCTTGCCGTCGATGGCATGGTTCCGAAGCCCATTTCGTTCGCGATGGCGGACCTGAAGAGCTTTCCGCGGAGCAGCCAAATCACCATGACCGCCTGCGAAGAGGGATGGTCATACATCGCCGAATGGAGCGGCCCGCGACTGGCGCACATCCTCGACCTCGCCGGCGCTCTTCCCCAGGC
>CAZCVY010000420.1:1988-4069 GCA_964501985.1 uncultured Acidobacteriota bacterium | reverse complement strand
CAGTTAAACGGCAAACCGATCTATCTACGAGCGGCACTCGATCAGGATTTCTACCCCGACACGGCCTACACGCCGCCCTCGCTCGATTACATTCGCGACGAAATGCGCAAGGCGAAGGCCCTCGGCCTGAATCTGCTGCGCTGCCACATCAAGGTTCCTGACCCGCGCTATCTCCAAGCCGCGGATGAATCCGGCATGCTCATCTGGTACGAGATCCCCAACTGGGACAAGCTCACCGTCAACTCCGAGCGCCGCGCTATGGAGACACTACAAGGCATGTTGGAGCGCGACGCGAATCATCCTTCCATTATCATCGTGAGCATCATCAATGAAAGCTGGGGGGCGAACCTGAAAGAAGCTCCCGACCGCGCGTGGCTGAAGTCCGCCTATGAGCACGCCAAGACCTTTGTCCCCTGGCTGGTGGTGGATAATAGCGCTTGTTGCGATAACTTTCACCTAGCCACTGACATCGCCGACTTTCACCAGTACGCCGCCATTCCCGACTACGCTTCCAACTTCGACCGTGTCGTAGATGACCAGGCGCAGCGCCCCGGCTGGCTTTTCAGCCCTTATGGCGATGCCGCGCCGAAAGGCGACGAACCCCTGATGCTCTCGGAATTCGGTAACTGGGGGTTGCCCGAAGTTCCCCAGGAGAAGCCGTGGTGGTTCACCCGCGACTTTGGCGGGAGGGAAATCACCAAGCCCGACGGCGTGGATCAACGCTTCAGCGATTATCAGTACAACTCCCTCTTCCCTGATCTCAAAGCCATGAGTGACGCGACCGAATGGCACGAATACGAAGCGTTGAAGTATGAGATTTCGGCGCTGCGGGCGAATACGGAAATTCAGGGCTATGTCATTACGGAATTTACGGATGTGAACTGGGAGGCGAATGGACTGCTCGACATGTGGCGCCATCCTAAGGTGTTTGGCGACGCGCTCAGCCGCCTGCAACAGGACGACCTCCTCACCCTCCGGAGCGACCAGCGCAATTACAAGATCGGCGCGCCGGTGGAAGCGGGTGTCTACGTTTCGCACTACACCTCGGGTGATCTGATGGATGCGAAAGTGGACTGGCAGGTAGAAGGGACTTCCCTCGCCGGGAGCCTGCCGGTGGCGGCAATTCACTCCGCCGAAGCTTCCAAGGTGGGAACGATTCGCTTCACGGCGCCTGACGGCGCGGCGCCCGTCAAGCGAGTGCTGAAGGCCCGCCTTATTCTTTCCGATAAATCCTTGTCGGATTATTCCCTTGATTATTATTTCTACCCCGTTAAACCGCCGGATTTGCCTCCACCCGTCTCTTTCTACGACCCGCCGCCCGGCCGCCTGCGCCGGTTGGTCAACGACATGCGCGAGCGCAACTACCTGGCCCCGACCGGCGCGGAGTCCTACCCCGTCCTGATCGCATCCACGTTGGACGACACGGTAAAGAGCAAGCTGCGCGCGGGCGGGCGCGTGATCCTAATCCTCGCTGACGCCCTGACCCTGGCCCCGGGAATCGAGGTGGCACCGCGCTCCGCCGACGACTATAGCGGGAACTGGATTTCCGATTTTCTCTGGCTGCGCAAGGATCGGCCGCCGTTTACCGGCATTGGCTTCAATACCCTGGGCGGATTTGAAACGCAAGCCGTCACGCCTGCGGCCGTCATCAAGGGAATCCCACCGCAGAATTTCAACGATGTGCTGGCAGGGATCACCTACGGGTGGCTTCACGACAATGTCGGAGTCCTGGTGCAAGCCAAGGCGGGCAAAGGCAAACTGCTGATCTGCACGTTTTCACTCGCCACCACCTATAGCTCCGATGCCTACGCAACTTTGCTATTGGACGCCCTGGTGAACTACGCGGTGTCGGATTTCTCGCCGCATTTTGAACTTCCGTTGTAAGGAGGCGGGGGGGTCGGGATTAGGGGTTAGGGATTCGGGGTTAGGGGAAGGCGAAACTCGAAACTGGAAACTGGAAAGTCGAGTAAGCCCCATAGCTCCGGCGAAGGGAAACGAGGGATTGGCCTTGTCGACTTTCCATTTTCGAGTTTCCAGTTTCGAGTCTCCAATTCCGCCCCTGACACTCGGCTTCCCTCGCC
>CAZCVY010000420.1:0-1888 GCA_964501985.1 uncultured Acidobacteriota bacterium | reverse complement strand
AAACCCACTTCTTCAAGCCCCGCCAGCATGCGGTCGCGCCGCGCGCGATAGCCCTCGCAGAGTTTCTGATAATACGTCTCAGGAAGGCGCAAGGCGGTGGCGCCGGCCTGCTGCAATGGCGCCGCAGCCCCCACGGTAAGGAAGTCGTGCATCTTGCGAATGGCGTTCGTGACCACCGGGGGCGCGATCGCGTAACCGACCCGCCAGCCCGTGACACTGTAGGTTTTTGACATGGCGTTGATGGTGATCGTCCGCTCGCGCATGCCGGGAAGCGTCGCCAGAGAGATGTGGCGGAAGCCGTCATAGACGAGAAACTGATAAATCTCGTCGGTAATGGCATAGGCATTGTTTCGGCGGCACTGCTCGGCAACCAGTTCGAGCTCGTCGGCGGTAAACACCTTCCCCGTGGGATTATTGGGAGTGTTCAGAATCACCGCGCGCGTGCGGTCAGTGAATGCGGCGGCGAGTTCGGCGGGGTCGAAAGTCCAGTCCGGAGGATGAAGCCGCACGTGGCGGGTTGCCGCTCCGCAAATGATGGCATCGGGACCGTAGTTCTCGTAAAACGGCTCGAAGACCACGACCTCGTCACCAGGGTCGATGATAGCCAGCAAAGAAGCAATCATCGTTTCCGTAGCGCCGCAGCAAACCGTCATCTCCCGTTCCGGATCGATCTCGAGGCCCGTGTCGCGGTGAAAGCGCTCGGCGACGGCGCGGCGAAACTCGGGCGCTCCCCAGGTAATCTCATACTGGTTATTGTCTGCGCGGATTGCATTCACTGCGGCTTCCTTCACTTCTTCCGGGGCGGGAAAATTCGGGAAGCCCTGGGCAAGGTTCACCGCGTTATGCTCGAAGGCCAGGCGCGTCATTTCGCGAATCACCGACTCGGTGAACCTCCCGGCCTTCTGCGATACGGGCGACCTTCGGCTGGGGCCGGGGGTAAACCCAATAACGTTCTCAGTCATGCTAACACCTCTGTTGCGCGGATCTGTTTTGTAAGTTCGCGGCACGTCCGCGCCTACGGGAACAGTTCGCAGAGCCACATACGGCGGATATTCTGCCCCTCGGGAAAAGCCGCGGACCTAGACAACAGGTCCGCACTACGACCCTACCGTGGATCGCTTCCTGTCGCGTTTGGCGGCGCGGAGGATTGATTCTGACGGCACGTGGCAAAGCGGGGTGAACCGGTCAAAAGCTGACGGTAGATTTCCGCATCGCGGAGGACCTGTTCCACGTAGATCCGCGTGGCAGGTATGGGTATGCTCTCAAGAAACGTCGCCGAATCGGGGAAGGAATACCTCTTCACCCATTCGTTCACGCGAAAATCGCCAGCATGGTAAGCCGCCATGGCGAGTTCCGGCCGGTTGTCAAAATCTTTCATCAGCCCGGCAAGGAAAACGCAACCCACTCGGACGTTGTAATTGGGATCATACAGCCGCTGCCCGACCACGCGCGTTCGCGAAGTATGACGGATTAGGGCCGCAGTCTTCGGCAGAACCTGCATCAAGCCACGGGCGTCAGAGACAGAATCAGCGTGTGGAGTGAAGGCCGACTCCTGACGGATCAGCCCCATCACCAAATAGGGGCTAAGGTGGTTCAATCTCGCCTGGGTTTCAATGAGCTTGCGGTATGCTCGGGGGTACAGATAATCCCAGAATTCCTCCGGCAGGTCAGAGAACTCCACCTGAGTGTAGGCGGGAACAGTTCTCAATGCGTCGAACAGAGCTCCAGACACGATATCTTGCGAGGAGTAAACCTCAGCCAACAGCAAATGGAAATCGGCCGGCGGGTGTTCATTGATCAACGTCGCTTTCAGGTAATCCCCCTCGACATTTTTCAGGTTCAGAGCCCGAAGAACCAGGGCCGGCTGGGAGGCGTCGACCGGAGCATT
>CAZCVY010000419.1:0-4074 GCA_964501985.1 uncultured Acidobacteriota bacterium | reverse complement strand
TTCCGGGCAAACTTGATCCCGAGGTTCGCAGCGCCAAGGCAGGTGACCGGTTCGAGGAGCCGGAATTGCTCACCGGATTTTCCCTGCCGCTCGCCGACATCCTGAAATAAGAGGCGTAGCGCGGGCGTCATCGTCACTGTATTTCGCAAGCCTTAGTAAGGCAATTACGTTCCCGTGCTGCTGTAGTTTGCCACCCCACGATTCCAAACCACCACTGCCAATACTGAGAACCCTACCGCGACCACCGGCACCAGATGGAAATACAACGCGAAGGAGTTGCGTCCCAGAAAGTGGGTGGTCGGGTAGAACGATGCGAACCCAAAGGGAATAATCCAGCTCAGCATAAACTGGATAAAGACATTGTAAATCGTCAGTGGATAGCGGCCGAAATTGAGCATGTTGAAAACCGGCGGCACGATCCCCACTCGGTCTTCGAACCAAAAGGAGACTGCGGTTAGAATCAGGAACACGGCCATGTAGATGGCGGCTCCGCAGACGATCATCAGCGCAAACCAAAGGTAATCCACCGCCCCCAGGGCAAGTTGCAACCGGCGAACACAAATGGCAATGACCACGAAGCCGGTCACCACCTCCTGGAGAGATTCAAGGCGAAACTTCTCGAAGATCACTTGGAATAGAGTGTGGATGGGGCGCAGCAACACTCGATCGAATCGGCCCTCGATGATGTAGAGCTCGCCAAACTCGTAAAGATTCCAGCTCACGACATTGAAAAATCCCAGCGGTATGAGCGAGAAGCCATAGAGGAACATCACCTCATTGAAAGACCAGTCCTGCAAGCGCGGAATCTTGGAAAACAAGACCAACACAAAGCCGAACCCCAGCACCGTGGCCGCCATGGACGAGAAGAAAGCGATGATGAAATCCGCCTTGTACGCCATGCGCACCTTGGCGTATTGGCCGAAATAGAGGAAGAAGAGCCGGAGATGTCGTTTGATGGAATTCACTGTGTTTGCCAAAGCGCCTGATGGCCAATGTAGTTGTCGTCCGGCAGATTGGCCAGGATCACGCGGCGAATCTCTAGTGGATCGATGTCACCCTGGTGCCGGTAAACCACCATCCCCCCGGGACTGATTAGCGCAGTGTAAGGCAAAGCATCATTCCACTCCGGATCGAAGGCCGCCATCAGGGAATAGATGTCCATTGACCCGAAAAGCAGGTTGGTGCTCGATGCGTGTTGTTGTTCGAGTTCCTGCGTCACTCCCTCCTTAGCGTCAGGATAATTCGCGCTGACGGTCACCAGGTCAAACTTGCGGTGGCGATACATCCGGTACATGGTTTGAAACTCGGGAAGCTCTTTCACGCACGGTCCGCACCAGGTGGCCCAGAAATTGACCAGGAGCAGCTTACCCGTGGAATTCTTGCGCAACTCTTTCAGGTCCTCGGCGCTCGCCAGTTTCACCGCGACCGGCTCGCGCTCGATAGCGGTCATTTCCGCCTTACGGCCTTCTTCCTTGGCAGCCCACTTGGTAGAGCAACCGAAGGAGGGCGTCTTCGATACCGCCACGGGTTTACCTGCGAGCAAGGCATCCAGAGCATTGCGCGCGTCCTGCTGGGTGACGTACTGCTCGCGGGGATTGTTGTCCACGCGCCCTTCATAGCGAAGCTTCCGTTCGGAATCAAAAATAAAGACGTGCGGTGTCGCGCTCGGGCCGTATGCGCGCGCCGTGCTTTGCGTTTCGCCGTCGGAGAGGTAGGGGAAATTGAAGTGCCGGTATGTGGCGCGAATCTTCATCTCCGCGAATGAATCGCCCACGTCGGTATAACCCATTTCATCGAGGCGGACGGCCAGGGGAACGTTGGGTTCGATGGCAACGATTGCCACCCCGCGGCCCTGGTAGTCCGCTGCGAGCCGCTTGATGCGCTCCTCGTACAGTTGCGCCGTTGGGCAGTGGTTGCAGGTGAAAACGATCACCAGGATTTTGCTGGAGGCATAGTCCTTCAGGCAATGGGTCTTGTCGTCAACGCCGGGTAGGCAGAAGTCCGGCGCCTGCGCCCCGAGAGACAAAATTGGGTGCGCGGCATCGGCTTTGAGTGCGAGCGCCATTGCCAGCATGAGCAATATGGCGAATAAAGGATTACGTAACATCCCTCGACCCTCCTGCCGCCTAGCCACCCTGAATGGTAAGCTGGCGGCTCGACCATCTCCACATGCCGTCGCCCGCTGCCAGCAGGACCGCCACCCAGAAAACCTGCAACGCGAGGGCGCGGACAAGTCCGGCCCCGTGGAGATCGCCCAAGTATATCAACATGGGAATGTAGCTAATGTATTCGAAAGGCAGTACGCTAAACGCCTTTTGAAAGATGTGAGGAAAGAACGAAATCGGGAGGAGAAGCCCAGAGAAAAGCTCCAGCAGAAAAAACTTGGCCCGCAGCAAGCCGAGAATCGACTGCAAACGCAAGGCAAAGGTCCCGACGGCATAGTTGATGGCGGCCACGATTAGAAAACTCAATACGACGCTGACCAGAAATGCCGCGGCGGCCCCCACGCTGGCAGGCCCCCGGAGGGGATACACTAGAAAGAGGACCACGGCAGTCGGCGCGGTGAGCATGCCGAGGCGAAAAACCGACTCCCCCGCGGCCCGCGCCAGATACATCCATTGCAGGTTGACCGGCTTGATCAAATCCATCGCCAGGCGGCCCTCGATGACTTGGTAGGCAATCTCCTGGTCAATGGTATTGAAGTAGAAGGAGCGGATGATCCAGCCCACGCCGATGTAGGTCAAAAGATGCGGGAAGTCAAACCCTTCAATCGAGGTGCTGTGTTCGTAAATTGCTTTCCAGATAAAGTAATACACAGAGACGTATATAAAATATGTGACAATCCCAGTGAAGTAGCGCAGCCGGTAGGCGAGGGCATTCACAAAGCCCACGCGGGCGAACTCCAGGTACACCCGCAGGGGTTTCCAGAAAGGGGTCGACACACTTCCAGGTCGCGGCGGGATGGCGAGGGCGCCAGCAGGCATCAAGCCACCTCGCCGCTTAGATAAATGCGCTTGACGATTTCTTCGATGGGCTCCTCTTCCACCAGAAGGTCGCGAACTTCCAGGTTGTTCACAATCTCGCGGATCACGTCGGCGCTGGAATGCTTTTCCCGGTCAAAGCGAATGAAATAGGTGAGTTCATCAACGGGCTGGCAGACGATTCCGTCCGTTTCGATCTTTGCCAAGCGCGGGACCTGCGTACGGTCCTTCAAGAAGAATTTCACCTGATTGTACTTGGCCAGACGGATCTTCATCTGTTCCAGGTCGCCGTCAAACAGGATGCGCCCCTTGTCGATAATGATGATGCGTTGGGAAAGCTCTTCAATGTCGGAGAGATCGTGCGTGGTCAACAACACGGTGGTGCCCTCGGTGCGGTTGACCTCCTTCAGGAATTCGCGAATGCGCTCCTTGGCTACCACGTCGAGCCCGATCGTGGGCTCATCCAGGAAAAGCACCGGCGGGTTGTGCAGCAGGGATGCGGCCAAATCGCAGCGCATGCGCTCGCCCAGGCTCAGCTTGCGGACGGGCGTGTGCAAATACTCCTTTAGGTTGAGCATCTCACTGAAGACATCCAGGCGCCGGCGGTAATCCTGATCGGGGATCTCGTAAATCTCCTTGAGCAGCTTAAAAGATTCGACGACGGCAATATCCCACCAAAGTTGCGTGCGCTGGCCAAAAACAACGCCGATATGCTTGGTGTAGTGGCGACGCTCGCGATAAGGAACGAAACCGTTTGAAACCACGCGCCCGCCGGAAGGCGAAAGTATGCCCGTAAGGATTTTGATGGTGGTGGACTTCCCCGCCCCATTGGCGCCGATATAACCCACCATCTCGCCGCGTTCAATCGAAAAGCTGATGTGGTCCACGGCATGCACGGTCAGGTATTCCCGGACGAAGAGGTTTTGCAGAGCACCCAGAACGCCCTCGCGCCGACGGAAGGTTCGAAATTCTTTTACCAAGTCCTGAACTTCAATAATGGGTGCCATGCAGAAATATCTTTCTTAGCGAGTGGGCGCCAACCCCGCGCCTGGAATTCTAGCAGAGTCACGTCAGTTATATAGCGCTGCTGCTA
>CAZCVY010000418.1:0-4137 GCA_964501985.1 uncultured Acidobacteriota bacterium | reverse complement strand
AGACCATGAGCGACACGAACCGCATGAAGTTTCGCACCAACGAGTTCTATTTCAAAACTTATGAAGAGATGGCGGCGGTGTTTGGCCGCGAGGCGCCCGATGCTCTTACCCGCACCCTCGAAATCGCGGAGCGCTGCAATCTGCACCTGGAATCGAAGGAGCACGTCTTCCCCCACTTTGACGTGCCCGCCGGCGATTCTCCCGACAGCTTTTTCGAAAAGGTCACGCGCGAAGGCTTTGCCCACCGCCGCGAGCGGCTGGAACGGATACAAGCCGCGGGCCGCTTGAAATATCCCTTGCAAGCCTATGAGGAGCGCCTGGAGCGCGAAATAGAGCTCATCAAGCAGATGCGTTTTGCCGGTTATTTCCTGATTGTCTGGGATTTCATCCGCTATTCGCGCGAGCAGTGCATTCCGGTGGGCCCTGGGCGCGGCTCGGCCGCCGGCAGTCTGGTGGCTTACTCGCTGCACATCACCGATGTCGATCCGCTCCAGAACGAACTGCTCTTCGAACGATTCCTCAATCCCGAACGCATTTCCTTCCCCGATATCGACATCGACTTTTGCCAGCGCGGGCGTGGCAAGGTGATCGAATACGTAACCGGCAAATACGGGCGCGAGAACGTGTGCCAGATCATCACCTTCGGCACCATGGGAGCAAAGGCCGTCATCCGCGATGCCGCCCGCGCCCTCGACATGCCTTACTCGGAAGCCGACAAGATCGCCAAGCTCATTCCCACCACGCTGGACATTACCTTGGAAGACGCCCTGAAGCAGTCGGGGGAACTGGCGCAGCTCCAGAAAACCGATGAGCGCATTGCCGGGCTGCTCGAGGTGGCGATGCACCTGGAAGGTTTTGTTCGCCATGCCTCGACGCATGCGGCGGGCGTGGTTATTTCTCCCCAACCGCTGCAGGAGATCGTCCCGCTTCACAAGAGCAATAAAGATGAAATCACGACCCAGTATGCGATGGACGACCTGGAGAAAATCGGTCTGCTGAAAATGGATTTTCTCGGGCTCACCACGCTCACCACCATTGACGACTGCGTGAAGCTCATCGAAAAGACACGGGGCGAAAAACTGGACCTCGAATCGCTCGCGCTCGACGACCCCGCCGCGTACGAGTTGCTCGGGAAGGGCCTGACGGCGGGCATCTTCCAGTTTGAAAGTCGCGGCATGACCGATATCCTGCGCCGCGTCAAACCGCATCGGCTCGCCGACCTGACGGCGTTGAATGCCCTTTACCGCCCCGGACCGATTCAGGGCGGGATGATCGACGATTACGTCGCCCGCCGCTCGGGCAAACGCAAGGTCACCTACGATCTTCCCCAGCTCGAGGAAATCCTGGAAGAAACCTACGGGGTCATCGTCTACCAGGAACAGGTCATCCAAATCTTTAACAAGGTCGGCGGTTTCACCCTGGGCGAAGCGGACATGGTGCGCCGTGCCATGGGCAAGAAGAAGATCGAAGAGATGGTAGCCAATAAGGAGAAATTCCTGGCCGGCGCCCGCAAGAACAACGTCTCGACAGCGAAGGCGCAAAAGCTCTGGGACCTCGTCGAGCAGTTCGCGGGCTACGGATTCAACAAGTCACACTCCGCCGCGTATGCGCTGGTGGCTTACCACACCGCGTACTTGAAAACCCACTATCCTGTCGAGTTCATGTCGGCGCTACTGACGTCGGAAATCGGCAATCAGGACAAGCTCACGCGCTATCTGGCGGAATGCAAGGATATGGACATTGGGATACTGCCACCCGATGTCAACTCGAGCGACCTGGTCTTCACCCCCGCGGGCAACGCCATTCGTTTTGGCCTAACCGCGATCAAGAACGTCGGCCCTACCGCAATCGAATCGGTGTTGGCGGCGCGGCAGAAGTTGGGGCGCTTCGATAATCTGGTGGAGTTTTGCGAGAAAGTGGATTTGCGCCTCTTGAACAAGCGGGTGTTGGAAAGCCTCATCAAAGCCGGGGCGTTTGATTCCTTGGGCTCCAAGCGCACGCAATTGCTCGCAGTCCTCGACCGCGCCATGGAATTAGGAGCGAAGCTCCATCGCGAAGCCGAGAGCGGGCAGCATGGCT
The DNA here is from genome assembly GCA_964501985.1 of uncultured Acidobacteriota bacterium. GTDB lineage: Bacteria > Acidobacteriota > Terriglobia > UBA7540 > UBA7540 > Bog-366. Next base: position 2,058 of record CAZCVY010000418.1, on the reverse strand, counting down.
TGTTTGTCGGCGGCGCAGATAATCCGCCTCCTCCGCCGTTTGAGCTGCCGGATGTGCCGGAGTGGACTGAGTCTGAGCGCCTGGCGGCGGAAAAAGAAGTGCTCGGATTCTACGTTACCGGCCACCCGCTGGAAAAGTATACGCAGCGCCTGGGCCCGCTGACCCGGCACGACACGTCGTCAATCGAGGAGATGGACCACGATGCTCCCATAACCCTGGCGGGAATTCTGCGCGGTCTGCGCGTGAAGCCCAGTAAGAAAGGGGACCTGTGGGCGAGTGCGCAACTTGAGGACTTGCGCGGCTCCGCGGAACTGCTGGTGTTCCCGCAGGCTTACATTCAAATGCAGAGCGTGCTGAAGCCGGACGCCGCGCTGCTGATCAGCGGCCGCGTCCGACATGAGGAAAACCAGAAGCCCCGCGTGGTGGTGAGTTCCGCCCGGCCGCTCGAAGCCGCCGTGGATAACGCCAAGGCCCAGGTGCGGATTCGATTTAATCTGGATGCATTGCGGGAGGGCCGAATGGATGAACTCGCCGGCATCCTCGCCGCGTATCCGGGGGAGAGTCCGGTGGTGTTTGAGTTGGCGCGCCCCGGCGACTTTGTGGTGCGCATCCAGTCGCGCGTACCCCGCGGCGTGAGAACCGGTGATGAACTCCTGCAGCGGCTGCGCGAGCTCTGCGGCGATGAAGCGATTCGACTGGAAAAACAAGCCCAAGGTATGTAGGGTAGAGGATGATGCCAAATTCCGGAAACGACCACGCGATCGCGCAAGAGCTCGAAAAGCAAATCGCGGAACTCGAAGGCGTATCCACGTCAGCCGCGTTGCAGGAAGAGATTGAGCGCTTGCGCCAGCAGCTTGGCGCTCTCAGGCAAAAAGTGTCCGGCCCTTCGCAAGAGGCATGGGACCGCGTCCTGCTGGCGCGCCATCCGCAGCGGCCCTATACGCTCGATTACATTCAGATGCTCTGCACGGATTTCCTGGAGCTGCACGGCGACCGCCGCTTTGCCGACGATGCCGCCATGGTCGCCGGCATCGCGCAATTCGAGGATCGCCCCGTCGTCGTCATCGGGAACCAGAAGGGTCGCGACACCAAGCAGAAACTGTTCCGCAACTTCGGCATGGCCAACCCCGAGGGTTATCGCAAGGCTTTGCGCGTGATGGAACTCGGCTCGAAATTCGGACTTCCCATCATTTGCTTTATCGATACGCCCGGCGCATACCCAGGAATAGGAGCGGAGGAGCGCGGTCAGGCGGAGGCCATCGCTTATAACTTGAAGGAAATTTGTAAGCTGCGCGTGCCCATTGTTGTGCTGATCCACGGCGAGGGCGGCAGCGGGGGCGCACTGGCCATCGCTGTCGGCGACGAAGTGCTGATGCACGAAAACTCCATTTACTCGGTAATCTCGCCGGAAAGCTGCTCGTCAATTTTGTGGCGCGATTGGGACCATAAACAAGAAGCGGCTCGCGTGCTGAAGATGACGGCCGAAGACCTCTACCGGATGCAGATCGTCGATCAAGTTGTGCCGGAACCCAAAGGCGGCGCGCATATGGACCACGCACAAGCGGCGGAACTCCTGCGGCCGATTTTGCGGAACTGCCTCGAACGGCTCGGCAAGCTGCCCGCGGACGATCTCCTGAAGCGCCGCCAGGAAAAGCTGCGCCGGCTGGCAACGTTCGTCACCGAAGTTGGGTGATCGGATGATCGCCAAGTCGGGCGATTCTCAGCCTCGAATCCTTCCAGCGCGGGGGTGGCCGGGGCTAGGAGTGGGATGTGCGTCGCCAGCGTGCCCAACCCTGGGGCGGGGAAGACCGGCGGTTAGTGAGAATCCGGGCAATAATGACGAACGTCAAATTCTGAAATAACAAAATGTCCATAGCACCAGCTCAGTAAATCCCCTCAAAACGCGCTTTTTTCCCCTAACAATCTGAAATATCAGCATTTACCCTTCAACTTACGCTCTAACCACTTGGAGTGGGGAAAATCCCCGTTCGCTGTAATGAATTTTACATTGGCGTCCATCAAATAGCATTATGCTGGGCGTCAGACAGGGATATCCAT
>CAZCVY010000417.1:0-4198 GCA_964501985.1 uncultured Acidobacteriota bacterium | reverse complement strand
CGCTAAACGCGTTGCCCGCCGAAAAGAATCCGTATAAACTCCCTGTTCGTAGTTATAGAAGGAGCGCGGAGTGGAGCCGATGACCGGCCACGATCCTGTTCGCCGGGACTCTGACGAGGGGCTGATTCGCCGCATCCTGAGCGGCGATGAGGCGGCGCTCGGAGTCCTATACGATCGATATAGCGGACGCGTGTATTCCGTGGCCAAGCGCATCCTGCAAGACGACGGAGCGGCGGAGGAAATCCTCCAGGACATCTTCCACCAGCTCTGGCGCAACGCCGCGGCCTTTGATTCCGCGCGCGGGGCCCTCGGGAGTTGGCTGCTGGTGATGGCCCGCAACCGCTCGATTGACCGCCTGCGCCGCCGGGCGCCCGGGGCGGCGGAAGAGATTACGCCAACCTTGCACACCTCGGGACCCGACCTCGAGAGCGCAGCGGCAGCGAACGAATTGGCGGACCGCGTTCGCGAGGCCTTGCGCGCCCTTCCCGAGGCACAACGCGAGGCAATGGAACTTGCTTATTTCGAAGGGCTTACCCAGAGCGAAATCGCCAAACGCACGGGAGACCCTCTCGGCACCGTCAAGACGCGGCTGAGGACCGCGCTCGCTTCACTGAAAGCGGAACTTGGTGATTAAGGGATTATGAACGCGCATCCCCAATTCGTAGAGGACTTCGAGCTTTACGCGCTCGGTGTGCTCGACGGCGACGATAAGGCCCAGTTCGAAACTCACTTGGCCGGCTGCGCCGAATGCCGCGCAAAGCTCGCGTCGGCCAGAAGCTCGCTGACACGGCTCGCGCTGGCCGCCCCGGCGAGTACGCCTCCACCAGGTGCGCGCGAACGCGTCCTCGAATCGTTCCGCGCCAGCGGGCCCAAGCCGCGCGAAGCCGCTCCCCATGCTTCTGCCCGCCGCCCATTCGGGTCTCCCGCATGGGCCTGGGCCGCTGCGGCCGCCTGCGTCATCCTCCTCGTGGCAGCCGTGTGGCTGGCCAACACGAACCTGCGGCTTTCAAAGCGGCTGGCGGAACTGGAATTGTCCCACCAGCAGCTCGAGACCTCCAACCTCGAGCTGAAGGCCACGGTCGCGCGCGCCCAAACCGTGTTGGACATTTTGTCCGGACCTCAAACCACCCAGGTTGCTCTGTCGCCGTCGTCCGCGCCCTCAGTCCCACATGGGAAAGCCTTCTACAACCGCGAGAAAGGGGTACTGTTCTATACCGCGAACCTGCACCCGCTCTCGAGCGATCACACCTACGAATTGTGGCTGATCCCCACGGTCGGGAATCCCGTCGACATCGGCATCTTCAACACCGACACCCAGGGGAACGGTCAGGTGATCGTGACCTCTCTCCCTCAGGGTCTAACCGCCAAGGCGTTTGCCGTAACCGTCGAAGTTGCTGGCGGCGTTCCTGCACCGAAGGGTCCGATTGTGCTCGTCGGGCCGGTTTCCTGATGCGAACGCTTTCATCACCCATTCAAACTTTGCCTTCCGTGCCTCTGGGGCGGATCGAGCCAGTTCTCCTACCTCGCACAGATTTCGCCCGGACCTCAAAAAACCTGCAATCCGTTCGGCCATCAGTTGACGTACTTGTATACGGGCAGCCATTACGTGAACTGAACTCGAGCTCGCCACTCCTGAGATTGCGGTCGGGCAGATGGCCTCAGCATTCGCCGGAACGCACTTGGGGCTTGCGCTGGAAGCTTGTGCGTAGGTGTCTCCCTGCACGTGCGCCACCGATTTTGAAATCCAAATCTTGAAGATGAGGTGCTTGATGAAGACCAGGATTCTCCTTGCGACTCTCACCTTGGCCTTGCTAACGATTTCTGCGGCCGCGATCTTGCTTGTGCGCCCGACCGGGATCATGGCCTCCAGCCACCGCGAGGCGCCGATCACGGCCCTCGACCCGACGGCTGACATCACCGATCTTTGGGCTTTCCGCAGCTACGACATCAACGGCAACGATACTAGCACCCCGAGTATCACGTTGATCATGGGCGTCAATCCCTTCGAGGAGCCGGCCAATGGCCCTAATTGGTTTCCCTTCGATCCTCAGATTCTTTACACCATCCACGTTGATAACGACAATTCAGCGACGGGCGATATCGTTTTTCAATTCCGGTTCTCGACCCAATACCAATTGCCAACGGTTTACACAGGACTGGCGGGATTCAATTCCGGATCCGGCGGCACGGCCCCAGGAGTTCCGCCACAGATTACCGATTTTTCCAATCCAGGCTTGAACTTCCGTCAGACCTACACCGTGACCATGATCAAGAACGGTGTCGCCACTCCCATTGTGAATAGCGACGGCTCACCGTTCTACGTGGTGCCGGCGAACGCGGGTCCCCGCACGATCAACTACGCCGATCTCTACGCCGCGGGCACTTACACCAATACCAATAAGGGTATTTCCGTATTCTCCGGACCCGTGGATGATCCTTTCTTCATCGATCTGGGTGCGGCGTTTGACACTGCGAATTTCCGGCTGCTCGAAGGAGGGCCTCCCCACGGGACGGGTGTGCCTGGCGTCCTCTCTGCAACAGAAGATGCCGCCAATGAAAACTTCGCCTCTGACACGGTTTCCGGCTATGCCGTAGACGTGATTGCCATCCAAGTGCCGATCGCGATGCTGACCAGGACGGGTAAAGTTGAGCCGGCAACGTCTCCGGCCGCGACGATCGGAGTTTGGGCCCAAACGGCGCGCCCGGAGATAACCATACGCCATAACGTTAGCGGCACGGGCGCGCCAACACTAAACACCGGCGCGTTCAGCCAAGTGCAGCGTCTCGGCAATCCGCTCATTAATGAGCTCATCATCGGAACGGGATCGAAGGACTATTGGAGCATGTCCAGGCCCGTGAATGACTCGCAGTTTGCGGACTTCGACTTGAATCCACTCTTCGTTACAATTGTCGACTCGCTCTATTCCGTGCTTGCTCCGGGAGCCCTTTACTCTCCGCCTGCGCCGCGGTATGACCTGCTTCCACTGGTCGAGTATGTGCCGCCCATCGCCGCCATGGGCACCCGTACCGGTCCGATTGCAGACTTGCTAAGGCTGAATACCGGTGTGACCCCCACGGCCCCCGGTAGCGCCAGCCGACTGGGGTTACTTGCCGGCGACGGCGCGGGCTTTCCCAATGGCAGGCGACTCGCTGACGATGTGGTGGACATCACCTTGCGCGTTGCGGTGGGAGGGGTCTTGGCAGGCGACAAATGCGGCGCCAGTCACTCCACAAGCTGCGACGTTTTCCCGAACAACGCGCTCGGCGATGGGGTCAACGTGAATGACGTGGACACCGATCTCGCCAGCGATGGCATGACCAACCTGGTGGAACCCAATACTCACTTCCACACCGCGTTCCCCTATGTTGATTACTGCCCCAGCGGGCGCAACCGGCGGCATATCGATCCCGGGGAACAAGGCTGCACCGCGGGAACCGGGCCGGCCTGCCCAATTCAGTGACTTCGAACTGAGCTTGGGGCTGAAGAGCAAGAGACAGTAACGAGGAAGCGTCGGGGCGGGCATGCGCGGTTCGGAGTGTCGTACAGCGCTCGCCCCGCGCTTCCAGAGTTGTGGTGAAAAATCCACGTTAATCAGGATTCCGATGAAAACCTTGGTTTTTGCGCTTTTTCTAGCTATCTCTGGAGCGATTGCCGCCTGCGCCCGTGATGCTGGTTCGCCGTCTCCGGCCGAAATCCGCATCGAAGCCGCGCAAAGAGTCCTGCAGAAGCAGCCGAATCGGTACCAAGCTTATAACGACTTGGCACTGGCGCTGATTCACCGCGCTCGCGAGAGCGGGGACAACTCGTACTTGCAGCAGGCCGACGTAGCCATCGAAAACTCTCTCCGGATTCAGCCAGCGAATTTCGAGGGAGGGCAAGCGCACGTCGCTCTTCTTCTGGCCGAACAACGATACCGGCAGGCGCTCGAAGAAGCACACGCACTGAACCATCGCATGCCGGACGCAGTCATTACTTGGGGCTATCTGGCGGATGCCGACGCAGCGCTTGGGGACTACATGCAGGCGGAAGAATCGGCGCAGTGGATGATGAACCTCCGCCCTGGCAATCTTCCGGCGTATCTCACCGGCGCAGATTTGCGGCAGGATTGGGGCGACTTCGACGGCGCCTTGGATTTCCTCAGTAAGGCGCTCCAACAGACGCCCCCGCTCGAGACCGAAGAAACGGCTTGGATCTTGA
>CAZCVY010000416.1:0-4208 GCA_964501985.1 uncultured Acidobacteriota bacterium | reverse complement strand
AAGGCGCTCCAACAGACGCCCCCGCTCGAGACCGAAGAAACGGCTTGGATCTTGACGCGGATGGCGCAACTCCACCGGGCCGAGGGTCAAATCGGGGTGGCCGATGCGGTCCTCGATCAAGCGCTGAAGGCGTTCCCCGACTATTACCTCTCGCTCGAAGAGTTGGCAGAAGTCCGCTTGGCCCAGCGCCGTTACCCCGAGGCTGTCGAGTTGATGGAAAGGCGCAACCGAAGCTTCCCCAATGCGTTCAGCCACCTGCTTGCAGCGCGGGCACTCGAGCACGCAGGAAGGCCGGCGGATGCGGCTGCAATGTACAGAGATTTCGAGCGTGAGGCACTCGCCCAAGTCGCGCTCCCGGACAATGCCAATATTTCTTTGATCGGTTACTACACCGATCATGCCCACGCGCCTCAGGAAGCGCTTCGGATTGCGCGCTTGGAAATAGAGCACCGTCATGATGTCTGGACGCTCGACGCATACGCTTGGGCGCTTTACGCGAATGGTCAATACGCCGAGGCTGGCCAACAGATTGAGAAGGCCCTTGCCATCGGGACACGCGACGCGGTGGTTTTCTATCACGCGGGGAAAATCGATTCAGCCTCGGGGAAAAAGGCCGACGCTGCCCGTTATTTTCAGCAGTCTCTCGAGCTTAACCCCACGTCGGAAGTGTCGGAGGCTGCCCGCCGCGCCGCCACGGAATTTGGGAACTTGACGGCGGCTCGGTAGGGGGACCTTCGTGATTTCTCACGGCAGGTACTGGTCCGCCGCTATAAATGCTCGCACAGCGGCGAAGCGGCTTATGGGAAAAACCAGAAGTCCTCATGTCGAGAGGATAATGCGACTCGCCCACGTCTCAGGCAAGAAATCCGCTCTAATGCTGGCGCTGGTTCTCGTCATTATGAGCGGCAGCGGCGTTGGCCAGACCGCCAGCGACGCGAATATCCGATCCTTGCAGACCCATCTTAGGATGTATCCCCAGGACTTCAAAGCATACGATCAACTGGGCGCGAGTTACATTCAAAAGGGACGGGAAACTGCGGACGCGAGCTATTACGAGCTGGCCACAGGAGCTTTGGACAAATCCCTCGATCTGATTTCGAACGACCCCGCCGCAGCCTCGGCCAAAACGCACATGGCCGTGGTGGCGATGGCCGAACATCAATTCGAGGAGGCGCTCTCGTGGGCACAGGCGGCTCTGGCACTTGGCGCCGGCGACCCCTCCCCTTGGGCGATCGTCGGAGACGCCCTGACCGACTTGGGGGAGTACGAGCGTGCAGGCGAGGCCTATGCAAGACTGCGCGATCCGCTTCACCCGGAGGATCAATCAAACTCTTTGGCCTATGAACGAAACAGCCGCGTTGCCTATTTGTACTTTCTTCGAGGCGATGCACCAGGCGCGACCCAATTAATGCGTACGGCGATTGCCGTCGCCATGACCTTGCATCTGCCCGCGGAAAATGTGGCTTGGAGCGAGTATCAACTTGGCGAGATCTGCTTTAAGAGCGGAGACCTCGCGAGCGCGGAGCAAGCCTACGCGGCCGGCCTCGCCATTGACCCCCACTCTTATCGCAACCTCGCAGGGCTGGGTGAGCTCCGCACGGCACAGGGAAGATACGCGGAAGCGATCGCACTCTATCGAAAGGCCATCGCTGTAGTGCCGTACCCTGCATACGCGGCCGCGCTCTACGACCTTGACCTGCAAGTGGGTCGTGCTGATGACGCGCGCCAACAGCTTGAGCTCGTGCAGTTCATCAGCACGCTCAATCCCATCAACCAGAGGTTGTTTTACCGCGAACTCGCGCTCTTCTACGCCGATCACAATCTCAAGCTTAAAGAGTCCGTCGAGTTGGCGAAGAGGGAGTTGGAGGTCCGCCACGATATCTACACGTGGGACATCCTGGCGTGGGTGCTCTTCAAGAATGGCCGCATCCCTGAAGCTGCCGCGACCATTGAAAAGGCGCTCGCGCTCGGGACGGGAGACGCTCTTTTGGATTTTCACGCCGGAATGATCGAGTCCCAAGTTGGCCAGTCCGAACGCGCCGAGGAGCTGTTTAAACGCGCGGTGAGCCTGAACCCCCACTTCCACTTGGTTTATGCCGACCAGGCGCGAGAAAAGCTTGGTCAACTCGCCGATTCCAGCGCGCACCCAGGGAACCCGAGCTCCTCGGCGGGCCACGACTTGCGGCCAGGAGAATCGCTGCCATGATTTTCAAGACTGTGCAAACATCGCAGAACAGCGCGCAGACCTGTTTTGTAGGTCCGCGGCTTTTCACGAATTCGCGACGAAGAGCCGCGGACCTACAAAACAGGTCCGCGCTACTCCTGGTGCTCACCTTGGGGCTCGTGATCATCGCTCCGAGAGCTGTGGCCGCTCATCCCATGGGGAACTTCAGCATCAGCCACTTCGCCGGTTTCCGCATCGAGGCAGGGGCAATAGACATCCGTTACATTCTGGACATGGCAGAAATTCCTACCTTCCAGGAAATGCAAATGACGGGCATTGTGCCGGCGCCGGATGATCCTCGGGTCAGCGCCTACCTCGCGTCCAAGGCCGAGGCCCTTAAAGGCGGGTTGGCCGTGAGCCTCAACGGGCGACCTCTTGCGCTAACGACCGAATCGAAGAGTGTGATTTTCCCGCCCGGCGCGGGGAACTTGCCGACCATGAAAATCGGGGTCGTATACCGTGCTCTGCTTTCGGGACTTGCCTGCCCTTGCACACTCGATTATCGCGATGACAACTTTCCGGATCGCGCGGGATGGAAGGAAGTGGTTGCGGCTGCCGGACCCGGTGCGACGTTGACGATGAGTACAGCCGACGGGGTCTCGCGCAGCCAGGATCTCGCAAATTACCCCACTGATCTGATTAATAGCCCCCCGCAGGATCTCTCCGCGCAGATGACGTTTGTCTTCGACGAGGTTTTGGCCGCGGATGGCAAGTCGAGCGCGTCCGATAGTTTGGGCCCAACTGTTGATGCCGGCGCAGTGATGTCGAAGCGCGGCAACGCAATGAGTCTTGCGGCACGGGCGCAGGCCGGCAAACCGGCCGGGAAACGAGATAGCTTCACCGGCGCAAACTCCGCGGCGACGAACGGAGCGCCAGCCGCCACCCCTGTCGCGGCGACAGCACCGCGCTTGACGCTGGAAGCCAATAAACAAGGCACTCCGCGAAACTCCTTCACCGACCTCATTGCCTCGAACCATTGGGGGCTCTGGTTCTTGCTTACGGCGGCGCTGATCGCTGCCGCCCTAGGAGGTTTGCACGCGCTCGAGCCGGGACACGGGAAAACCATCGTGGCGGCCTACCTGGTGGGGTCGCAGGGGACGGCCGCCCACGCCTTGCTCCTTGGAATGATCGTAACGGCGACGCACACGGCAGGCGTCTACGCGCTGGGGCTCATCACGCTTTACGCGTCGAGGTATATTGTGCCGGACCACCTCTATCCGTTGCTGGGCATCGCCTCAGGGTTAACCATCGCCTTCCTCGGCCTCTATATGCTCCGGCGCCGCTTGGCAGGCCACGATCACGAACACCATCATCACCACGGCCCTTGGGGTAACAGCCACGATCACGGACATCCCCATGAGCACCCGCACGTCCACGCCGATGGCGGCAATGAACATCTGCACGTGCACACCCCTGAGCACCGTGGTGACCACGCGCATTCGCATACCCACGAGCACCCTCATGACCAGCCAGAAGAATCTGGACACTCGCACCGCGGCGAACATCCGTTCTCCTACCGGCAACTCGTGACCCTGGGGGTAACCGGCGGGATTGTTCCTTGCCCCGCGGCACTTGTCGTTTTGTTGAGCGCCATATCGCTTCATCGCGTAGCATTCGGGCTCTATCTCATCGTGGCTTTCAGCCTGGGTTTGGCCGCAGTCCTGATTTCGATAGGCTTGGTTACGGTCTATGCGCGAAGGCTGCTCGCTCGGCTGCCGACCGATGGACCGCTTATCAACCGCTGGCTGCCGACGGCCTCCGCCGCGGCTATCACCTGCCTTGGGGTCGGAATCGCAGCCCAGGCGCTACTCGCCATGGGATTGGTTCATCTTCAACTGTAGATTATTGGTTCAACCTATTCGGCGCTCACAGAGGGTTGCTCCCCGGGTTGCGAGGAAGTAACCCAAGGTAGACAAAAAAACGAGGGGATCAGTCCACATACGAGTAAGGAATTAGGCTGGCGGAGAGGGTGGGATTCGAACCC
>CAZCVY010000415.1:1962-4262 GCA_964501985.1 uncultured Acidobacteriota bacterium | reverse complement strand
GTACAATACGTGCGAGGACATCGACGCCCTCGTCGCCGCTCTATTGCGCATTCAGTCGGGTCGAGGCCACCGTGGACTTGTTCCGTAGCCAACGGTGTTTATATCTGCATTAGAAATAGCCCTCGCGCCACCGAGACAGCAACTGCTCGAAAAGTTCGAGTCAGCTTCGGGATCGCAGAATTCTCCGGTAGAAATAATCTGGACCTTCACGCGGGTGAGTCGCATACAGCCTTGATCTACTTCAAAACACAGTCAGTTAGCTTTGCCCTCAGAGAGTCCTCGCCTCTCAAGCCGATGGCCTATGTCCGACTGTGACCGGCTAGGCGCTTCTCGGTCGCACAGTCTTAACGGACCTATCAATAGAGGCTTTCTTCGCGGCTTGGGCACACCGGCGGTAGGTTCGAAAATTTACTGGACAATCGATATCGGCATAAGTTATTGAAACTAAGAGTGAGTAGGAACTTGCGAAAGTGGCGGAATTGGCAGACGCGCCAGACTTAGGATCTGGTCCCGCAAGGGGTGGGGGTTCGAGTCCCCCCTTTCGCACCAACCGTTTGCACGCTGGACAAGCCCCCTTCGCGGAACACCTTGAGGCTCTGTTCTGAAGCTCAAGCGCACTTACGGCAGACCTTCCATTTCTGCATTGCAATACCGTAAATTTTTGTTTTTTTAGCAAGAATTTTTCGGCTCCGCATGCAGCGACCGCGTAAATAGAGGCTCTGAACGCATAGACATTCTATGTGACGGACTGCTCTCGGCCCTGTTTGGTTGCGGCCCCGCCGCGCGGCAAGGCGCCGGCGAAGGTAACGGCGCTCGACGGAGTTGGCGGTCAGGGTGAGCGCCCGCCGGTGGGTCGGAGCCTCTCCATGCAACTAGGCCCACGAAAACAATTCACATCTTCCGGCGGAAGTCGAACTGCATGATGCTGGCGTGGCCATTCTCGCTCGAACCTAAACTTGAATCATCAGATTAGCTAGCGTATGATTTCGCCGCAACATGAGCTTGAGCAATGCATTCCGTCATCCAGTGACCCTAAAAATGCACGCTAGTGGAGATCAAGGGGGATTTTAATGAGGCCTTCAATGTGGAGTCGACGGTCATTTCTGCGCGCGGCCGGAGCGGTCGGAACGGTTGCGTCCGCCACCCGGGAGTTGAATCTTAAGCGCGTCCTGGCAGCGTCCCAATCGGTCGCCGGTAGATCGGCCGAAGACGTCGCCAAGGACGAGTTCTACTGGCGGGAAATCCAATTGGATTTCAAGCTGGACCGCACGATCATCAACCTGAATAACGGCTTCACCTGCCCGACGCCGCGGGTGGCGCTGGAATCCGAAATGCGCTACATGGATATGATCAACATGGCGCCCATTTTTTATCAGGGCCCTATTGCCGACCGAATCCAAACGATCCGCATGCGCATGGCCGAGGAGTTTGGATGCGACCCCGAGGAGATGGCCCTGACGCGCGGCGCGAGCGAGTCTCTGCAAATTGTACAGAACGGGATCGACCTGAAGGCTGGCGATGAGGTGGTCACGACCGAGCAGGACTACCCCCGTATGCTGACGACGTGGGACCAGCGGATGCGGCGCGATAACATCAAAGTGCACCGCCTGCAATTCCCGGTCCCCACGACGGCGGACGATCTCTACCACCGCTTCGAACAAGCCATCTCGCCGCAAACGAAGGTTTTCCATTTCTGCCACGTCACCAACCTGACGGCGCAAATGTTCCCCGTCGCGCGGATCTGCCGCCTCGCCCGCTCGAAGGGGATCGTCACCATTGTTGACGGCGCCCACGCCCTGGGGCAATTTCCCTTCAAGCTGCGGGACCTCGAGTGCGATGCCTACGGTGTTAGTCTGCACAAGTGGCTGCTGGCGCCCATCGGCAACGGCTGCCTCTACGTCCGCAAGGAAATGATCCCGCGGTTCTGGCCCCTTCAGGCAGCCCCCGAACAGCAGGATGACGACATCCGGAAATTCGAGGCCATCGGCACGCACCCGTGGGCCATCCGGGCGGCGCTCGGCGAAGCGCTGGCTTACCATCAGGCCATCGGCGGCGGGCGTAAGGCGGCCCGGCTGCGATACCTGACCCAGCGTTGGGCCAACGCCTTGAAGGCTTACCCGCGCATCAAGATCCTGACGGATTTGAGCGAACCCGCTCAGGCTTGGGCAGTAGCCGCCGTTAACATCGAGGGGATCGACGTCAGCGACCTCTCGCGATTCCTGATGAACAAGTACCGGATCGTCGTGGTGGGGCTGAAGGGCGGAGCCCCGCCGAACCAGGTTTTCGACTATCAGTGCCTC
>CAZCVY010000415.1:0-1862 GCA_964501985.1 uncultured Acidobacteriota bacterium | reverse complement strand
CTTTTACCATCCCGTTCACGTTTCAGTCGGGCGGAACGAGTCTTCCCAAAGGCGAATACTCGGTTGTGCAAAAGGACGATGGTCACATCACGCTGCGGCAGGAATCGACTCACAAGGAATTCTCGGTCCCCTTCAGCAAGCGGCTGGCGCAGCCGAACCCGCCTCTCGCCGATTCCCAGCTCGTGTTCGACGTGGTAGGGAACTTCGCGCCGTCCTACACGGAATATGTAACCGACTACGTGCTGGCCGAGGTATGGCTCCAGGGTGCGGACGGCTTCCTGATCCACACCCTGAAGGGTGCTCACAGCACTCGGACCATCAAAGCGCAGAAAGCAAAATAGGGGACTGGGCATTAGTATCGGAAACTGCTGCGCCGGGCTTCCCGGATCTGCTTCCCCTTTCATCCCAAGCTTTCCGTTCAACCAGTTGTTGATGTTCATTGTCCAACGGGCTGTTGGACTTTTGGGTGGACGCTGCCTTGACCTGCTTGTTAACACATTTTCTCCTTCAAGCGTCTATGATCGGGTGGGGACTCGCTTCGGATGGCCTCGAGGACAGGAGACCGTTTTGACTTGCTCGCGATCGGCCTGGGAGCGCGGCCGATGAGGGAGCCATCCTTGTCGGAACTCACCGAGGATGCGCAGTTCGTCACTGCCGCTCGCCGCGGGGACCGAGTCGCCTTCGGCCGCCTCTACGACCGTTACGCGCGCATGGTCCACGGGGTGCTGCTTGCCAAGGTGCCGGCCGGCGAGGTGGACGACCTCGTTCAGGATGTTTTCTTGTTGGCGCTCCGCCGCCTGTCAACGCTGCGGGAAATCGGAAGCTTTGGGGCGTGGCTGGCGGCCATCGCTCGCAATCGCGCGAATGACTTTCACCGGCACTCGGTGCCCGAAGATCAACTGGCGGATGAGACGTTAGAGAACGACACTAAACACCCCAGTGCGAGCGCCGATCACCACAGCCCGGCAGCCGCGGTTCTCGAAGCGATTAAAGCCCTACCAGATGCCTATCGCGAGACCTTGATTCTGCGCCTGGTCGAGGGCATGACCGGCCCTGAGATCGCCTCGCGCACGGGGCTGACGCACGGCTCGGTTCGCGTGAATCTTCATCGCGGCATGCAGCAGCTCCGCGCGAAGCTCGGCACGAACTCAAGCACCCAGGGGCCCGAATTGGAGACGCCGTAAACATGAGTATTGGGAATCATCGAGCGGAAAACGACCCACTGGCAAGCCGCGACGACTACTTGTGGGATGGATCGGGCCAGCCGGATCCTGAAATCCAGCGGCTGGAAACGTTGCTGGGAGAGTTTCAGCACAATCGCCCTGCGCCGGAGTTTCCCGAGCTCGCACCCGGCTGGCGGTGGAAATTCCTTCCATGGAGGATGGGGCTGTTTCCCGCTCTGGCGACGGTAGCCGCCGCGGTGGCGCTGATCGTCGTGTTGCTCCACCGGGTGCCTGCGAGCAAGCCGGCCCCGGCTACGGTCGCGGGCTGGGATGTGTCTCAGGTGGAAGGAACGCCTCGAATCGGGCCGGAGGCTGTTAATGGGAAGGAAGGAACCAGCCGTCTCGGCGTTGGTCAGATGCTCGAAACCGACCCCCGGTCGCGAGCGCATCTTGAGTCCGACGATACCGGCCAGATCGAGGTGGACCCGAGCACGCGGCTGCGTTTGCTGACGATGAACGCGGGACTAAAGCGCGTTGCTCTCGATCGCGGGACGATTCACGCCTACATCTGGGCGCCACCAGGCGAATTCGTGGTGGACACGCCCTCCGCGATGACGGTGGACCTGGGTTGTGCTTACACCCTTCACGTGGACGACTCCGGCGTTGGGCTGGTGCGCACTTCGCTCGGCTGGGTGGGAT
>CAZCVY010000414.1:0-4278 GCA_964501985.1 uncultured Acidobacteriota bacterium | reverse complement strand
ATCGATGTCCTGTCCGACCTTGCCACCGAAGAAGACCTACTGGTTCCAGGAAGCTCGGGTCCTTGCAGCGACATGTTCATGCAAGCGTTTCGAATAAAGTCGGGCCAGAGGCTCGTCAATGCGCCGGGATTGGGAGCGATGGGTACGGGTTTGCCGGGTTCGATCGGCGCTTGTCTGGCGAGTGGCCGCAAAAGAACTATCTGCGTGAATGGTGATGGCGGATTTCAATTAAATATCCAGGATTTAGAGACGGTCCGCCGCCTTCACCTTCCCATCAAGTACTTTGTCTTGTGCAATGGGGGGTATGCATCGATCATGGCGACGCAGCGCAATTACTTCGACGGGCGCTTTGTCGGCAGTGAGCCGTCAAGCCATCTTACATTGCCCGATATTAGTCGAGTTGCCGGCGCTTATGGTCTACCCACGATGCTTATGGATAGTCACGAGAACATCCGGGAAAAGGTCTGCAACGCGTTGTCGTCCGAGGGGCCATTGGTGTGTGCCGTCAGCGTCTCGTCGGATCAGCCAACGGCTCCGAGAGTGACTTCCAGTGTGCAACCCGATGGCACAATTGTTTCGCGCCCAATGGAAGACATGTGGCCTCTCCTCAGTCGAGAGGAGTTCGAAGCGAACATGATCGTCGGGCGATCGCCAAACAATCCGCGACCCTGACCGCCTCGGCACGACTCATCGGAACCATGCTGGGAGTGCCGATACGCCAGGTTCCGGGAAATTAAAAATACGGAGCAGCCATGCACCATATTCGCCCGTACAAGGTTTTCACCCTGATAGACACTCCGCCATTAGACCGAATTATCAAGGTTCCTATTCCGAGTCGCCACGGACCCGGACCCGTCATGTTGCTCGAGACATTTTTGATCATCGCCGCCAGTCGAATTGTGGCCGCGCGACGCATTTTCGAGTTTGGAACGTTTCTGGGTAGTACGACGCTAAACTTGGCTCTGAATGCTCCCGATGATGCTGAGATTTTCACTCTTGACCTGGACGAAGACCACGCCAGCACGGTGATACAGCATCCTGCCGATGCCGAAGTGACGCGTGTGCACCTTGCTTCGCAAAAAAAACTCGATTTTTTGGGAAGCTCTGTCTGCGGCAAGATCACCATGCTGTCGGGTGACTCCACAGAATTCGACTTCTCGCCCTGGAAGGATTCAATTGATTTGGTCTTCATAGATGGTGGCCATGATCTTACGACCGTCAAAGCGGATACCGAAAGCGGCCTGCAAATGGCACGCAGGGAGCATCCAGCGTGCATCCTGTGGCACGATTACCGCAATCCGGATTACGTGACTTCGACGTCTTATCTTGACGAGCTTTCGCAGCGACTTGATATCTTTCATATCGAAGAAACCATGTTGTGCCTTTGGTTTAACGCTCCTGCTGCGTGGACTCGGTCCCGCCTTCTGAGCCGAGATTGATCTGAGGTTGAGTTAGTCCTACAATTTCCAGGGCTGAGGGTAAGTGTTTCGTTCGCGTCTTCTAGATGCCGAATTGTTGGACATTGGGTGATATACGATCCCCCGACGGTGGCTGAGCCCTCTAAGATAAAAGAAAGCCTACGGTGCTATGAGCGTCGGCTATGCCCGGTCTGCGGCAGCTCGCACTCCCGATTTCTTCATTCGCAGTCGTTCGAGCAACTTTCCGAGATTAATCTCTTAGATGGCTACGACGTGGTGGTGTGCCAGGACTGCGGGGCGGGCTTCGCCGATCGCATACCGCCGCAAGCCGTTTTCGACGCGTACTATCGTGATCACTCCAAGTATGAGTACGAGTACCGTGGCGGTCAGGGCACCGAGTACGAGGATCTGCGCTTTCGGGAAGCGGCCAAAAGTATCATCCGGTACATCCCTGATCGTCGGTCTCGGATTCTGGAGATTGGATGCGCCACAGGACACTTGCTGTCGTTGCTTAGAGAACAGGGCTATGAAAACGTCCAGGGGGTTGATCCATCGCCGGGCTGCGTCAAGGCAGCTTGGGACGTGTATCGAATCTCCGTTCGAGTGCACACGATTTTCAACATCCCCGACCCCGACAAGTCCTTTGATGTCCTGCTCCTGCTGGGCGTAATGGAGCATATTCGCGACCTCGATCGAGCAATCGATAAAATACGCGCTCTGCTCGCCCCTCGGGGGCGGGTGTACCTGGCCGTACCCGATGCCGCGCTCTTCGAAGGCAACCATGATGCGCCCTTTCAGGAGTTCAGTGAGGGACATCTAAACTTTTTCTCCCTAACTTCGTTGGCGACGTTAATGCAAACCCGAGGGTTTCAATTTCTTTCCGGAGGCAGGTTCCTCCTCGAATATAGCCGCGGAACTTGGTGTGCCTCAGTTTATGGTGTTTTCGAGAAAACGGACCTCGAGAAAAAGTCCTGGGTGCGCGACGAAGAGACCGAGAGGGGGCTGGCCACCTATATTCGCAAATCCCAGGAAGTCGAAGCCCGCGTCCGGCAGACGATCGACGAGATTGCTGCGAGTGGCCGGTCGATCCTGGTGTGGGGAACAGGCTTGCACACCCAGAGATTGCTGGCAATGAGTTCGTTGGGCAAGGTGAACATCGCGGCCTTCGTCGATTCCAACCCGAAGTACCAGGGTCAGCAGTTGCACGGGGTTCCGATCCTCGCGCCGGGGCGTCTTGCGGGGCGGACCGAGCCGATTCTGATTTCATCCTATGCCGCCCAGCACGAGATCGCCCAACAGATTCGGGAGAAGCTGCGGCTCGCGAATGAATTGATCTTGCTCTACGAACTGCCGCAGTGACCACGCTACTCATTACCGGCGCGTCGGGATTCATCGGACGGAACCTGGCCGAGCAGCTTCGGTGCGATTATGATCTCAGCGCGCCGTTACGCGCAGAGCTCGATTTGGGCGATGAGGAAGCTGTCCGTCACTTGTTCGAGTCCAGACGCTTTGATGTGGTCCTGCACTGCGCCACTGTGCGCTCAAACCGCATGACCGGTGAGCCTGCGAATTTGTTCGCGGAGAATTGCCGAATTTTTTTCAACCTCGTCCGCCAGCGCAGCCATTATGGGCGAATGCTGTACTTTGGTTCGGGCGCTGAATACGACCGTCGCTACTACGCGCCGCGCATGCGGGAGGAATACTTTGACGCGCACGTTCCTATCGACGGCTACGGGCTCTCAAAGTACATCTGCGCAAAATATTGCGAGCAGATGGCGAATGTCACCAACCTGCGGCTGTTCGCGGTCTTCGGCAAGTACGAGGCCTGGCAGGTGCGGTTTATTTCCAACGCTTGCTGCCGAGTGATTCACGGGCTGCCCATCACTCTTCGCCGCGACGTGCGGTTTGATTATCTCTATATC
Organism: uncultured Acidobacteriota bacterium; assembly: GCA_964501985.1. Taxonomy (GTDB): domain Bacteria; phylum Acidobacteriota; class Terriglobia; order UBA7540; family UBA7540; genus Bog-366. The sequence continues at coordinate 938 of CAZCVY010000414.1, read as the reverse complement.
GATGACCTTGCCGCGATCGTCAAGTGGTTCATCGAGCATGCTGCGCCGCACCGCGTCTACAACGTTTGCTCGGGCACGCCGGTGCTGCTTTCGGACCTGGCGAAGATCGTGGCGCAAGTCTCGAACCGCGATCCGGAGATCTTGATTCGCGAGCCCGGACTCGGCATGGAGTACAGCGGCGACAACGGGCGCCTGTTGGCGGACATGGGCGGATTTCGATTCACCGCCTTTACCCAATCGATCGGCGAACTCTATCGCTGGTACGAAGCGCACCGGGCGGAAATCGATCCCGCCCTGTTGCGGTTCGATGACTGAAGATCTTCCACGAATGGTTGAGGACGGAAATTTTTCGGGTTTTTTTCGAGCTTTTTTTTCGGCTGGGACTGGAGTGGAATTTTGGACACTCAGCTAATCGTGGGAGGTCCCAAATCCTCCCGAGTGGGACTGCACGGGCTTGGCGCGTGGGGGCAAGTGGACAATTTGTCCGTCCGAGGCCTGAGGGGGCGAACCGGAGAATGCCCCGCCTACCTCCTGCCTGGTTTGGGGTCGAGAGTGCGGCGCGGGGCGCGTCGGACGAAGGAGCACCAAGATTCAACACGGGAGCACAAGCTAGTTGCGCACCAAAACAGACTTATCGTCAACCAAAACAGAGTTCTTGCCAACCCAAGCGGAATTGTCGCTGATCAAAATGGAGTTGTTGCCAACCAAAATGGAGTTGTTGCAAACCAAATCGGCGGCGCTGCCAATCAAACAAGATAGTGACATCGAGGTGTCGCGCACCAAACATGATGGGGATTGCCGTGAAGCCCGCGGGGCGCCGGCGGTGACGCCAGCCTCGGGCATTTTGGCCGAATTCCTCGCCGCGCGGGCTGCCGAAGGCCGGCGGGACATGCCCGAGGACTTGTTTCTGCTGGTCAGCCGCCTGACGCCCATTGTCA
>CAZCVY010000413.1:0-4278 GCA_964501985.1 uncultured Acidobacteriota bacterium | reverse complement strand
GCGGACGCTTCGCGTGTTCGGCACCGGGCCGATTTACCTTCCTTCCGCAGTTCAAACTGGGGCATAATAGGACGTTGCCATGCCGCCCCTACCTCACGCAAAAGCACTCTTCCAAACTAGCCTAAAGCGAAGAAACGGCGAAAACGCCATTCAATCTCCATATATAAGGTTACAGGGGGCGCGTCCGCCGCAAAAGCCAGCGCCTTCCTCCTAGTCTCCTTATCGAAAATGCCCCGGCCCGTCATCATCCTGCCGGCCCCAACAGTCACCCGCTTGGGTCGAGGCATTTCCGATCAAGGCTAGCGACTTACCATCCAAGTGGAAGGCGGTCTTGCCGTCTTTCGCTTCCATTCAAGGCCTCCTAGTCGTGATATGTAGGCCGCACACCCGTCTACCTAGAAATCGAGCATTGACCGGACCTACTCTTCATGGCAGCCGTCGAGGAGGCGGCTGTCCATGAGAAAAAATCAAAAGAGCATTGGAAAAGGCTGCCATCGACCGAAAGCAAGGCTTGGACTGCCCGGCCTGGATCAAGCGAAAGCGGCGGTCTTAGGCAGCCTGCGGTCACGGGAGTCGGAACGCGGCTATCGACATTCCATCAACGGATTCATTACCTGGTATTGTTCCGAGCCCCGGCTGTCGTTCAGCAAGACCGTCGTTACGCGCTACCGAATTGACCTCGAAAGTCGCCAACTTGCGCCAGGCACAATCAACGTCCGGCGTGCCGCCGTACGCCGTCTCGCTTATGAAGCTGCCGACTCCGGACTGCTAAGCCCGGAACTTGCCGCTGGGATACAACGAGTTAAAGGGGCAAAGAAAATCGGTGTTCGACTCGGGAATTGGCTGACAGCGGAGGAGGCTCGCCGTCTGTGGCAGTCGCCAGGAACACAGACTCTCAAAGGTAAGCGCGATCGAGCGCTCCTCGCCGTACTGCTGGGCTGTGGGCTTCGACGTCGGGAACTCGCCGAGCTGACGTATGACCTCCTCCAACGGCGCGAAGATCACTGGGCTATCGTGGACTTGGTCGGAAAGGGTGGAGATATTCGGACAGTTCCAGTTCCAGACTAGGTCAAGAAAACCCTCGGCGACTGGCATCGCGACTGGAAGGGTTTTTCGCTGCGTTTGTAGGGCTGGGAAAAGGTGGGGCGACGGTATGACAGAGAGGGTCGTGTGGCATGGCGTCAAGGAGTATGCTGCGAAGCTTAATCTTGCTAATCTCGCCCCGCACGACCTCCGCCGCTCCTGTGCCCGGTTGTGTCACGCGGCAGGCGGCGAAATGGACCAGATCCAATTCCTGCTAGGTCACGTCTCTGTGCAGACAACAGAGACATCCCTTGGATGCAAACAACGTCTTCGCGGCGCCGTGAATGACCGCATTGGTATTGAGCCCTAACCGACAGGCTTGGCTAAGGGAAGTGAGTGCTTGGAGCATTCACCGAGCATACATTCGCACGCCAATCCGAGGCCGGGCTTACGAACGCTTTCCGCGCGCAGCAGGTGAAAGAATCCTGCGCGCGGGGCGTGATTCGAACCGGTCACTGTACGGCTATTCTTGGGGGTGGATAGTGTGTGGCAGCCCGTTGCCTGCGACGGTCGTGATGACTGCGGTCCGGGCATCGACTCGCCGTACACGCTTGTTGGCGCAGTCCGCGACAAACAGATTTCCTTCTGCATCGACCGCCAGCCCCGACAAACCGTCAAATTGCGCTGCTGCCACGGGTCCGCCATCGCCGGCAAACCCTCTTCCCGTACCCTCGAAAACAATGACCGGAGTCTGAGACTTTGGATTCACGCGTGCTACGACATTAAAAGGGGTTTCTAGAAAATAAATGTCGCCACGGGAGCTCAGTGCCAAATCCTCGGTCGAAGGAAAGAGCGGGTTGGTGCCCGGAGGAGGGGGGCAATTCTGTTCCGGTCCACCCGTCACTGCAATGGTGTCGATTACGCCGGTCTGATGGTCAACTCGCCTGATCCGGCAGTTTACGGAGTCCGCGATCAGCAGATTATCCGCGGCATCAAAAGCAATCGATTCAATAAACCGGAAACTAGCATTTACGGCTGATCCGCCATCGCCGGCAAAACCTTGCTTTCCATTGCCCGCGACGTGGAAGACTCTCCCTGTTCTATCATCAACCTTGAACACCTTTCCCTGGATATCGTCCGCAATATACATTTGCCTTTGGGAACTGAACGCGAGCCCCGTTATCCTCTGAAAGCTTGTGGATAGGACCAACGCGCCTTCGATTGTATCGCCTGATTTTCCGTCTCCGGCGACGGTTGAGATCAATCCCGAATTCAAATTAACCCTGCGCACATTGGCCTGATCACCGATGAATAGCTGGCCTGAAAGGTCCACCGCGAGTGCCACAGGGGATTCAATGCTTACGTCCGTCGCCTTCGCTCCTTCCTTGTAACAACATTCCTTGCCGTTTCCGGCGACGACTGCCATTGTCTTCCTGCGCAAGTCAATGACCCACACCTTATCTCCCCACAGCTCATCGACGAAAAGATGTCCTTCCTTGTCCAAAGCCAGCGTGTCCGCCCCGTCAATTGCCGTCTTCGTGGCGGGCGTTTTCTTTGGCGCCCGCGCCAACGTTGGCCAAGATGCAAGGCAAAAGAAGCACAGCAGGATTACTAATGGTCGGTTTGTTCGCACGTGATGCCCCCCGTTTGTCTTTACCTGGTTTTCGTCCTTTTCCTAACCCGAATCCGCCGATGCACCTCCGAGAAGGCAAAGTGTAACTCAACATAGACCATTGCAAACACTAATTCAGCCCTCGCGCTGGAGGACATTTTAGTTTGGGCAAGGCACATACCAAAACCGACGACAGTGGTCATGCGGCGCGGGAACCCGATGAGCCACGCGCACTCAGAATAAGGTCCGATGAGAAGACACATCAGGAATGGCTCGTGATGAATCATCACAGATGACCGGTATAGCTGATCCGACCCCTGCGTAGACTGCTTGGCGCATAATGACAAGCCAAGTTGCCGGTAAACGGCCTAACTGTGCTTCTGGAGATGGGCTGTGATGGGGCCGGAGCGGCGAAACCACATCCGAAATGTAGAAACTCCAGGCGAAAGCCCGCTACGCGGGCTTTCGTACCCATGGGGGTCAATATCACACTTCCAGGGCCGCCTTCTGCTTTCCGCCAACTGCCTTCTGCCTACTGCTTTCCTTCGATCATCCCGACGAGCGCCTTGGTGACGGCGCCGGCGATGTCCGGCCCTGTGGAATTGACCTCTCCGTACCAGCGGTCTTTCTTATTCCGCAGCCAGGGCGGCTGATCGTCAAACTCGGCTTTGGGAATGATGTAACCGAGTTCGTCGTTGGCAAGTCCAAAAATGAATTGGTATTTGCTCTTCAGGTGCGGGCGAATGGCGGGCTCAAATGGCGCGTCGGGATAGTCGGCGCCGGGATAGCGAGTGATGCCGCCGTTCACGAGCTCAGGATAGACCTCGCCGGGCACCGTCACGATTTCCGCTACCAAATGCGTGCCCATCAGGAGGCGAATATAGCTGACTTCCGTTCGCAGGCCTCGGCCCGTGGAGACTTTCAGCTTGCCCATGCCGGGAACTTCCTTTTCCACGGTCGACCGATCGAGCTGGCCGTTCGTGTAGAGAGGCTTGCGCCCGCCGAAGACTCCCGCGGCGTTCGCGACGCGAAAACCATCGTTGTGCAGGGGCACAAAAAGCGTGGCGCCGCGGAAGGCGATGAAATCCACCTTGGATTCTTCCCCGGCCTTCACGGCGCGCTCGGCAAGTTGGCCAACGGTGTTTCCCACAAGCTCGGCTTTGCGCCACGTGTCGTCCGCGGCCACTTCACCCGTGCCCGGATCCTGGAGCGCCACGGCACTGCCATTGGTGGAAAGCAGCCCGCCGATCGACCCATTCAGAAAAATAGCCGTTCCACCCAAACGCGCTTCCACGTATTGGCACAACCAGTGTGGGTAGTCGGCGGTAATTTCCGTGTTCTTTCCGCCCAATGTCTCAGGGTGGTCGCTCCAATTAACCAAGTTGGCAATAGGCTTCCCGCCTGCCGCGGCGGCGAGATGCATTACGAAAAGATAGGGGTCCTTCACATAAGGAGGCCTGCTGTCAGATTGCAAAAGCGCGAGCAGGGGATGATCGTCGCGCCCGAGCGTGAGCCGCGCGGGCTGCATCGACTGGGCCGCTTCCACGGCGGCCTTGGCAATGCGCTCCCGCAACCACATCATGTATTCCTCATCGATGCCCGATTGCAGAGCCCCAGGCCCCCAAAGACCCATGGTGTCGGGG